>CAZALA010000016.1:0-37170 GCA_964485725.1 uncultured Propionivibrio sp. | reverse complement strand
CTGCCCGACGATCAGCTTCTTGACCTCGTAGAGGATGCGTTCCATCAGCGAGGCAACCTCGCCGTGAGTCAGTTCTCCGCTCTTCATATCGCTTGGGCTCCCTGCTTCGACGCTGCGTTGGAAAGAAAGTCAGAAAGGTGGCACACCGACCGCCGATGCCGCATTTTCGATCGGGACGGCGAAGCCCAGGCCGACGAAGAAATGCTGCTGCAGCGGGTTGAGAATCGCCGTCACGATGCCGAGCACCTCGCCGTTCATGTTGACGAGCGGCCCGCCCGAGTTGCCGGGATTGGCGGCGGCGTCGAACTGGATCAGGTTGGAGAGCGCGCGCTTGCCGTCGGCCGAAAAGAACTCGCGGCGCAGCCCCGAAACGACGCCGGCCGAGGCGGAAGGACCGAAGCCGAAAGGAAAGCCGACGG
This sequence comes from uncultured Propionivibrio sp., assembly GCA_964485725.1. Taxonomy (GTDB): domain Bacteria; phylum Pseudomonadota; class Gammaproteobacteria; order Burkholderiales; family Rhodocyclaceae; genus Propionivibrio. The sequence goes on along the minus strand of CAZALA010000016.1, from coordinate 36,751 downwards.
CGAGCACCTCGTCGCCGGGATTGAGGTCGCCGGTCGTCACCAGCGTGGCCGGTTGCAGGTCGTCGGGAAGGACTCGCGGCTGCAGGACAGCGAGGTCATTATCCGGATCGACCCCCTTGACGGTTGCTTCCGATTTGCTGCCGTCGGCAAAGCTCACGACGATCCGGCTCGTGCCGCTGACGACGTGCAGGTTCGTCAGGATGGCGCCCTGGTCGGTAATGATGACGCCGGTACCGACCGAAGCCTTGGCGTCTTCGGACTGGTCCTTGTCGGCGGGGTTTTTCGAGAGCGGCCTCGGCGTGCCTTCGCCGCGCGGCGGGTCGAATCCGGTGACGCGAACGACCGACGGGCGGATCACTTCGTAAGCCTTGGCGGCCTTCGACGGCAAGGGTTTTTTCTCGAGCGACTCGCGCACCGCGCGGTCGATGTCCTGCTGCGTGATGACGACGTTAGCCTGACCACGATAGCGCTCGAGGCCGACGACAGCGACGACAGCAACGAGGAAAGCGACGAGGCCGGGCAGCGCGCTGCGCCGCAGCGTCTGCCGCCAGCTCGAGGTGGGCAGCGGCGCAGCACTGCCAGCGGGGGTCGGCAATACGCCGGCGGAGGGGGACGAGGGCTCGCCCGCAGCTTCGCTCTCAACTCGAGCTTCGACACGCTTCGTTCGGGCACTGCTGTATAGAGCCGTTCGCTTCATACGCCCCCTCGCACACGGACCGCGAATTGTGGACCATCTCGGCGTGACCGCGTCGGGGCGCCGGTCACGCTGAGTTGGTCAACAAACTTTGCGGCAAGTTTCATGACGGCGCCGCGGACCGGGCCGCGGCCCCGTGCGCAGCGCCCAAAGGCCACGGCGCGCGCAACCGACCGCGATGATCTTGCGTCGCGCCGCGGCGCCGGTTAAGCCGATGCCGGTCGGCGCGCCGCTTTTGCGCGCGATTGCAACAAATCGCCGCTCAGCGCATCCAAGCCGGAGCCCACGAAAAAGCTAACCAAGAAGCCAACCAAGGAGCCCTCCATGGAAAGAAACCCCGTCAGCTGGTTCGAGATCTACGTGCAGAATCTGGAGCGCGCGAAAAAATTCTACGAAACGGTTTTTCAGGTCAAGCTCGAGAAGCTCGGCCAGTCCGGTAGCAGCGGGATCGAAATGCTCGGCTTCCCGATCGTCAAAGGCGGCCATGGCGCGCCGGGGGCGCTCGTCAAATACGACGACTTCCCTTCCGGCGGCAACAGCACGCTCGTCTATTTTGGCTGCGAGGATTGCGCGCTCGAGGAGTCGCGCGTGAAGAGCGCGGGCGGCCGAGTGCAGAAGCGCAAGCAGGCGATCGGGGAATACGGCTTCATTTCGCTCGTCTTCGACACCGAAGGCAATATCATCGGCCTGCATTCGCTCAAATAGCAGCGGCCGCTGCTCCGCTCAGGCCGGCGGCTTGAGGCGCGCGTTCTGCAGCGACTCGCTCTTGAAGTCGTCGCTCCAGCCGCCGCCCAGGGCCTTGAACAGATCGACCGCTGAATTGAGCCGCGCCTGGCGCGTGGCGACATACGCGAGCAGCGCGTCGTTGGCGGCGCGCTGCGCGTCGAGGACCTCGAGAAAAGCCGCGTAACCGGCCGCGTAGCGCAACTGCGCAAGTTCGAGCGTGCGTTGCGCGGCCTGTACACGGCGCTCCTGCGCGAGCTCGTTCTCGCCGCTCTCGCGCAGGCTGACGAGCGCGTCCTTGACTTCCTTGAACGCCGTCTGCACCGTCCTGCGATACGCGTAAAAGGCTTGCTGCTGACGCGCGCTCGCCTGATCGACGCGGGCCGCATTGCGGCCGGCGTCGAAGATCGGCAGCGCCAGGTTCATGCCGAGCGACCACACCGACGCGCCGGTCGAGAACAGATTCGAGAGCGCAGCGCTTTCGGCGCCGAGCGTGCCGGTGAGCGAGAGCGTCGGAAACATCGCGGCCCTGGCGAGGCCGATTTGCGCGTTCGCCGAAATCAGCGCCTCCTCCTGCTGGCGAATGTCGGGCCGCGCATTGAGCAGCGACGAGGGCAAGCCGGGTGGCGGCACCGGCGGCAAGGGCAGCGCGCGCAAGTCGCCGGCGGCAATCGCCAGCCCCGGCGTGCCGGTGAAAAGTCCCAGCGCATTTTCGGCGAGAGCGCGCGCGCGCCGCAGATCGGCGAGCTGCGCTTCAGCGGCAGCGACGCTGCCCTCGGCCTGATGCACGTCAAGCGGCGAAGCGGCGCCGCCGGCGAGCCGGCTCCTGGCGATCGCGAGCGCGCGCGTGCGGCTCTCGAGCGTGCTTCGCGTCAGCACGAGGTCGGCGTCCGCGGCGCGCAAGGCAAGATAATTGCTGACGACGAGACTCGCGACCGAAAGCTCGACGGTGTCGCGCGCGTAGCGGCTCGCGAGAAGCTCGGCGCGCGCCGCTTCGTTGGCGCGGCGCAGCCTGCCCCAGAGGTCGATTTCGAAGGAAGTGTTAACGCCGACGCTGCGGGTATCGCGCAGGCGCGGCGTGCCGGCCGGCGCTGGCGCGGCATTCTGGTTCGATACCTCGGTGCGCGCCGCGCCCGCCCGAAAATTGATTTCGGGGAAGTAGCTCGCGCCGGCTTCGCGCGCGAGTCCTTCGGCTTCCTCGACGCGGGCGAGCGCGATGAGCAGATCGTTGTTGGCCGCGAGCGCGCGCGCGACAAGGTCATCGAGCGCGGCATCGCCAAAGAGCCGCCACCAGTCCTTTTGCACGGCGGCGGTCATGGCGTCGTTCGCGACGCTCGCTTCATACGTCGCCGGCAAGGCGACACCCGGCCGCTCGTAGTCGGGGCCGACGGCGCAAGCGGAAACGAAGAGCGCTGCGACGAGCGCGCTCGCGCCTGCGCGCGGCAAGCGATTTCGGGCAAAGGCGGCCATCAGAGACTCTCCTCGCGTGCGGCGTCTGCGAGCGGCGGCGTCTGCGGCCCGGGCTGCGCCTGCGGCCGCCGCGACGAAAGCCAGCTGAAGAACATCGGAATGAAGATCGTCGCGATGAAAGTCGCCGCCATCATGCCGCCAAAGACGCCGGTGCCCATCGAGCGGCGCGCCGCGGCGCCGGCACCGGAAGCCTTGACGAGCGGGAAGACGCCGAGGATGAAAGCGAGCGAAGTCATGACGATCGGCCGGAAGCGCAGGCGCGCGCCTTCGAGCGCCGCTTCGCGCACGCGCATTCCCTGCGCGCGCTTCTGCGCGGCGAACTCGACGATCAGGATCGCGTTCTTGGCGGCCAGCCCGATCAGGACGACGAGACCGATCTGAAAATAGATGTCGTTGGGCATGCCGCGAATCATCACGGCGGCAAGCGCGCCGAAGAGCGCAAACGGCACGGCGAGGATGACCGCGAGCGGCAGCGACCATTTCTCGTACTGCGCGGCGAGAATCAGAAAGACCATCACGATGCCGAAGACGAAAGCCAGCGCCGAAGCCGTTCCCGTGCGCTTCTCCTGGAAGGCCTGGCCGGTCCAGGCGAGCTCGTAACCGGCCGGCAGCGTTTCCTTGGCGACCGCTTCGACGATCTTGATCGCGTCGCCGGTGCTGACCTTGGCGACCGAGCTGCCGAGCACCTTGGCGGCGAGAAAACCGCCGAAACGCTCGAGCTGCTCGGGGCCGACGATCGTCCTGACGCTGATCAGCGTCGACACCGGCACCATGGCGCCGGCGTTCGTGCGCACGTAGAGACGGCCGAGGTCCTCGGGCTGTGCGCGGTAGGCCGCGTCGGCCTGCAGCTGGACGCGGTAGGTGCGACCGCTGATGTTGAAGTCATTGACGTAGAGCGAGCCCATCGCCGCCTGCAGCGTCAGGTAGACGTCGGAGACCGAGACCCCCATCGCGATCGCCTTCTGCTCGTTGACTTCAACGTAGAGCTGCGGCGAAGACGGCCGGAAGAAGGTGTTGATGCCGACGAGTTCGGGGCGCTTTTTCAGCGCCTCGATGAAGTCCGAAACGACCTTGGCGAGGTGGTGCGGATCGGCGTCGCCGCGCGCCTGCACGTAGGCTTCGAAACCGCCGGCGGCGCCAAGACCGCGAATTGCCGGCGGGTTGAAGACGAGGGCAAGCCCGTCGGGCAGGCCCATGCCCATTCCCGAGAACTTCTTGGCGAGCGTGTCGGCGTCGGTCTGGCGCTCGCTCCAGTCCTTGAGCGGGATGAAGACGGTGCCCGCGTTCGACTTGGCGCCGCCGCCGATGATGTCGTTGCCGGCGATGACGAAGACCTTGTCGACGCCCGGATCCTGCGTCAGCATGCCCTGGAACTCCTGTCCGGTCGCGCGCGTGCGCTGCAGGCTGGCGCCGTCGGGCAGCATCAGCGCGCTGATCAGATAGCCCTGGTCCTCGGCCGGGACAAAGCCGCCGGGAACGGCGCGGAACATCAGCACGCAGCCGGCGACGATGATCACGCAGGCGATCGTCCCGATGATGCGGTGGTGCAGCGTACGGTGGACGAGGTCGGTATAGCGGCGCGTCACGGCCTCGAATGCGCGGTTGAAAGGCCTGAAGAAGCGCACCTCCACGTGCTTCTCCTGCAAGAGCAGCGCGCACAGCGCGGGGGTGAGCGTCAGCGCGACGATGCCCGAAATCGTCACCGAGATGGCGACGGTGATGGCGAACTGCTGGTAGAGCTTGCCGGCAATCCCGCCGAGGAAAGCGACCGGGATGAAGACCGCGCAGAGCACGAGGACGATCGCGACGACGGCGCTCTGCACTTCGCGCATCGCTGCGATCGCCGCTGCGCGTGGCGCCATCTTCTCTTCCCAGATCAGGCGCTCGACGTTTTCGAGAACGACGATCGCATCGTCGACGACGATGCCGATCGCGAGCACCATCGCGAACAGCGTCAGCGTGTTGATCGAGAAGCCGAAGACCCAGAGGCCGGCAAAGGTGCCGATCAGCGAGACCGGCACGGCGACGAGCGGGATCAGCGTGGCGCGCCAGTTCTGCAGGAAAACGAAAACGACGAGGGCGACCATCGCCAGCGCTTCGGCGAGCGTATGCATGACTTCGGTGATCGACGCCTGCACGAACTTCGTCGTGTCGAAGGGAATCACGTAGTCCATGCCGTCGGGAAACTTCGCCTTGAGCTCCTCCATGCGGCGGCGCACGAGTTCGGCGGTTTCGAGCGCGTTCGCGCCCGACTGCAGGAAGACGCCGACGCCGACGACGGGTTTGCCCATCAGCGAAGTGCTCGCGTCGTAGTTCTGCGCGCCAAGCTCAATGCGCGCGACGTCCTTGAGATACAGGGCGCCCTTGGCGGGGTCCGAACGGATAATGATATTGCCGAATTCCTCGGGCGTGGACAGCCGGCCTTTGGCGGTCACCGTATAGACGAGTTGCTGGCCGGCGGGCGCCGGTTCCTGGCCGATCTTGCCGGCGGCGTTCTGTCGGTTCTGCGCGCCGACGGCGCTCGCGATCTCGGTCGTCGTCACGCCGAGCTGCGCCATGCGGTCGGGTTTGAGCCAGACGCGCATCGAGTAATCGAGCGCGCCGAAAATCTGCGCGTCGCCGACGCCGCGGATGCGTTTCAGATCGTCGAGCACGTTGACGAGCGCGTAGTTCGAGAGAAAGAGCGGCGAGAGCGTGTTGTCGGGCGAGACCAGCGTCGTTACGAGCAGGATGTCGTTCGAGCGCTTCTGCACGGTGACGCCGAACTGGCGAACGACGTCGGGCAGACGCGGCTCGGCGATCTTGACGCGGTTATTGACGTTCACCGTCGCAATATCGACGTTGCTGCCGACCTCGAACGAGGCGGTGATGACGAGGTTGCCGTTCGAAGCCGCGGTCGAATTGAAGTAGAGCAGGTCCTCGACGCCCGAGAGCTGCTCTTCGATCGGCGCGGCGACCGTCTTGGCGAGCGTCTCGGCGGAAGCGCCCGGATAGTTCGCGGAAATGACGACCGTCGGCGGCGTGATTTCCGGATACTGCGCGATCGGCAGATCGCGCGCCGCCATGATGCCGGCGATGACGATGATGATCGAGATGACGGCGGCAAAAATCGGCCGGTTGATAAAAAAGCGTGACATCGACTAAACCTTTTCAGGACGCCGCTTCAGCGGCCGGCAGCGGGAGTGGCGGAAGTCGTGGGAGTGGCGGCAGTCGCGGCGGCGGCGCCAGCAGGCGCCTGCGCCGGATGCGGCGCGACGCTCGCGCCGGGGCGGATCTTCATCAGGTTATCGACGATGACTTTGTCGCCTGCCTGCAGGCCTTTCAGCACCACCCAGTCCTTGCCGCGCCATTCGGCGGTCTCGACCGGCCGCGCTTCGACCTTGTTGCCCTCGCCGACGAGCATGACGAGGCGCGCCTGCTCGGTCTGCATGATCGCCGCCTGCGGCACGAGGAAAACGCCCTTGCGCTCGCCGAGCGCGAGGCGGATGCGCACGAACTGCCCGGGCAGCAGGCGGCCGCCGCGGTTGTCGAACTCGGCCCTGAGCTGCTGCGTGCCGAGCGCCGGATCGATCGTCGAGGCGAGGAAATTGATCTTGCCGGGACGCTCATAGACGCTGCCGTCGGGGAGGATCAGCTCGACGCCGCTGACGACGCCGGGCTTGAGTTGCCCGCCGGGCAGGTTGGCCGCGTCCGACTGCGAGAGGCCGAAACGCACCCACATCGGATTGCCCTGAACGATCGTCGTCAAGAGATCGCCCGTGGCGATCAGATTGCCTTCCGATTTCTGCGCGCGGCCGGAAGTGCCGGCGGTCGGCGCGCTGACCGTCGTCCACGCGAGATTGAGTTCGGCTTGCCGTGTCGCCGCCTGCGCGACGCCGTTGGCGGAGGTGGCGTCCTCGTATTCCTTGCGGCTGACCGCCTGCTGCGCGAGCAGGGTTTTCAGACGCGCTTCCTCGCGCGCCGTCTGCTCGGAGCGCGCCTTCGCCTCGGCGAGCGCGATCTCGTAAGGCGCGCGGTCGACCTGAAACAGCGGCTGCCCGGCGGCGACCGGCATGCCTTCCTGGTAAAGGCGCTTGATCAGGATGCCGCCGACGCGCGCGCGCACCTCGGTCTCGTTGGCGCCTTCTGTTTGCGCCATCAGCTCGATGCTCGCCGGCACATTGGTCGGCTGCGCTTCGACGATGCTCACCGGCACGGCGGGCGGCGGCGCCGCGGCCACGCTGGCGTCGCCTTGCGAACACGCCGCGGCGAGCAGGCAGGCGGCGAGCACCGCCAGCAAGCGGGAGCAGGCAGGCAGCCTGCAGGGGCGCGCCGGCAGCAAGGCAGGCAGAAGCGACGAAGACAGGGAGGCGAAGAACATGGGAAACTCCGGAGGGCGAACTGTGGTAGATTATACATACATTCATGTCTGTATGTGTTTAACCACGAGAGCGGTTTGTTCAAATTCTTGCGGGCAAAACGCGTGCGTGAGCACGCCGTCGGGAGAGAAGAATGGTCCGGAAAACCAAGGCAGAAGCCGAGGCGACGCGGCACGAGATTGTCGACGCGGCGCGCGCTGTTTTTCACGAGCGCGGCGTCAGCCGCACTTCACTCGAGCACGTCGCCGAGGCCGCCGGCTGCACGCGCGGGGCAATCTACTGGCATTTCGCCAACAAGGCGGCGCTCTTCCACGCGGTGCGCGAGCAGGGAGTCGCCGAACTCGAAAGTGTCGATGCGCTGCTCGTTGCGGGCGAGCTTGCAAACCCCCTCGACGCGATCGAGGCTGCGCTCACCGCCTTCATCGCCCGCATCGAGGCGAGCGAGAAACTGCGCCAGACCTTCGAGATCATGTCCCTGCGCTGCGAATACGTCGACGAGTTCGCAGCGGTGCTGCACGAAGTCAACAAGCCCTGCCACGACTTTCTCGCCAAGCTCGGGGCGGTCTACGCCCTCGCGCAGGCAAAGGGATGCCTGCGCGAAGGCTGCGACGCGCAGGCGATGGCCTACGATACGCTGAGCTTCACCACCGGACTCTTCAACAACTGGCTTGCCGCCGCCCCCGGCGACGACTTGCGCGTGCGCGCCGGAGAGCTTATCCGCAACCACGTCGCGCTGCGCCGCAGGCGCGGCGAGCGCGAACCGCGACGCCGTCAGTAGGTGTAGAAGCCCTGGCCGGTCTTGCGTCCGAGCAGGCCGGCGCGGACGTATTTCCTGAGCAGCGAGCACGCGCGGTATTTCGGATCGCCAGTCTCCTTGAAGAGGACGTCCATGACGGCGAGCGCGACGTCGAGCCCCATGAGGTCGCCGAGGGCGAGCGGTCCCATCGGGTGATTGGCGCCGCACTTCATCGCCGTATCGATGTCCTCGGCGCTGGCGATGCCTTCCTGCAGGATGAAGGCCGCTTCATTGACGAGCGGCACGAGCATGCGGTTGACGATGAAACCCGGCGCTTCGGCAACTTCGACGGGCTCCTTGCCGATCGCGATCGAGACCGCCTTGATCTTGTCGAATACCGCCTGCGAAGTCTTCATGCCGCGAATGATCTCGATCAGTTTCATCACCGGCGCGGGATTGAAGAAATGCATCCCGATCACGTTCTCGGGACGGCTCGTCGCCGAAGCGACTTCGGTGATCGAGAGCGAAGACGTATTCGACGCGAGGATCGTGTCGGGTTTGCAGATCGCGTCGAGCTCGGCGAAAACCTTCTTCTTGAGTTCCATGTTCTCGACCGCGGCTTCGACGACGATGCTGCATCCGGCAGCGAGACCGAGGTCGGTCGTTCCCGAGATCCGGGCGAGGATTTCGGCCTTTTTCGCTGCCGTGATCTTCTCTTTCTCGACCTGCCCCTGCAGGCGCTTGCCGATTCCCGCGATCGCCTTGTCGACGATGGCCTGCTGCAGGTCGCGGACGATCACTTCGTAGCCGCTTTGCGCAAAAGTCTGCGCGATGCCGGTGCCCATGACGCCCGAACCGAGAATGAAAATCCGCTCCATTGTTAACCTCCCGTATTTGATTAGAGACCCAGATAAGCCGCGCGAACCGCATCGTTCGTGAGCAGTTCCTCGCTCGGCCCCTGCAAGGCGACGCGCCCGGTTTCGAACACGTACCCTCGCGATGATACGCCGAGCGCTTGCACGAGGTTCTGCTCGATGACGAGAATCGAAACGCCTTCGGCCGAAATGTCGCGGATGATCTGAAAGACGCTGTCGACGACGATCGGCGCAAGCCCGAGCGAAGGCTCGTCGAGAATCAAAAGCTTTGGGTGGCTCATCAGCGCGCGCGCGATCGCGAGCATCTGCTGCTGGCCGCCCGAGAGCGAGCCGCCGAGCTGGTTCTTCTTTTCCTCGAGGATCGGGAACAGCTTGAAGACCTTCTTCAGCGTCTCTTCGCGGCGCGGTTTCGCCGACGCGATGTAGGCGCCGAGGATCAGGTTGTCGGAAACGGTCAATTGCCCGAGCACGCCGCGGCCCTGCGGAATGTGCGCGATGCCGAGCGCCGGCAGCTCGTGCCCCGGAATCTTCGTCGTTTCCTTGCCGTTGAAGACGATGCTTCCCGACCACACCGGGATCAGTCCCGAAATCGCCCGCAGCAGCGTCGTCTTGCCGGCGCCGTTCGCGCCGACGAGCGCGACGGTTTCGCCTTCGCCCACCGAGAGCGAGATCCCGTCGAGCACTTTCATGTCACCGTAGCCGGTGACGAGGTCCTTAATTTCCAGCATGCTTGTAGCCCTCCCCCAGATACGCGGTAATCACCCTTTGGTCTCTCATCACCGCTTCGGGGACGCCTTCGACGAGGAGTTCTCCCTGGTTCAGCACGACGATCCGGTGGCAGAGCGAGCACACCGCTTTCATCACGTGCTCGATGAAAACAATCGAGATTCCCCGCTTGTTGAGCGAACGCACGAGATCGAGGCCCTCTTCCATTTCACGCGGGTTGAGGCCGGCGAGGCACTCGTCGAGCATGATGATCTTCGGCCGCAGCGCGAGTGTCCGGCAGAGGTCGAGGCGCCGGCGTTTTTCCACCGGCAGCGAAGCGCTCTTGACATCGATCACGTCGGTGAGGCCCGCAAGCCCGATGCATTCGACGGCGAGCGCCTCGGCGGCGCGCGCGTTCGGCTCATGCAGGAGCGCCGCGACGACGACGTTCTCGAGCACCGTGAGATTGAGGAATGGCCGTGACGACTGGAAGGTGCGCGCGACGCCGTGGCGCGCCATGACCGCCGGTTCGAGACCGGTGACGTCGGCGCCGCCGAGCATGACCTGGCCGCCGTCGGGCTTGTGCACGCCGGCGATCGCGTTGACGAAGGTCGATTTGCCCGATCCGTTGGGACCGATCAGGCCGAGGATCTCGCCTTCCCCGAGTTCGAAGGAAACGTCGCGCAAGGCATGGACGCCGCCGAAGGATTTCCTGAGGTTGCTGACTTTAAGTAAGGTGCCCACGGCTACTTTCCTCCCTTCGCGTTCGCTGCCGGCTTGTCGAAGAGCGAAATGAGACCGTTCGGACGAACCAGGATGACGATGATCAGCAGCGCGCCATAAAGAACGAGGCTCGCGCCGCTGCGCATCGCGCCGAGATAGATGTTGGTGAACTCGGTGAGCAGGATGATCACCGCCGAGCCGAGCACCGGTCCCCACAGCCTGCCGATTCCGCCGACGATGACGACGGTCGCGATCTCCACCGAGAGGTTGATGCTGCAGACGCCGTCGGGGTCGATGTAGGCGACCGTGAAGGCGTAGATCAGCCCGGCCGCCGCGGCGATCGCCGCGCTGATCATGAAAGCGATCAGCTTGATGTTCATCGTGTTGACGCCGAGCGATTCGGCGGCGTCCTGGTCTTCGCGGATCGCCGAGAGATAGCGTCCGACCTTGGCCCTCTCGAGGTGCCTCGCGATCAGGAAAGTGACGACGAGCAGGGCGAGCGCGAGGTAGTAGTACGGCGCTTTCGACGAGAACTGCAGGAAGAGCGCATTGTCGCCCTTGAACGGGATCGGCAAGCCGTTGGCGCCGCCGGTGACGTTCTGGAAGTGCAGAAGGAGCGTGCGCGTGATCTCGCCGGCCGCGATCGTGGCGAGGGCAAAGTAAGGCCCGCGCAAACGGAAACACGGCAGACCGATCACCGCCGCGGCCACGACCGCGAGCGCGATGCCAAGGCAACCGCCGATCAGCGGCGAGATGTTGAAGTTGAGCATCAGCAGCGTCGGAACGTAGGCGCCGAGCGCGAAGAAGACCGCGTGCCCGAGCGAGAGCTGCGCGCCGTAGCCGCCGATCAGGTTCCAGCCGATGCCGATCGCGGCAAAGAGATAGACCATGAAGACGATGTGCACGTAGTAGGTCTGCGTGATGACGAGCGGAAAGCCGAGGGCGAAAATCGCGCCCAGGACGAGCGCAAAGGTTTTGAAGTTTTTCATACGGGCCTCCCGAACAGTCCGCTGGGCCTGAAGAACAGGACGATCAGGAAGATCACGAAGGTTGAAAGCTGCGAGAGGTCGAGCGAGACGTAGCTGCCGGTCAGCGATTCGACGATGCCGATGAGAAGCCCGCCGAGCAGCGCGCCGGGAACCGAACCCATGCCGCCGAGAACGACGACGACGAAAGCGGTCGTGTTGAACAGCGTGCCGACGCCGGGAAAGACGTAGAACATCGGCGTCAGCAAGACGCCGGCGATGCCGGCGAGGACGATGCCGATGCAGAAGGCGAGCGTGAAGCTCTTCATCGGGTCGATGCCGAGCAAGGTCGCGATTTCGCGGCTCTCGGCGCAGGCGCGCATGGCGCGCCCGGTGTCGGTCTTCTGCAGCACGAAGGTCAGCACTGCGACCATCAGGAGAGCGACGCTGAAGGCGACGAGCCGCGGCATCGTCAGCGTCAGGTCACCGGCCGAGACGACCGAATCCTTCAGTGAGGAGACGACGGTGAAATAATCGGCGCTGAAAATCAGCAGGACGATGTTCTGCAGGAAGATCGACAGGCCAAGCGTGAGCAGGATGCACGCCTCGTCGTTCTTGCCGATGACGCGACTGATCATCGATTTGAAAACGATGTACGCGATCGCGAACAGGATGACTGCCGCAATCGGCAGACTTTCATACGGGCCGAGGCCGACGAGCCGCGAAATGATCCAGCTCGTATACATGCCCAGCATGACGAATTCGCCCTGGGCAAAATTGACAATTTTCATGACGCCGAAAATCAGCGTCAGCCCCACGGCGACGAGCGCATAGACGCCGCCTATCATCAGACCGTTCACCGTGGTCTGCAAGAATATCGATGATCCCACGAAGCCCCCCTACCCATCCTTCGAACAAGAATCAGAACAGAGGGGCGATTCTCCCGCCCCTCTCGAACCCCGGTGTTTAGAACTTCTGGAAAGCGCGGGTGGCGTTGTCTTCAGGGAAGATCGTGCGCGGCTTGCCGTCCTGCCACTGGATCATCACCGGCTGCACGACCGAGTTCCAGCCGTTCTCGTCGATCTTGATCGTCCCCGGCTGCATGAAGCCGCCGATGCCGCCCTTCATGTTGAAAGTGGCGAGCGCGTCACGGACTTTCTGCGGATCGGCCGACTTCGCCTTCTCCATCGCTTCGGCGAGCATGATGATGCCGGCGTACGACGGCCCGGCGTGCTCGGTCATGAAGGTCTTGTATTTCGCCTCGTAGCGCTCCGGGATCGAAGCGAGCTTGGGATCGCTGGTGACGCTCTTCGAGTCCCAGTTCCACGAAGCAACCGAGACGAAGCCGTTGACCGAAGCGCCCATTTCGGTCGCGAAAGCCGGCCACAGGAAGCCGGCGCCGCCGCCGATGATGACCGGCGCGACTTTCATCGCCTTCATCGTATTGATGATCAGCTTGGCGTCGGTCGTGTAGGCGATCGGGAACAGCGCCTGCGCGCCCGAGGCCTTCATCTTCGTGACCAGCGGCGAGGCGTCGGTGAAGCCGCGCGGATAGGCTTCGAACATGACGATGTTAAGGCCGGCCTTGGCGGCGATCTCCTTGATGCCGTCGGCGGTCGAGGTGCCGTAACCTGAATTCTCGTAGACGACGGCGATGTCCTTGATCCCGAGCTTGTACTTCTCGTTCAGCCACTTCATGAACTCGACTTGCGTGTTGCCGAACTGGCTGCCCTTCGGCGTGATCTGGAAGGTGTATTTGTAGCCCTGCGCCGTGATCTTGTCGTTGATCGAATTGGTGATGATCGGGACGCGTGCCTTTTCGGCGACCGGCAGGATCGGCAGCGTCAGCGCGCTGATCCCGGTGCCGACTGCGCCGGCGATCTTCTCGGTGCTGAAAACGCGCTCGGCGGTCGATGCCGCGTTCTTCGGATCGCTCGTCGTATCGACCGAGATCAGCTTGAGCTTGGCGCCGCCAAGCGCCTTGATTCCGCCCGCCGCGTTGACGTCGGCGACCGCGAGTTCGGCGGCGGTGAAGTCCTGCTGGCCGGCGTCGACGTTGCTTCCCGACATCGGATTGAGCATGGCGACGTTGATGTCGTCGGCAGCGAACGTCGGTACTGCGAAAGAAAATGCCGCAGCGACCGCTGCGCTCAGCTGCAAAATCTGCCTCTTCATTGTCTCGTCCTTTCGTTCAGTGATCTGTCTTTGAAAGCCACCGCAATCGGCACGCGCGTGTCCATTGAGATTGCCGGTTATCGTGCGAAAACCCGCCAGGGAAAACCCCTCTCTCGAGCTCAATCATCTTCTTCAGTTTTGGTACCGCTCCCATAACGGTCCGGGAAAGCTAACACCTCTATTTTCGCTTGTCAATCTGTGCCGCAAAGAAAGCGCAGAAAAGCCGCATCTGCTCGGGAGCAGCGCCGGTGTTGAGCGACCCGCTGACCGAAGAGAGCTGCGGGCAGCCGCGCCGCGTCCGCTGGCTGTTGGCGACCAGTCCGCGAGCGCCGGCATTTGACAAACAAAAAAGATAGTTTTAGAGTCTGCGGTGGAACCGGTCCCAATGGTCACCCGCCAATGAAAAAACAGGAATCCTCAAAGAAGCTCACCATCAACGACATCGCGACGAAAGCAGGCATTTCGCGATCGACGGTTTCGCGCGTCCTCTCGGACCATCCGAACGTCAATGACGAGACGCGCGCTCGCGTGCAGTCGGTGATGAAGGAGCTCAACTACATTCCGAACCGCCTCGCGCAGGGGCTCGTCACCGGCAAGATCAACGTCGTCGGCCTGATCGTCGGCGACATCCGCAACCCCTACTTTTCCGAGATCACGCGCGCCGTCGAGGAAGTGCTCAACGGCCAGGGCTACCTCGTCGTTCTCTGCGACAGCGCCTACAACCCGCAGAAGGAAGTCGATTTCCTCAACGTCTCGCGCGAACTGGGTTTTGCCAGCATCATCATGACTTCGGCGATGGACAACGAAGAGCTCGTCGCCAATCTCTCGAAGCTCTCCTGCCCGGTCGTCCTCCTCAACCGCTATCTCAGCAGCTTTCGCACCGACGTCGTCTCCTTCGACAACGAACAGGGTGCCTACATGGCCGCCGAGCATGTGATCAAACTCGGTCATCGCGATTTCCGGATCCTCATGGGGCCCGCGCAATCGTCCTCGACGATCGGTCGCGAAAGAGGCTACCGGCGCGCCTTTGCCGAACACGACATCGCCTGCGGCCAGAGCATGTTCGCCTACGGCGACCTGCGCTTCGAGACCGGCTATCAGTTCGGACTCGATCTGCTCAAGGAAAAACACCGTCCGACCGCGGTCCTTGCCGGTAACGATTTGATGGCGATCGGCGTCATCAAGGCGTGGATCGACAAGGGGCTCAAGGTTCCCGACGATCTTAGCGTCACCGGCTTCGACGACATCCCGATGGCCGGCATGAGCGCGGTGCCGCTGACGACGATCCGCCAGCCGCAGGTCGAGATGGGCCGGCAGGCGGCGCAGGTCGTTCTCGACCGCATGCAGGGCAACCGAAGTTTGCCGAGGCGAATCATTTTTGACGCCGAACTCGTCGTGCGCAGCAGTGTGCGCAGGATTCGGCGCGAACCCGAAGGGAAGCACTGAGCGCGCAGCGGAGAGCCTTCAGCGCAGCCCGCCAATTTATGGCGATGCCATCGTTAATGGAGAAAATCGATATGAATGCAAAAGAAGTCGTCATCGTGAGCGGCGTGCGCACCGCGATCGGCACCATGGGCGGAACGCTCAAGGACTACCACCAGCACGACCTCGGCGCCAAGGTCATCGCCGAGGCGGTGAAACGCAGCGGCATTGAAAGCGCGCTCATCGACGAGGTCATCGTCGGCAACGTCGGCCAGATCGCCGAAAGCGGTTTCATCGCGCGCGTCTGCATGCTGAAAGCCGGTCTGCCGCTCGAGACGACCGCGTATTCGGTCAACCGCCAGTGCGGCTCCGGCCTGCAGGCGATCAACTCGGCGGTGCAGGCGATCCAGACCGACGAAGCCAGCATCGTCGTCGCCTGCGGCACCGAGAACATGAACATGCTGCCGCACTACATCCGCAAGCACCGCTTCGGCAACAAGTTCGGCCACGAGACGCTCGAGGACGGCCTGCTCTCGATCCTGACCTGGCCGATGGGCCCCTACCCCAACGGCGTCACCGCCGAAAACGTCGCGACGCAGTTCAACGTCTCGCGGCAGGCGCAGGACGAATACGCGCTCGCCAGCCAGCAGAAGGCCGAGGCGGCGATCAAGGCCGGCAAGTTCGTCGATGAGATCCTGCCGCTCGAAATCAAGGCCGGCCGCGAGGTGAAGCTCTTCGCGCAGGACGAGCATCCGCGCTTTGGCATCACGATGGAAAGTCTGGCCAAGATGAAGCCAGCGTTCAAGGAAGGCGGTTCGGTGACCGCGGCGAACTCTTCGGGGATCAACGACGGCGCCGGCGCGCTCGTCGTCATGAGCCGCGAAAAAGCCGACGCGATGGGCGTGAAGCCGCTCTTGCGCATCGTCAGCCAGGCGGTCGCCGGCAATCATCCGGACATCATGGGCTTCGCGCCGGCGCCGGCGACGAAGAAAGCCGTCGCCAAGGCCGGGCTGCAACTCAAAGACATCGACCTCTTTGAAATCAACGAGGCCTTCGCCTCGCAATCGGTCGCCGTCGTGCGCGACCTCGGCGTCTCCGAAGACAAGGTCAACGTCAACGGCGGCGCCATCGCGCTCGGCCACCCGCTCGGCGCCTCGGGCGCGATTCTCGTCGTCAAGCTGATGAACGAGATGAAGCGGCGCGGCGTGAAATACGGCGTCGTCACCATGTGCATCGGCGGCGGCCAGGGCATCGCGACCGTTTTCGAAAACCTGCAGTTCTAGGGACGCGCACATGAAGGCCAACTTTGTCAGCGCCAGCGAAGCCGCCGCGATGATCACGAGCGGCGCGACCGTGGCGACGGTCGGGATGTCGCTCGTCTGCGCCGCCGAAAGCATCTACAAGGCGATCGAAAAACGCTTCCTCGAAACCGCGGCGCCGAACGCGCTGACGCTCGTTCATGCCGCCGGGCAATGCGACCGCGTCGGCGGCATCCAGCACTTCGCGCACGAGCAGATGACAAAGCGCATCATCGGCGGACACTGGGGGCTGGCGCCGCGATGGATGGACCTCATCACCGGCAACAAGGTCGAGGCCTTCAACCTGCCACAGGGCCAGCTCTCTCAGCTCTATCGCTCGATGGCCTGCGGGCTGCCGGGCAAGATGAGCAAGGTCGGGCTTGGCACCTACATCGACCCGCGCGTCGAGGGCGGCAAGATGAACCCGCGCACGCAGGCGCTTCCCGACATCGTCGAAGTGATGAACTACGGCGGCGAGGAATACCTTTTCTACAAGGAAATTCCGCTCGACTTCGTGATCACGCGCGGGACGACGGCCGACGAGATGGGCAACATCAGCTTCGAGGAAGAAGCGATGAAGCTCGAAGTCATCGGCGCCGTCCTCGCGGCCAAGCGCTACGGCGGCAAGGTCCTCGTGCAGGTCAAGCGCGTCGCCAGGAACGGCACGCTGCATCCGAAGAGCGTCGTCATTCCGGGCTATTTCGTCGACGCCGTCGTCGTCTGCGAAAACCCCGAAGTCGACCACCGGCAGTCGAGCAGCTTCTTCTTCGACCCTTCGCTCTGCGGCGACCTCGTGATCCCCGAAGCCGCGGTCAAGCCCCTGCCGCTCTCGGTACGCAAGGTGATCGGCCGGCGCGCGCTGATGGAGATCAAGCCCGGTGCCGCGATCAACCTCGGCACCGGCATTCCGAACGACGTGATCGGCGCGATCGCCGCCGAGGAAGGCCTCTCGCAGGACATCTTGCTCACCGTCGAGTCGGGCGTCTATGGCGGCATTCCCGAAGGCGGCCCGGATTTTGGCATCGCGCGCAACACCTTCGCGCTGCTCGAGCATCCGGTGCAGATGGATTTCTACAACGGCATGGGGATTCCCTACACCTTCATGGGCGCCGGCGAAATGGACGCCGCGGGCAACGTCAACGCGACCAAGTTCGGCGACCGCTGCACGGGCTGCGGCGGCTTCATCGACATCACGCAGAACGCTGGCTACGTCATCTTCTGCTCGACGTTCACGGCGCGCGGCCTCGAAGTCGAGTTTGCCGACGGCAAGGTGAAGATCGTCAAGGAGGGGTCGGAGAAAAAGCTCGTCAAGAAAGTCGCGCAGGTCTCGTTCAACGGTGAAATTGCGCGCAAGAAAGGCCAGAAAGTCCTCTTCGTCACCGAGCGCGCCGTTTTCGAACTGCGCAAAGACGGACCGGTGCTGATCGAAATCGCGCCCGGCATCGACCTCAAGAAGGACGTGCTCGATCAGATGGATTTCAAGCCGATCATTGCCGAGAACCTCAAGGTCTCGCTGTCCTCGCTCTACCAGGACGCGCAGTACGGCCTGCGTGAAATGCTCTTCGCCCAATAAACCAGGAGAATCCAGATGAAACTGCAAAACAAGGTCGCGATTGTCACCGGCGCCGGACGCGGCCTCGGCAAGGGCATCGCATTAAAGCTCGCCGCCGAGGGCGCGAGCGTTGTCGTCGCCGACGTGCTCGAGGCCAACGCCGCCGCCGTTGTCGGCGAGATCACCGCCGCCGGCGGCAAGGCGGTCGCGGTCAAGGCCAACGTCGCGGACAAGAACGAAGTCGCCGCGATGTTCGCAAAAACGCTCGAAAACTTCGGCACCGTCGACATCATGGTCAACAACGCCGGCATCAACCGCGACGGACAGCTCTTCAAGATGAGCGACGAGGACTGGGACGCGGTGATCGGCGTGAACCTTACCGGCACTTTCTACTGCACGCGGGCGGCGGCGCAGATCATGCGCGAAAAAGGCTACGGCCGCATCGTGAACATTTCGTCGATGAGCTGGCTTGGCAACTTCGGGCAGGCCAACTACGCGGCGTCGAAAGCCGGCGTCGTCGGCCTCACCAAGACCGCGGCGCGCGAGCTTGCGAAAAAAGGCATCACCTGCAACGCCATCTGTCCGGGCTTCATCGACACCGACATGACGCGCGGCGTCCCCGAGAAGGTCTGGGAGATCATGGTCGGCAAGATCGCCGCCGGACGCGCGGGCTCGGCCGCCGAGCTTGCCAACGTCGTCGCCTTCCTCGCGTCCGACGAAGCTGCCTACGTCACCGGCGAAGTCATCAACGTCAGCGGCGGCATGGTGCTCTGACGAAAAGGCCAAAGGCGGCGGCGCTGCGCTGACGCGGCTTGCGACCGCTTCGCCCGGGCGGGCGAAGCGGTCGCGCTGCGCCAGGCGGACGGTCCCGGTCGCGGCCATCGCAGCGATGGCGGCAACCTGCCGCTGATCTGTTCGCACGGGTCGAGGGCCCTCGTCGACTTGAGCTTCCGACCGCCGCCACCGCTTCGACCCGACACGGAGAATTCATGCCTGCGCCCGAGCCGTCGCGACGCCGCCGCCACATCGCCCTGATCCTGGTCGGTTTTGCCTTTGCCCTCTCGTCCTTCCAGCGTTACGCGCCGACCGGCATTGCCCAGGACCTCGCCGCGTCGTTCGCGACGACGGCCTCTTCGCTCGGCGTCCTCGCGGCAAGTTTCTTCTACGTCTATACCGTCATGCAGCTGCCGACCGGCGTCATCGTGGACCTCTTCGGTCCGCGCCTGATCCTGCTCGTGGGCGGCGTCATTTCCGCTGCCGGCAGCGTGCTTTTCGGCATGGCGCCGACGCTTGAAACGGCGCTCCTCGGGCGCATGCTGATCGGCCTTGGCGTCTCGGTCACTTTCATCACGATGTTGAAATTCATCGCCCTGCGCTTCGACGAGAACCGCTTTGCGAGCCTCGTCGGCCTGTGTCTGCTGTTCGGCAACGTCGGCTCGGTGGCGGCGGGCGCGCCGCTCTCCTGGCTCGCGCAACTGACCGGGTGGCGCAGCGTTTATGGCGCGCTGGCCCTGGTCTCGCTCATCGTCGGCTGCGCCTGCTGGCTGCTCGTTGCCGACGGACCGCAGCCAGCTGTCGAAGCCAAGGCCGGCAAAGCGCGCTTCGACCTTCGAGCCGCTTGCGCCGACCTCATCGAGGTCGTGCGCAATCGCGCCACCTGGCCTGCCGCGTGGATCAACATCGGCGTCTGCGGCAGCTTCCTCGCTTTCGCCGGTTTGTGGGCAACCCCCTTCCTGACGCAGGCGCACGGAATGTCGCGAACGCTCGCGGCAGGCCACGCCAGCCTTTATTTCGCCTGCTTTGCCGTCGGCTGCGTCTGCTTTGGTTTCCTGTCCGACCGCATGCGCAGGCGCAAGTCCATTCTCATCGTGGCGACGCACCTGAACGCGCTGACCTGGGTCGTCTGGCTCTCCGGCATCGCGCTGCCGCTCGCGATGAGTCATGCCCTCTTCGCGCTGATGGGGCTGTTGACCGCCTGTTTCACGCTGACCTGGGCATGTGCCAAGGAAGTCAATCGACCCGAACTTTCCGGCCTGTCGACGAGCTTCACGAATTTCGGCGGTTTCCTTGCCGGTGCCATCGTGCAGCCGCTGTTCGGCTGGACGATGGACCTCAATTGGGCCGGCGCAATGAGCGCCTCGGGCGCGCGGCTCTACACGGCAGGCGACTTTCACGGCGGCATTCTGCTGCTCGCCGCGCTGAGCGCAATCGGCGCCGTCGCCTCGTGGCGCTTGCGCGAAACGAATTGCCGCAACATCTGGACCCCAGTCGCCGGCGATTAATGCAGCCTTAAGAGATCACGCAGCCACAGCCCTGCCCTCCCGAGGGCCGGCCGGCAAGCCGGCCGCCCGGGCAGCAGAGGCCCGCTCCTACGGCTTCAGCGCCGCGCTGAAGGCGAGGAGCGCCTTTTCGAAGCAGAGCATCGGCGGGTACGTGATGCCGGCGCCGATCATGCCGATTCCCGGCTCCTTGTGCGCGATCGCCGTATTGATCACCGGCAGGATGCCGGCCTGCAAGACCTTGCGCACATCGATGCCGGTCGGCACGCCGGAAAAGTTGAGCAGCGGAATCGTCACGTTGGGGTTTTGCGTCGTCGTGATCTCGGCCATCTTGATCGAGAAGTCGATCGCCTCGTTGATGCTGCCGCCAACGAGCGCGACGATCGCCGGCGCGGTCGCCATCGCGAAACCGCCGATGCCGTAGGTCTCGGTGATCGCGCTGTCGCCGATGTCGAGCCCGGCGTCCTCAGGCTTGTAGCCGGCAAAGAGCGGCCCGATCACCGGCTGCGCCGGGCCGGTGAACCAGGTGAAGCCGGGCATGCCGCTGACGCGCACGCCGAACTCGACGCCGTTGCGGCACATCGTCGTGACGATCGTGCTGTCGGGCACACCGTGCGCGGCGTCGAGCGCGCATTTGCACAGCGCCATCCAGGTCGGGCCGGAGAAGTAGTCGCTGCTCGCGACGAAGTCGAAAACCTGCCTTTTCTCTTCGGTCGTAAAGTCGGTCTCCAGGATGTGCGGCGTCAGCGCCTGAATCAGCAGCAGGGTTCCGGCGATGTTGCGATTGTGGCACTCGTCGCCCATGTGCAAGGCCTGCGAGAGCAAGAGGCGCAGGTCGATCTCACCGGCGCGCTCGAGTGCGGCCTGGAGCATGGGGCCAAGAACGTCGCGCATCCAGTTGAGCCGTGCAATCACGCTCTCGTCGTTGGCGCCCATGCGCAGGATTTTCGCCATCTGTTCGGAGAGATTCGTGTAGGCGACGTTGCCGTGCGTCTTGTTCCTGACGATGTGCATGGTCATCGAGGCCGAGGTCACGCCCGCCATCGAACCGACGCAGTCGTGCTCGTGGCACGGCGAGAAGGTAATTTCGCCGGAGGCCGCGACGCGCGCCGCTTCCTCGATGTCGCTGGCGAGGCCTTCGAAGACGAGCGCCCCGGTCACCGCGCCTTTCATCGGCCCGCTCATGCGTGCCCACTCGATCGGCGGGCCGGCGTGCAGAATCGTCTTCGCGGTCATGCCGGGGACGACGTCGATGGCTTTGCCGAAACCGACGAGCACCGGGTGCGCCTCGGTGATGCGTTTGACGGCTTCGGCGTTGGCTTTCTCGATGCGCGCGGCGATACCCGGCTCAGCGAGACGATCGAGCGCGGCGATCACTTCGGGCTTGCCGCCGGCCGGCGGACGCCAATCGAGGTGAATCGCGCTCGCGCCCTGCTTCCTGATGTCGTCCTTGATAAATTCGATGCCGACGTTTACCACATTGACGCCGGCAAACAGCTTTTCAATCTCGTTCATTAGATGGCCCCCTTCTCGACAAAACCGCGGGCCAGAAGCCCGGTATTGGTGCAGCTGCTGGCGATCGTCACCCCGGCTTCGCTGAGCATGCGCGTCTGATCGGCAAGCGACGGCGTATCGGCGTCGGTGCCGAGCACGTAGCCCAGGATTTCGAGATGCTGGCCGCGTTTGGCCGCCATCGCCTGCGCTTGCCGAATCGCCGGCAGCGTCACGCCGACCGGGTCGACGTGCGCGCCGTAGCCGAGGATGAAGTCGAGGATGATGACGGCCACTTCCGGGTCCGCCGCCTCGGTGAGCAGGCGCTCGGTGCGCAGCGATGGATCGATCATCGGGTGCGGCTTGCCGCGCGTGAATTCGTCGTCGCCAAAGTCGATGAAGCTGTGCTCTCGGCTCTGCCTCACATCGGCGAGGCGATACGCCGGATCCTTGGCGATGTTGCTATAGACGTTCGGGTGCTTCTCGCGCGTCAGCGACATCATCTCTGCGCAGAGCGTGCCGCCGCAAAGCAGCGCGCGGATGTACCTCTGGCCGGGCGCGAGCTTGGCGCGCACCTCGGCGATGAGCGGCAGGTTGAGCGCGCGCTTGTTGATTTCCTCTTCCTTCGCGCCGGCGAGGATCACGGCCTTGAGCGCCGCTTCCTTGGTCGTCTTCGCGAAATGCGCGCCGGCTTCGAGAACGGCCGCTTCCGACCCGCCGAGGAGACAGACGACGACGGGCTTGCGACACGACTTGACGGCGGCGAGCACCTTCTTCTCGACGCTCTTGGCGGGCGGCTTCGAGACGAGGACGATGACTTCCGTTGCTGCGTCGGCCTCGAGCGCGCGCAAGGCGTCGAGCATCATGATGCCGCCGACCTGTTCGGAGAGATCGCGACCGCCGATGCCGACGAGCTGCGTGATGCCGCCGCCGAAGTCGTGGATGCGCACGCTGATTTCCTGGCTGCCGGTCCCCGAGGCACCGATGATGCCGATGTTGCCGCGGCGCACGGCGTTGGCAAAGCACAGACCGACGCCGCCGAGGATCGCCGTACCGCAATCGGCGCCCATCATCAGGAGCCCCTTCGCGTGCGCCAGTTGCTTGAGCTTGACTTCGTCCTCGACGCTGACGTTGTCGCTGAACATCATGACGTTGAGATTGTTGTCAAGCGCCTTTTTCGCTTCGCGCGCGGCGAACTCGCCGGGCACCGAGACGATCGCGAGATTGGCTTCGGGCACGTGGCGAACGGCGTTGTCGATCGTCGCGTAGCGCACTTCGCCGCCACCAATTGTTCCACCAGCCGCGCTCGCCTTGTTGCCGGCCTTGAGCAGCGCCTCGACCGCCTTGAGCGCGGCGGCGCAGGCTTCCTCGCTGGCGCTGGCGATGACGATCAAAAGATCGCCGCTGCCGGCCGCGTCGATTTCGGGAACGTAAAGCCCGACGTTGCGCAACACGCCTTTGTTCATTTCGGTCGCCATGGCGACGACGGCCTGCTCGACCCCTTCGATCTGATTGGCCTTGGTCGATAAGCTCATCAAGGACACCGAGTCGAAATAGGTATTGCGCTTGACCACGACTTTGACTGTCATGTGTGAACCCTTTTCATCCGTAAATTGAGTTGGAAAGCTGAAACGATTCCGCTTGCGATATCGCAGCCGGAAGTCGAACCGATCTTCATGACCTGATCGAGGGCAGCGCAGAGCAGCGCCGCTTCCCCGCAGATCAGGGCCTCGCACAGGCGCACGAGTCTGGCCCGCACCCGGCCATTGACCGCGTGCTGCAAGGCGGCCTGGCTGATCACGTTGGTCTGCTGCGGCGCGTATTCGAGCACCGCTGCGCCGATGCGCCGCCACCCGGCGCAGGGGCTGCCGCGAAGATGGAAGACTGCGAGCAGGCCGACGATGAAATCGTCGCCCGCCGGCGTCAGCCCCGGCCCGAGGCCAAGGAGCCCGTGCAGGTGCTCTTGCGCGCGCAGCTCGCAGCCCGCCTCGAGCGCGTGCAAAAGCCCATCGCGGTGTCTCTGAAAAACTTCGGCGAGCGCCTTTTCGAAAGCGCCCGCCGCCCTCGCCGCCGCGCCCGCAGCGGCAATCCCCTTGCCGAAGCGTTGCAGATAGTCGCCGGCGAGCGCGACCTTGGCAGACAGTGTCTCATCTGCGGCAGCGTAGGACGGCAGCTCGCAGCGCCACGGGCGCGCCGTATCGATCAGGACTTCGCAGGCTTCGCGGCCGTCGACGCCGCCGCCAAGAACGATGCGCCCGCCGGCGAGGATCACCGGGCTGCCGGGGACGAGGCCGAGCTCGCTCCAGCCGTCGAGGTCGACGACGAGCGTTGCCGGTGCATTGTCGGACGCGCGAGTGGCGAGCGTGAGCAGGCGTCCGGGACCGCGATCGATGTTGATCGCGTGCTCGAACACGCTGTGGATGCTCGCCCGGCCGCCGCTTCCGCTGAGCTCGCCGAGCACGTCGGCGTCGGCCGAGAGCACGGAGAGCGCCGGCTGCACGAAGCGCTGTGCGCGCCTCGCCGGCGCGGAAAAGAGCGGTGCAACCATCATTGCCGTTTGCCCGCTCAGGCGTGAAGTTCGGCCGCAAGCCGCGC
The DNA here is from genome assembly GCA_964485725.1 of uncultured Propionivibrio sp. GTDB lineage: Bacteria > Pseudomonadota > Gammaproteobacteria > Burkholderiales > Rhodocyclaceae > Propionivibrio. The sequence goes on along the minus strand of CAZALA010000016.1, from coordinate 12,690 downwards.
GCGCAGGGCGAGCAGATCGGTGTCGGCGGGCGCGCAGGCGATCGCCGCGTCGATCTCGGCGAGCGCCTGCCGCGTTCGCCCGATGAAGCCGAGCGACTGCGCCTTGTGCAGGTGATAGAGCGCGTTATCAGGATCGTGCGTGATCGCGTTCTCGATCGCGCAGATCGCTTCCTCGTGGCGCTTCAACGAGCGCAGGCTGTTCGCCTTGTGGAAGGAATAGTCGTAACGCTGCGGCTGTTGCGCGAGCAGAAGGTCCATCTCGGCGATCGCCTCGGCGTGGCGGCCGAGCTCGCGCAGGTAGTTCGACTTGTGATAGCGGTGGAAGCTTTTTTGCGGCGCGGCCGCGATCGCAAGCTCGTATTCGTGCAGCGCCTCTTCCGGCTTCTTCATGAGGCGCAGGCAATTGGCCGTATAGAAATAGAACTCGATGGCGCCCGGGTCGGCGGCGAGGTGAGCGCGATACTCGGCAAGCGCTTCTTCGTAGCGCTTCAGTTCGCCCAGCGCGTAGCCGCGGTAATAGTGCGCCGCGGCCGCATCGAACTGGCTGCCGTGTGCGCCGAGCCAGGCGAGCGCTTCCTCGTACGCGAACTTGCCGAGCAAGCCGCGCAGGGCCGCATAAGGGCCGCGCAGGACGCCGGCCGGGTTGGCGAAAATCTCGGCGACCCGCGTCTGCCCGCAGAGTTCGGCGTGCCGGCGCGACGAGACTTTGTCGCGGTCGCAAAGATCGATGTCGGCACCGGCGGCGACGAGCGCCGCGACGATGTCGGTGTAGAGAAAACCGCCGTCGCCGAGGATCACCGCTTCGAGCAGCGCCGACCAGCCGAGCTTGTTGGCGTGGTTCACCGCGATGCCGGCCTGCAGGCAGAGCTGAACCGTGCGCAGATAGCCCTTCTCGCTCGAGGGCAGGAGCGCCGTGCCGCCAAAGCGATTGACGCTCTTCGTATCGGCGCCGGCGGCGAGCGCCAGCGCGAGAATTTCATGAAAGCCATTGGCGCCTGCGCACAGGTAGGGCGTGAGCTGCGTCGCGTCGCGCGCATTGACGTCGGCGCCGGCGTCGATCAGGCGCCGTGCCAGCGCGACGTTGTTCTTCTGCGTCGCGATCATGAGCGGCGTGCGGCCGTCGCTGTCGCGCTCGTCAAGCTGTGCGCCTTCGCCGAGCAACCGCTCGAGCAGGGCCGTATCGCCCGCTTCGAGCGCGCTGAATAGACTGGCTGTCGCCATGTTTGTCTCCTTTTTAAGGCAGGGCGGAGCCTTAAGCCCGCCCTGCGGTCGATCAAGGCACGAGGGCTTCAGGCTTTCTGTTGCTGCGCTTCGGGAACCGCGACGCGCGACTGGTCGAGGAAGTGCTTGAGCACGAACAGCCCGGAGACGAGGAGGTAGCCATAGACGTATTTCATCGACATCGCCTGGGCGATGCCGACCGAGGGCGCGTGAATGAAGCCGACGAAGGAGAGCACGGCGGCAACGAGCGAAGCGATGACCGCGCGCAGCGGGTGGTTGTTGATCGCGAAGATCGCGATGCAGCCCCAGACGAGGCTCGCCAGCGGCGCACCGTTGCCAAGACCCATCAGGCCCTCGTAATAGACGCCCTTCTTGGCGAGGACGTCGAAACCGACGGTCGCGGCCTTGGTTCCGGCGGCATTGAGGACGTTATTGACGAGGGTCAGCGCCCAGTTGCCGATCCACGGGAAGAGGCAGACGAAGATCACCGGGACTTCGTTCTTCGGCGCTTCGCGGACGACCTGGTTGGCGGTGACGATGCCGATGTAGATCAGGATGGGCGCAATCGCGGCGCCGGGGATCAGCGCCAGCAGGAAAGCGCCAAGCCCGAAGAGGCCGACGACGAACATCGAGATGCCGCTCGCGACCGTATAGCCGATGCTCGCGCCGATCGATTTCCAGCCCGAGTGGCCGACGTAGACGGTGACCGGGAAGGGGTTGCCCATGAAGCAGCCGAGCATCGACGAAAAGCCGTTGACCAGCATGACCTTGCGCGTCGGATACGGGTCGCCGGCAGCGTGCGCGCTCTCGATGTTTTCGAGGTCGAAGACGTAGTTGGCAAGACCGAGCGGAACGGCGGAAGCGAGGTAGGGCAGAGCGTGCGGCAGGCCTTCGAGGAAGCTCGAGAAATGCACCGACGGCGGGTTGAAACCGGCGCTGCCGAGCGACTTGACGATGGCGTCGGGCGATTGCAAACCGAAGCCCCAGGCGAGCGCCGAGCCGACGATGAGGAGCAAAAGACCGGTCGGGATTTTGGCGAAGATCGGCGACTTGCCGAACCAGTTGATGAAGATCAGCGCGAGCACGACGAAAGCCACGGTCGGCGTTTCAAACGACTGCAGCATCGGGTTCATCGCCAGCAGGAGGAGGCCAAGACCCGCGAGACACGAGAGCAGCACGGTGCGCGGAATCATCTTGCGCACGGTCTCGCCGAGGAAGGCGCCGAGGAGCAGGATCGCGGCCTCGAAGAAGCACCAGACGAGCGCGATTTGCAGCGCAAACTCGGCGTTCTTCGTCGTCTGATAGACGGGCAGGATGACGAGGAAGGTGACCGTGAAGATCGACGGCGCGCTCGGGCCGGAAGGCAGCGCCGTTACATCGAGGCGGCCGCTCGACTTGGCGAGCTGGTAGCCGAACCAGGCGTAGAACAGGCTGGCGGTCATTACCGCGAGGCCAAAGGCCGGCGCGATGCGGCCATAGACAAACTCGCGCGGGAAGCCGACGACGAAGAGCAGGAGCCCGATCATCGTCAAGAGGTTGGTGAGGTTGTTGCTGAAGAGCCCGAAATACGCGGCCCAGTCCCCCTTTTTCCAGATGGCGATCTTTTCAGTGCGTTCCATGAATTTTTCCTTGATGGTTTTGAAATGCGATGCGAGTCTCGGTGGGGCGCCTAAAGATCGTGATCCTGGACGATGTGCGTCCCGGTCTCGCCGCGCAGCGCCGGCACGGCGGTTTCCAGGCTGGTGATGACGACACGCTTGCCGCCGGCTTCGAGGAAGCGGATCGCGGCTTCGACCTTGGGGCCCATGCTGCCGGGCGGGAAATGGCCCTCGGCGTGGTATTTGCGGATTTCGGAGAGGCCGACGCGCGACAGGTCGCGCTGGTCGGGCTTGCCGAAATTGACCGCGACGCGCGGCACCGCGGTCAGGATCATCATGTCGTAGATGCCGAGGATGTTGGCCATGAGACCTGCGGTCAGGTCCTTGTCGATCACCGCTTCGACGCCCTGGCGGCGGCCCATCTCGTCGCGAACAACCGGGATGCCACCGCCGCCGCCGGCGACGACGACGGTGCGCGTGCACATCAGTGCCTCGACGAGCGAGACGTCGCAGATGTGGCGCGGCATCGGCGAGGCGACGACGTAACGCCAGCCGCGGCCGGAGTCCTCCCGGACCGTGACGCCAAATTCCTGCGCCAGCGCCTGCGCTTCGCTCTCGCTGAAGAAGGGTCCGACCGGCTTGCTCGGATTGTTAAAGCCCGGATCGTCGGCGGCGACCTCGACCTGGGTGACGAGGCCGACGACGTGACGCGGATTGCCGACTTCGCGCAAGGCGTTTTCAAAGGCCTGCGAAAGAATGTAGGCCATCGCCCCCTGCGTCTGCGCGACCAGGATATCGAGCGACTGCGGCGTCACGCGTTCGCGCGCGATGGCGTTGGCGAGCAGGAGTTTACCGACCTGCGGGCCGTTGCCGTGAACAATGACGAGCTGGTTGTCGAGCTCGAGCAGCGGCAACATCGTGCGCGCGGTGGCCGCCGCGATCTCCTTTTGCTCTTCCGGCGTTCCCCGGCTGATTCCCGGGTCAATCGCGTTGCCGCCGACGGCGACGATCAAGCGTCGCGGAATTCCAAAGCCTGCTTTCACCCCGTACCCCCGTTTCGAGAAATTGATGCGCGCCACGCGACTATTCGAGCGGCTGCCCATCAGGTTCGGGGCGATTATGCGAGCGCGGGGGAGCGGCTTTTCGTCAAAATATCGAACAATGCGATGGTCGCGGGGAAGTTCGCGCTGGCGGCAGCCCCCTGCGATGCTGCGAAAGCGCGCGCAGACAGGGCGCCTGGGCAGGCAACGATTGTTGAAACGCCGCTCCTTGCCGCCCGATAAATTGTGCAATGCCTCAGGAACTGGGCAGGCCGGCAGCTATCGCGAATCAGGCCGGCGCAGCCACCGTTTCGAAAAGCGCGAGGGTCGTCTTGAAAAGCGCGTGCGTCGCTTCGCCGAGCGCCTCGACGGCACTCATGTGGTTGCGGCCGGGAAGCTGCACGTCCTGATGCGGACACTCGGGCCAGGCTGCGCTGAGCAGCGCGGTCTGCTCGTGAAAGCTTTGCGTCTCCTCGCTGCCGACGGCGGTGACGAGGCTCAGCTTCGGATTGGCAGCATAGGTGATCGGGCTGACCCGACGCGCCGCCGCTTCGTCGAGCTTAAGGTCCTCGCGCAGGAAGGGCGCGCGCGCGAGGGGAACAAGGTCGTGCAGGCCGCTGACGCTGACGATGCCGCGCAAGAGATCGGCCGGCAGGCGCTCTTCGCCGTCTTCCTGCCAGCTCGGCCAGTGCGCCGCCGCCATCATCGCGGCCAGATGGCCGCCCGCCGAGTGACCGGCGACGACGATGCGGCGCCGATCGAAATTCAGCGCCTTCGCTTCGCGATAAAGCCAGGCGATCGCGCGCAGCATCTGGCGGACGATTTCCTCGAGCGAAAGCGCTGGCGCGAGGCCGTAGTTCGGCATCGCGACGGCGACGCCGGCCTCGACGAAAGCCGGCGCGAGAAAGTGAAAATCGGCCTTGTCGCGCGCGCGCCAGTAGCCGCCGTGAATGAAGACGAGGAGCGGGGGCGGCGAAGCGCTCTTCACCGCGAAAAAGTCGAGCGTCTCGGCCGCCGAGGCGCCGTAGCGAAGATCGATGCGGGGCGGCGGCGAAATGCGCGAGCGCGCCGCCGCCGAGGCGGCTTCCCAGCGCGCCGAAATCTCGGCGTGATCGGGGATCGAAAGCCTGGGGTTGTACTCGCGGTCGAGGTGGTCGAGGCGATCCATTTCTGCTTTGCTCAGGCGACGAGTTCGGGGATCGTCACGAGTTCGTAGCCGGCTTTCAGAAGACCCTTGCGGATCGCTTCAGCGGTGGCGACAGCGTCTTCATTGTCGCCGTGCACGCAGATGCTCTGCGGATTGACCGGCAGCTTCCTGCCGTTGATCGAAATCAGCGCGCTCTCCTCGATCATGCGCATGACGTGAGCGAGGCTCGCCGCGGCGCCGTGGATCATCGCACCGGGCTGGCTGCGCGGCACGAGATTGCCGTCGTCAAGATAGGCGCGGTCGGCGAAAACTTCCTCGACCACCGGCAGCCCCTGCTCCCGCCCGGCGAAGATCAGTTGCGAGGCGGCCGGGGCGAGCAGGATCAACTTCGGGTCAAGGCGATGCACGGCGCGGGCGATGGCGTCGGCGATCTTGCGTTCGGCGCAGGCGACGTTGGAGAGCGCGCCGTGCGGCTTGACGTGGGTGACGCGCAGGCCCTGCGCGCGGGCGCAGGCGTCGAGCGCGCCGATCTGATAGGTGATCATCGCTTCGAGCTCGGCGAGCGGGATGTCCATGCGCCGCCGCCCGAAACCCTGAAGGTCGGGATACGAGGGATGCGCGCCGATGGTGACGCCATAATCGCGCGCGCTTGCCGCGCGCGTGCACATGACCAGCGGATCGCCGGCGTGGAAACCGCAGGCGAGGTTCGCCGAGTTCACGATCTGCAGCATTTCATCGTCGCTGCCCATCGCCCAGGCGCCGAAGCTCTCACCAAGGTCCGAATTGAGGTTGAGTTTTTTCGCCATCGCTTTGCTCCTTGCTCGCTACCAGTTGCTTGAAATCCAGACGCCGGAAAAATCGTCGTCGGACACGTCGTCCGGCGTCGCCTGCGCCGCATTTGCCGCATTGACGGGGTCCGTTTCGGCGCTGTCGGCGGTGATCGAGCGCGCCCACGCGGCCCAGCGCTCCTCGTTGGCAAGAAGCGCCGCGCGCGCCGCGCGCGCATCGACGGCGCAAAAGCGGATCGCCTGCCCCGGCCGCAGCTGGCCGAGCCGCGGCAGGTCGGCGCTGATCACCGTTGCGATTTTCGGATAGCCGCCGACGGTTTGGCAGTCGGCGAGCAGAATGATCGGTTGCCCGTTGCCGGGGACCTGGATCGCGCCCGGCGTCACGCCGTCGGAGACGATGTCGGCGTCTGCAGGCGAGCGGTGCGCGAGCGGCGCGCCGGCAAGGCGCACGCCCATGCGGTCAAATTGCGGGGTGACCTCGTAAGCCGAGCCCAGGAAGTCTTGCAGCGACGCCGGCGTGAAGTGTCCCTGCTGCGGCCCGAGGATGACGCGGATCGCGCCCTCGCCGTGCCGCCACGCTGCGGCGTGATATTCGCGCTCGTCCGAGCGCGCCGTCGCCGTACAGGGCAAGGCCTGGCCGGTCGAGAGCGGCAGGCCGTCGATGCCGCCGATCAGCGCACGCTGGTAGGTCGAACGACTGCCGAGCTGAACCGGCGTCGCGATGCCGCCGGCAACTGCGAGATAGGCGACGCCGCCGGCGACCGCGCGCAGTTGCAGCCGCTCGTCGGGCAGAAGCGTCACGCTCTTCCAGGCGGGGACCTCGACACTGCTGCCATCGGCGCGGCGCAGCGTAGCCGTAATCTCGCCGGCGATCGCGAGCCGGATGCGGCCTTCGGCGGCTCTCAGCGTCGGCCCGCGCGCGCGGATTTCGACGCACGCGGCTTCCGGCGGATTGCCGACGAGCGCGTTCGCGCAGCGCGCGAGGAGCGCATCGAGGTGGCCCGAGACGGTGATTCCCATGTGCCGGAAACCGCGCCGGCCAAGGTCCTGGATGCTGCAGGCGAAGCCGCCGTCGACCACGTCGAGCAGCCCTCTCATCGTCGTCGTCGTTGTCTCCGAATTCATGTCAGCAAACTCGCGCGATCAAAGGCGCCGGCGCGGACGGCCGCCTCGATTTCGTCGTAAAGCGGCCGCGCGATCGCCTGCCAGCGAACGCGGTCGCCGGAAGCGAGGAGCGCCGGCGCAGCGCTGTCGGCCAGCGAGAACATCGGCACCGGCGTGCGCCCGAGCAGGCGCCAGCCGCCCGGGCTCTCCCAGGGGTAAACCGCGCACATTGCGCCAGCCACCGCCAGCGAGCGCGCCGGTACCGCCTTGCGCGGCGACGACAGGCGCGGCATTTCGAGGATCTGCGGCAAACCGCCCATATAGGGGAAACCCGGCATGAAGCCGATCATATAGACTTGAAAAGTCGCTTCGCTCATCTGCGCGATCACTTCCTCGCGCGAGAGGCCTTTGGTGTGCGCGAGATCGGCAAGATCGGGCGCGAATTCGTCGTCGAAGCAGACCGGGATGCGCCACTGCCGGCCCTCCTGCGTGCCGGCGCCCGAGGAGGCGGCAAGGCTGAGCAGCGCTTCGCCCAGACGCTCGCCGTCGCTCGTGAGCGGATCGTAATGAACGGTCAGCGAGCGGAAGGTCGGCACGATGTCCACAATTCCGGCGAACTCGTCAGCAGGCTGCCGCGCCTTTTGCAGCGCCGCGGCAAGGCCGAGGACGCGGGCGTGAAGTTCCGGGTCGATACGCTCGCCGAACTCGACCGTCCACGCGCCGTCGCCGAGCGCGAGCAGGCGCGGTGGAGCAGGCTTGGCGTCGGTCGCGGTCGTCGTTTCCATCTGCGTTCAGTTCGACATGTGCTCGGGCAGCCAGGTGGCGATTCCCGGGACGTAATACATTAGGAGCACCATCACGACCATCAGCAGGAAGAGCGGGAAAGCCTGCTTGGCGAGCCAGGTGATGTCGCGTTTGGTCATTCCCTGCAGCACGAAGAGGTTGAAGCCGACGGGCGGCGTCACCTGCGCCATTTCGACGACGAGCACGATGAAAATTCCGAACCATACGAGGTCGAAACCGGCGCTCTGCACAGTCGGCAGCAAAACGCCCATCGTCAGCACGACCATCGAGATGCCGTCGAGGAAGCAGCCGAGCACGATGTAGAAGATCATCAGGGCAAAGACCAGCGAAAGCTTGGAAAGATGCAGGCCGATGATCCACTCGGCAAGATGCCGCGGCAGGCCGATATAGCCCATCGACAGGGTCAGGAAGGAGGCGCCGGCGAGGATCAGCGCAATCATGCAGTAAAGGCGCGTGCCGCCAAGCAGGCTGTCGCTGAAGTTCTTCCAGGTCAGTTCGCCCTGCACGGCGGCGATCAGCATCGAGCCGACGACGCCGAGCGCGGCCGCTTCGGTTGCCGTCGCGACCCCCGTGTAGATCGAGCCGAGAACGGCGGCGATTAGCGTCACCACCGGGATCAGGTGTCTCGACTCGTGCAGCTTCTGCATGAAGGAAAGGTTCTGGTCGGCGGGCGGGATCTGCCCGGGATGCATGAGCGCCCAGACGATCGTATAGCTCATGAAGAGACCGGCGAGGATCAGCCCCGGAAAGACGCCGGCGATGAAAAGCTTGGCGATCGAGACGTCGGCCGTTACGCCATAGACGATCATGATGATCGACGGCGGAATGAGCAGGCCGAGCGTGCCGGCGCCGGCGAGCGTGCCGATCGCGATCTCGTCCGGATAGCCGCGTTTCTTGAGCTCGGGCAGCGTCATCTTGCCGATCGTCGCGCAGGTCGCCGCCGACGAACCCGAGACCGCGGCGAAGATCGTGCAGCCGATGATGTTGGTGTGCAGGAGCCGTCCGGGCAGCTTTTCGAGCCAGGGCGCGAGCCCCTTGAACATGTCTTCGGAGAGCTTGGTGCGAAAAAGGATTTCGCCCATCCAGATGAAGAGCGGCAAGGCGGTGAGCGTCCATGAAGACGCCGAGCCCCAGATCGTGATGACCATGCTGTCGCCGACCGGGCGCGTCGTAAAAAGCTCCATGCCGATCCAGGCGACGCCGGTCAGCGCCAGCCCGATCCAGACGCCGCTGCCGAGAATCGCAAAGAGCGCGATGATGAGAAATGCGGTGATGTAAAGATCCATGGTCCGTCCGTGGGTGCGTGAGCGGTGAACTATTCGATGCGGGCAGGCTCGTCGGCCGACGAACGCTCGACCTTCTTCCCGCTCGCGACCTCGACGAGGTCGACGGCGAAGGCGAGCGCAAAGACCGTCGCGCCGAAGGCCATGCCAATCTGCGGAATCCACAGCGGCGTCGCATCGAGGCCCGTCGAAATATCGTTGAATGCGAAAGACTGGCGCACGAGCTGCACCGAATACCAGGCGAGCGTGCTGGCGATCGCGAGCGCGACGACGTGGCAGAAAACGTCGAGGGCGCGGTGCGCGCCGGGCGCCAGGCGATTGATGATCAGCGTCACGCGAATGTGTTCGCCGCGGCGCAGCGTCGAGGCCAGCGCGAGGAAGGCCGACGCGGCCATGCAATAGCCGGCGTAGGCGTCGGCGCCGGCGATGCCGAGCGGCGGATAGACGCGACCGGCGATGCTCGAGAGAACGGCGAGCAGCGTGCCAATCATGAAAATGGCCGCGAGGACCATCGTGGCGTCGAACAGGCGATTGAGTAACAGGCGCATCAAACTTCCCTTTTCATGGACGCGAAGTCCCTAGCTGGCAAACAAGCTGACAAAAATCGGGCCGCTGCGGCGAGCAGCCCAAAGCCCCGCGGCGTCCCGGCGACGCCCGGCGGAGCGAGGTGCGGGCGCAGCCGGTGCGACGCCTTGCGTCGCCGGACGATCAGGATCGACGATCCTTGGGGCCCGCTGGGCCCGCATCCGGCAAGGCAAGGTTCGTGCAACAGCCGCGACGGCTGCGACTACTTCCGGTAGGCGTCGATGATCGCCTGGCCTTCGGCGCCGGTTTGCGTCGTCCAGTCGCCGATCATGATCAGGCCGATTTTCCTGAAGTCGGAGCGCAACTGCTCGGAGCCCGGGCTCACGTTCATGCCGTTCTTGACGAGTTGCTCGCGGTACCAACCGTCTTTCTCGGCGCTGGTTTTCCAGCCGCGCGTCTCGGCGTCGGCGGCCGCCTTGAGGAGCGCGTCCTGCGTCGCCTTGTCGAGCGCGGCGAAGGCCTTCTTCGAGACGATGACGAAGTCTTTCGGCAACCAGGCCTTGACGTCGTAGTAGTACTTGACCTGTTCCCAGACCTTGCTGTCGTAGCCCGTCGCGCCCGAGGTCATGAAGGCGGTCACCGCGCCGGTCGCCAGCGCCTGCGTCAGTTCGGCGGCCTGGATCGTCACCGGCTGCGCGCCGACGAGCTGCGCGATGCGGCTGGTGTTCGGGTTGTAGGCGCGCCACTTGGCGCCCTTCAGGTCAGCCGCCGAATTGAGCGGCTTGGCGCTGTAGATGCCTTGCGGCGGCCACGGCACCGAGTAAAGGATCTTCATGCCCTGCTTGTCGAAGCGCGCTTCGGTCGCGGCCTTCGAGACCTTCCAGAGCTTGGCGGCTTCCGGATAGCCCGTGGCCAGGAAAGGAATCGCGTCGAGGCCGAACATCGGATCCTCGTTGGAGAAACCGGAAATGATGATTTCGCCGATTTCGGCTTGCCCGCCCTGCACTGCGCGCTTGATTTCGTTCGCCTTGAACAGCGAGCCGTTGTCGTGAACGGTGATCTTGAGCTTGCCGGCCGTCGCCTTGTCGACGTCGGCGACAAACTGGCGGATGTTCTCGGTGTGGAAGTTGCCCGAGGGGTAGCCGGTCGGCATATCCCATTTCTGCTGGGCGGCGACCATCGATGAAGCAAACAGCAGTGCCGAACCGGAAGCGATGGCCAGCATGTTCTTTAGCGCGGGTTTCAACATGAAGCTCTCCTATGGTGATCGAGGTGATACGGTGGGCCCGCTTTTTTTGCGAACCTCGACACAACGACTTGCCTGAAAATCAATCGAAAAGTCTTTCACCCTCAGCGGGCGCGATAAAGCAGCGTCGGATGGACGTCCTGCAAAACCTTCTGCATTCCCTTGCGGCTCGTCAGGTTGAGGATCACCGGCGAACGCGCGTTGGCGGCGATCTTGCCATCCTGCGCGGGGTCGCGATAGACGATGACGACGACGGCGATTTCGTCGGCCTGCGCGTTTGCTCCGGCGCCGCTCTCAAGACCGATCAGCGCGCAATCCTCGTCGGACAATTCGATCTCGTACTCGATGTCGAGCGTTTCGACGGCGACGATCGGGAACATCACCGAGGTATCATCGACCGACTGCAGCCAGAAGACCTTGTTCTTGCCTTCTTCGTGAAAGAGCTTGAAGCGTTTGCAGTGCTCGAAACCGGCAATTCCCTGCGCAAAGCTGAACAGCGTCGCCGGGTCGATCGCGACGTCTTTCAATCCCAGGCGTTCGATATCGATTTTCATGGTTTTCTTCCTTGGCGGCCCGGCGGAACATCAGGAGTCGCCATTTAACCCGAATCGTCCCCTCGCTGCAACACGCGGGGCGATAATGGCCCGCATTGAGCCGTGAGGCTTGAACTTTTGTCGCCGATTGCGCATAGTTCGCCCCTTTTTCACGCACCCGGTCGCAGATGGCATCTTCAGTCGAACAACGCATCACCCGCAAGATTGCCGAGGAAATCGGCAGCCGCAGCGAGCAAGTCATCGCCGCCGTCGCCCTCCTCGACGAGGGTGCGACGGTGCCCTTCATCGCGCGCTACCGCAAGGAAGTGACGGGCGGCCTCGACGATATCCAGCTGCGCCTGCTCGACGAGCGCCTCGTCTACCTGCGCGAGCTCGAAGACCGGCGCGCCGCGATCAATGCCTCGATCGACGAACAGGGCAAACTCACGCCCGAGCTCGCCGCCCAGATCGCCGCCGCCGAAACCAAACAGGGACTCGAAGACCTCTATCTGCCGTACAAGCCGAAGCGGCGCACGAAGGCGCAGATCGCGACGGAAGCCGGCATCGCGCCGCTCGCCGCGGCACTGCTCGCCGACCCGACGCTCAAGCCCGAGGCCGAGGCCGCCGCCTACCTCAACGCGGATGCCGGTTTTGCCGACGTCAAGGCGGTGCTCGACGGCGCCCGCCAGATCCTGATGGAGCAGTTCTCCGAAGACGCCGCGCTCCTGGGCGCGCTGCGCAATTACGTCGAGGAGCACGGCGTCGTCAGATCGACGCTCGTCGCCGGCAAGGAAGTCGAAGGCGCAAAATTCCGCGATTATTTCGACTACAGCGAGACGCTCAAAACGATCCCCTCGCACCGCGCCCTCGCGCTTTTGCGCGGCCGCAACGAGGGCGCGCTGCAGGTCGCCCTCGTCCTCGACAGCGAGCTTGACCCTGCCGCGCGTGCGCCCGGCCACAATCCCTGCGAAGCGCGCATCGCCAAGCAGTTTGGCATCGCCGACCTTAACCGCGCGGCCGACAAATGGCTCGCCGACACGGTGCGCTGGACCTGGCGCATCAAGGTCTTCCTGCACCTCGAGCTCGAGCTCATGAACGCGCTGCGCGAGCGCGCCGAGGTCGAGGCGATCCGCGTCTTCGGCTCGAACCTGCACGACCTTTTGCTCGCCGCGCCGGCCGGCCAGCGGGCGACGATGGGCCTCGACCCAGGCCTCAGGACCGGGGTGAAAGTCGCCATCGTCGACGCGACCGGCAAGCTCGTCGATACGGCGACGATCTACTCGCACGAGCCGCGCCGCGACTGGGACTGTTCCTTGCACACGCTCGCCACGCTGGCGAAGAAGCACGCGGTCAAGCTCGTCAGCATCGGCAACGGCACCGCCTCGCGTGAGACCGACAAGC
>CAZALA010000015.1:0-39059 GCA_964485725.1 uncultured Propionivibrio sp. | reverse complement strand
TTACCTGAGGTGTTTCGTTGATCCATTGAGACCACCCAGCGTATTGCACCGTTTAGCGTATTGCACCGGCCCGCCGGCTTCAGGTTTCGACCGGCATCATCCAGACAAAGAGCGACTGCGCCTGCGATTCAGCGAGCTGTGCAAGGTCGGAAAATTCAGTGAGAAAGGCGAGAAGGTCCTCGGCCGCCCACTGTTCGTTTTCAAACTCTTCGCTCGCGGCAAGTTCGTTCGACATTTCTTCGAGGCCGTCTTCGTCGAGCGCCGCAAGTTTCTCGAGCAGTTCGTCGGCGACGCGCAGCACGGTCGTCTCGCTGTCGGAAACGTAGACCGGCTCATAAAGGTCGAGCGCCGTCTGCATCGGGTCGCCGGTGAGCAGGCAGTGCAGGCTGGCGAGCTTGACCGTGTCGATGCCGGGCGCCTCGATTCCGCTCCACTCGTCGAGCGGGCCCGTCGATTCGCCGATGGCCTCGATTTCGTCGTCTCCGGCGGCGACGATATGGCATACGATTTCCATGAGTCATCTCCCAGTGGGTGACCGGCTGCACAGGCCGGTGGCCGGCGGTCGGCGAAGATCGGCCGCAGCTTCGATTTTATCTGTTGAATTGATCGTGCGTGACACTTATGCTGGCAGCTCACCTGCGTACGATACCCGATGATGAAGCCCCGCAAGCCCACCGGAACCGTTTATCTTGTCGGCAGCGGCCCCGGCGCGCTCGACCTGATGACGGTGCGCGCCACCCGCCTCGTCGCCGAAGCCGACGTCATCGCCTACGATCACCTGATCGCCGAGGGCGCGCTCGAGCTTGCCCGCGCCGACGCCCAGAAGATTTGCGTCGGCAAGAAAGCGTCGAAGCACACGGTCGCGCAGAGCGAACTCAACCGGGTCCTCGTGCGCCTGGCGCGCGAAGGCAAGAAGGTCGTCCGGCTCAAGGGCGGCGACCCGCTCGTCTTCGGCCGCGGCGGAGAGGAAATCGAGGCGCTGTTCGAATCCGGGATTCCGTTTGAAGTCGTCCCCGGCGTCACCGCGGCGACCGCCTGCGCCGCTTACGCCGGCATCCCGCTCACGCACCGCGAGCACGCGCAGACGGTGACTTTCGCCACCGGCCACTTGCAAGACGGCAGCGTCGACCTCGACTGGGCGGCGCTCGCGCGGCCCCGCCAGACCGTCGTCTTCTACATGGGCATCGGCGGCATCGGCGAGATCTGCCGACAGCTCATGAGTCACGGCCTGCCGCCCGCGCATCCGGCGGCGCTGGTGGAACGCGGCAGTACCGATCGGCAGCGCGTGCTGATCGGCGATCTGGCGACCCTGCCCACCAAAGTCGCCGCGGCGGCGATCGCATCGCCGGCGCTGATCATCGTCGGGACGGTGGTCACGCTGCACGGCAAGCTCTCCTGGTTTCGAGGCAGCAGCAAAGGCGTTGACCCGGCCGGTGATGCTCACTGATACTTGAGGTCCTCACCGACCTTACAAGAACGAGACAATGACGCACCGCCGCGCCGTCGCGCTGATGATCCTCTGCACATTGATGTGGAGCATTGCTGGCGTCGTCACACGTCAGCTCGATGCCGTTCGTGGTTTCGAGGCCACTTTCTGGCGCAGTCTCTTCAACGCGCTCACGCTCATCGCCGCGCTGACGGCGCTGCGCGGTGCGGACCTCTGGCGCACACTGCTGCGCTCGGGATGGCCCTTGTGGGTCTCGGGGGTCTGCTGGGCGACGATGTACACGGCCTTCATGGTCGCGCTGAACCGGACGAGCGTCGCCAATGTCCTCGTCACGCTGGCGATCGGGCCGCTGATCACGGCGCTCTTCGCCCGCATCTTCCTCGGCCACCGGCTCGCGCCGCGAACCTGGCTCGCGATCGTGATCGCGAGTTCCGGGATCGCCTGGATGTTCGGACGCGAAGCCGCCGCTGGCGTCTCGCCGATCGGAACGCTGATCGCACTGGCGGTGCCGCTGGCAGCGGCGGTCAACTGGACGCTGTTGCAATCCGTTGCCCGCGGCAAGGACACGCTCTCGGCGAGCAAATCGCCCGACATGCTGCCGGCGGTGCTGATCGGCGCGACGCTCTCGGCGCTTGCCACCTTCCCGGTCGCCTACCCCTTGCAGGCCTCGACGCACGACATGGGCTGGCTCGCGCTGCTCGGCGTGGTGCAGCTCGCGATCCCCTGCCTGCTCGTCGTTCGGCTCTCACGCGAATTGCCGGCGGCCGAGATCGCGCTGCTCGGCCTGCTCGAAATCATTTTCGGCATCACCTGGGCCTGGCTCGGCGCCGGCGAAGAGCCCTCGACCGCCACCCTGATCGGCGGCGCGCTCGTCATCGGCGGCCTGCTGCTCAACGAGCTGATGGCCCCGAAAATCAAGCCCGGCCTGGCGGCGGCCTGAATTTCGGGCGCTGCAGTCGCTTACAGCGTGAAAAACTCGCCGGGCCGCGGCAGATTGACGTCGGTCCAGCCGAGCTTCGTCCGGATCGCGTCGGCGAAAGCCTGCGCCGCGCCCGCTTCGCCATGCACGACGAAAGTCTTCGGCGCCTGCCGGCAAGCGCTGAGCCAGGCGAGGAGCGCCGCCTGGTCGGCATGCGCCGAGAGGCCGCCGACCGTGTAAATCGAGGCGCGCACGCTCACCTCCTGGCCGAAGATGCGGACGAGCTTCGCGCCATCGACGAGCCGGCGACCGAGCGTTCCCGCCGCCTGAAACCCGGCGATCAGAATGCTGCTTTCGGGGCGCGGCAGATTTTCGCGCAAGTGGTACTTGATGCGGCCGGCTTCGCACATGCCACTTGCCGAGATGATCACGGCGCCGCTGCGAATGTTGTTGAGCGCGCGCGAGCGCTCGGCATCGGCGACAAATTCGATCTTCATTTCCTGCGGGTGAGCCTGCTGCCAGGCGATCAGTTCGCGGGTCGCAGGATCGAAAAGCTCGGGGTGCGCGAGCGTGATTCGCGACGCGGCGTTGGCCATCGGCGAATCGACATAGACCTGCAGCGGCTTGATGCGCTTGCGACGAACGAGGTCAGCCAGGATGTAAATGACTTCCTGCGTGCGGCCGACGGCAAAAGAAGGAACGATGAGGTTGCCGCCGGACGCTTGCGTGCGCTCGATCGCGGCGACGATTTCAGCCTCCGATTCGGCCATCGAGCGGTGTAGCCGGTTGCCGTAGGTCGACTCAACGACGATGAGCTCGGCGTCAGCGAGGACGGGCTCGGGGTCGTTGAGGACCGGGCGCTCGGGCATGCCGAGGTCGCCCGAAAAAACGAGCTTGCGCACCGCGCCGTCGGTTCTGATCGAAAGCTCGATCCAGGACGATCCCAGGATATGGCCGGCGTTGTGGAAAGCGATCTTGATCGCATCGGTCGGCGCAACCGTGCGCCCAAGGGGCACCGGCTGCAGGAGCTTGAGCACCGCCTGCGCCTGCGCGACGGTATAGAGCGGCGGCACGATCTCGCCGTTGCCAGCGCTGCCGCCATTGCCTCTTCCGCCGCGACGATGGTGGCGCAACTGCCATTCGCTTTCGCTTTCCTGAATGTGCGCGCTGTCGGGCAGCAGCACGTGCAGGAGGTCGATCGTCGCCGGCGTCGCGTAGATCGGCCCGCGAAAGCCGAGCACGGCAAGGCGCGGCAGAAGGCCGGAATGGTCGATGTGTGCGTGCGTCAGAACGACGAAGTCGATCTCGCGAACGTCGAAACCGAAGTCCAGCGCGTTCTCGTTCTTCTGGCGCGCTTCCGCGCCGCCCTGGAACATTCCGCAATCGACGAGAAAACGACTCTCGCCGGTGTCGACGAGCGTGCACGACCCGGTGACTTCGCCGGCCGCGCCAAAGAAACCGATACGCATCTTTTTTCTCCCCAAGAGTCGTCAGCCTGAACCGCCGCGGCGGCGAATGCAAGCCCCGGGCCCCAGAGCTCAGCCGCGCGGCGGGCGGCGCGAGGGATGCGCATGCTATAATCGCGCCGCTTTGCGAACGGCGCGATTATTCGACAGACCGCGCGACAAACCGCGCGTTTGCTCGTCCCTGCTGGTATTTGTCTGATCTTGGTGCCCCGAGCCAGAGTCGAACTGGCACGCCTTGCGGCGCGGGATTTTGAGTCCCGTGCGTCTACCGATTCCGCCATCGGGGCATGCGTTGCAACGCGAGAGGCCGAATTATCGTCGATTCGACCCGAGCCGACAAGCCGACCGAATATTTACGATGCTCACTCTCGAAGACTTCGATTTCGACCTCCCCGCCGAACTGATCGCGCAGCATCCTGCCCCCGAACGCAGCGCCAGCCGGCTCCTGCACGTCGGCAACAAGACCCTCGTCGATCGCCGCTTCGGCGACTTCGCCGGGCTCGTCGAAGCCGGTGACCTCGTCGTCTTCAATGACACCCGCGTAATCAGGGCAAGACTCTTTGGCGTCAAGGAGAGCGGCGGCCGCGTCGAGATCATGATCGAGCGCGTCGTCGATCGCCGGCGCGCGATCGCGCAGATCCGCGCCAGCAAATCGCCCAGGCCCGGCAGCCGCATCATCGTCGAAGACGCTTTCACGCTGACGGTCGGCGGGCGCACTGGCGCGCAGGCCGAATTCTTCGCGCTCGAACTTGCCGGCGCAGCCGAAGCCGACCTCTACGCGCTGATCGAGGCGCACGGCCGCCTGCCGCTGCCGCCCTACATCACGCACGCCGCCGGAGGCGACGACGAGTCGCGCTACCAGACGGTCTATGCGCGCGCGCCCGGCGCGGTCGCGGCGCCGACCGCGGGGCTGCACTTTGACGACGCCATGCTGAAGCGGCTGGGCGAGCGCGGCGTCGAGCTCGCCTGGCTGACGCTGCACGTCGGCGCCGGCACTTTCCAGCCGGTGCGTGTAAACGAGCTTTCCGAGCACCGCATGCACGCCGAGCGCTTTGACATTCCGGCCGACACCGTCGCCGCCATCGAGCGCGCGCGCGCGCGCGGCGGCCGCGTCATCGCGGTCGGAACGACGAGCTTGCGCGCGCTCGAAGCGGCTTCGCAAGCGGGCAAGGTGCGCGCGGGCAGCGGCGAAACCGACATCTTCATCACGCCGGGCTACCGCTTCCGCTGCGTTGACCGGCTGCTGACGAATTTTCATTTGCCGAAATCGACGCTGCTGATGCTCGTCTCCGCCTTCGCCGGTTACGATGCGATCCGGCAAGCCTACGCACACGCCGTCGCCGAGCGCTACCGCTTTTTCAGTTACGGCGATGCGATGCTTCTGGAGAGAGGCACGGAAGACCTTTTCACCACATAGACACAGAGACACAGAGACACAGCGAGATAGAGATTGCTTTTGTTCGAAACGAACCGACGCGAACATACGCATGAGGAGTCCCGCTTTTGTTTATTCGTCTTGTTGATTTTCTCTGTGTCTCTGTGTCTCTGTGGTAAGAATTTTAGTTTTGGACCTGCAGGTTAAACGATGAAATTTGAACTTCTTGGCAATGACGGCCAAGCGCGCCGCGGGCGGCTGACGCTCGCGCACGGCGTCGTTGAAACGCCGGTCTTCATGCCGGTCGGCACTTACGGCACGGTCAAGGCGATGACGCCGCGCGACCTTGCCGAGATCGGCGCGCAGATCTGCCTCGGCAACACCTTCCACCTGTGGTTGCGACCGGGGCTCGAACCCGTGCGCGCGCACGGGGGACTGCACCGCTTCATGGGCTGGGACAAGCCAATCCTGACCGACTCGGGCGGCTTTCAGGTTTTTTCGCTTGGCGAGCTGCGCAAAATCACCGAAGAAGGCGTGCATTTTTCCTCGCCGATCAACGGCGACAAGCTTTTCCTCACGCCCGAGGAGTCGATGCGCATCCAGCACGTGCTCAACTCGGACATCGTCATGATTTTCGACGAATGCACGCCCTACCCCGCAAGCTTCGACGCAGCGGCGGCGTCGATGCGCCTTTCGCTGCGCTGGGCGCGGCGCTCGCGCGACGAACACGATCGCGTGGAAAACGCCAACGCGCTCTTCGCGATCGTCCAGGGCGGCATGTACGAAGCATTGCGCGACGAATCGCTTGCCGGCCTTGCCGGCATCGACTTCGACGGTTTTGCCATCGGCGGCCTCTCGGTCGGCGAGCCCAAGGAGGAAATGGCGCGCATCCTCGAGCACACGGCGCCACGCCTGCCGCAGGACAAGCCGCGCTACCTGATGGGCGTCGGCACGCCCGAAGATATCGTCGCCGGCGTAAGAGCCGGCATCGACATGTTCGACTGCGTGATGCCGACGCGCAACGCGCGCAACGGCCACCTGTTCGCGCGCTTTGGCGACATCAAGATCAGGAACGCGCAGCACAGGACCGACCCGCGCCCGCTCGACGAGAGCTGCGACTGCTACACCTGCCGCAATTTCACGCGCGCCTACTTGCACCACTTGAACCGCGACGGCGAGATCCTCGGCGCACAGCTCAACACGGTCCATAACCTCTACTACTACCAGCGCCTGATGCACGAGCTGCGCGAGGCGATCACCGCCGGCCGCCTCGACGCCACGGTCGCGAACTTCCATGCCGGGCGCAGCAGACAGAGTGATACAATAGCCGGCTAATTTTCCACCCTTTTTTTTCGTTTTCCGAGGAGACTTCCGTGCTGATCAGCAACGCTTATGCTCAAACCGCAGCTGCCGCAGGCCCGATGGACAGCGTCATGCAGATGCTGCCGCTGATTCTGATGTTCGTCGTCCTCTACTTCCTGATGATTCGCCCGCAGATGAAGAAGACCAAGGAGCACAAGGCGCTGATCGCCGCGCTCGCCAAAGGCGACGAAATCATCACCGCGAGCGGGATGGCCGGCCGCATCACCAAGGTCAGCGATGACTTCGTGACCGTGGCGATCGCCGAGAACGTCGAAGTCCAGATGCAGCGGCCGGCGGTGGCGATGGTGCTGCCCAAGGGCACGCTCAAGAATCTCTGAGCGCCAAGCCCGGTCAAAGCGGGTGCGAGTCGCGCACCCGCTGTCTTGCGCCTCCACCCTTTACTGTCCAGCTCCCATGAACCGTTACCCGCTCTGGAAATACATCATCGTCGCCGTCGCGCTGGTGATCGGCTTCATTTACACGCTGCCGAACTTTTTCGGCGAGGCGCCGGCGGTCCAGGTCTCGAGCGCCAAGGCGACGCTGAAGATCGACCTTGCGACGCTCGAACGCGTCGACAACGCGCTGAAGAGCGCCGGCATCGAAAGCAGCGGCACCTTCCTCGACACGACCGGCGTCAAGGTGCGGCTCAAGGACACCGACACGCAGCTCAAAGCCAAGGACCTGCTCGAGAAGCAGTTCAATCCGAACGCCAGCGACCCACAATACGTCGTCGCGCTCAATCTGCTTTCGAGTTCGCCGCAGTGGCTCACCAACCTGCATGCGCTGCCGATGTACCTCGGACTCGACCTGCGCGGCGGGGTGCACTTTCTGCTCCAGGTCGACATGAAAGGCGCGCTCACCAAGCGTCTCGATTCGATCAGCGCCGACCTGCGCAGCCTGATGCGCGACAAGAACGTTCGCCACGGCGGCATCAACCGTGAAGGCGAGCGCATCGTCATTCGCTTCCGCGACGAAGAGACGCGCGGCAAGGCACGCGCCGTGCTCGACGACAACCAGCCCGATCTGCAGCTCGCCGACCAGAACGACGGCAGCGACCTGAAACTCGTCGCCACCTTGAAACCGCTGGCCCTGAAGCGCATCCAGGAATCGGCGATCAAGCAGAATATGGGGACGCTGCATAACCGGATCAACGAGCTCGGCGTCGCCGAACCCGTGATCGCGCAGCAGGGCGCCGACCGCATCGTCGTGCAACTGCCGGGCGTGCAGGACACGGCGAAGGCCAAGGACATCCTCGGCCGCACGGCGACGCTCGAAATCCGCATGGTCGACGACACGCCGGGCGCGCTCGAAGCGGCGCAGGGCGGCCAGGTGCCCTTCGGCACCGAGCTTTACGTCGAGCGCGGCGGCCGGCCGCTCCTCGTCAAGAAGCAGGTCGTGCTCACCGGCGACCGCCTGACCGACGCGCAGCCGGGCTTTGACAACCAGACGCAGGAGCCCGCCGTCCACCTGAACCTCGACTCGGCGGGCTCGCGCATCTTCAAGGAGATCACGCGCGAAAACGTCGGCAAGCGCATGGCCATCCTGCTCATCGAAAAGGCAAGGGCGAGGTGGTCACGGCGCCCGTGATCCGCACCGAGATCGGCGGCGGCCGCGTGCAGATTTCCGGCAGCATGACGACGATGGAAGCCAACGACACGGCGCTGCTCCTACGCGCGGGCTCGCTTGCGGCGCCGATGGAAATCATCGAGGAGCGCACGATCGGACCGAGCCTTGGTGCCGACAACATCCAGAAGGGCTTCCATTCGACGATGTGGGGCTTTGCCGCGATTTCGGCCTTCATGATTTTCTACTACATGCTCTTCGGCCTGGTCTCGGTGATCGCGCTCGCGTCCAACCTGCTTTTCCTCGTCGCCCTGCTCTCGATGCTGCAGGCAACGCTGACGCTGCCGGGCATTGCGGCCATCGCGCTCGCGCTCGGCATGGCGATTGACGCCAACGTCCTCATCAACGAGCGCATCCGCGAAGAACTGCGCAACGGCTCGACGCCGCAGGCGGCGATCCATACCGGTTACGACCGCGCCTTCGACACGATTCTCGACTCGAACATCACGACGCTGATCGCCGGCATTGCGCTCCTGATCTTCGGCTCCGGGCCGGTGCGCGGTTTTGCCGTCGTCCATTGCCTCGGCATCCTCACTTCGCTGTTCTCGGCCGTCGTCGTCTCGCGCGCCATGATCAACCTGATCTATGGACGCCGGCGCAAGCTCGAATCGCTCGCCATCGGCCAGATCTGGAAGCCGGGCAAGCAAGCGCTGCCGGCCAAATAAGGAAGCCTCAAGATGGAATTCTTCCGCATCAGAAAAGACATCCCGTTCATGCGGTATGCGCTGGTCTTCAACATCATTTCGCTCGCAACCTTCCTGCTCGCGGTCTTCTTCCTTTTCCATCGCGGCCTGCACCTGTCCGTCGAGTTTACGGGCGGCACGCTGATCGAAGTCAATTACGCGCAGGCCGCCAATCTCGAGCAGATCCGCAACGGTCTTGACAAAACGGGCTATACCGATGTCGCGGTGCAGAACTTCGGCTCGAGCCAGGACGTCCTCATCCGCCTGCCGCTCAAGAGCGAAACCAACTCGGCGAAAATCGGCGAGTCGGTAATGGCCGCGCTCAACGTCGAAGCGCCCGGCGCAACGCTGCGCCGCGTCGAATTCGTCGGCCCGCAGGTCGGCAAGGAACTCGCCGAGAACGGCTCGCTCGCCCTGCTCCTCGTCATCGTCGGCATCGTCGTCTATCTTGCCGTGCGCTTCGAGTGGCGTTTCGCGGTCTCGGCGATCATCGCGAACCTTCACGACGTCATCATCATTCTCGGATTCTTCGCTTTTTTCCGCTGGGAATTTTCGCTCTCGGTGCTCGCGGCGGTCCTTGCCGTCCTCGGCTATTCGGTCAATGAATCGGTCGTCGTCTTCGACCGCGTTCGCGAAACCTTCAAGAAGGTGCGCGGACTGACGGTGCCGCAGGTCCTCGATCACGCGATCACCGGCACGATCTCGCGCACGATCATCACGCACGGCTGTACGCAAATGATGGTGCTCTCGATGCTGCTCTTCGGCGGCGCAACGCTGTATTACTTCGCGCTCGCGCTGACGATCGGCATCTGCTTTGGCATCTACTCGTCTGTCCTCGTCGCCAGCCCGCTCGTCATGTGGCTTGGCGTTTCGCGCGAGCACTTTATCCAGACGAAGAAGAAGATCGAGGGTGCGAACGAGGACGGTGCCGTCGTCTGAACGTTTGCGCATGATGCGACACTAACGAACGGCACCGCGCAACGGTGCCGTTTTTTTTGGGGGGGCCATGCGATGAGCACACGACGGATCCAGCTGTGGGACTTGCCGACGCGGATTTTTCACTGGGCGCTCGTCGTTCTGATCGCCCTTGCCGTCATTACCGCCAAGGTCGGCGGCAACGCGATGGACTGGCACGGCCGCATCGGCCTCGCGATCATCGGCCTGCTCGCCTTCCGCATCGTCTGGGGAATCATCGGCTCGACCCATTCGCGCTTCTTGAGCTTCATGCCGAGCCCGGCTTCGGTGACGGCCTATCTGCGCGGGCAATGGCACGGCGTCGGCCATAACCCGCTTGGCGCTTTCTCCGTCTTCGCACTCCTCATCGTCATCGTCGTGCAGTTTGGCACCGGGCTGTTTGCCAACGACGAGATCGCTTTCAACGGCTTTCTCGCAACGCTCGTCAGCAGCGATGTAAGCAACCGCCTGACCGGCATCCACAAGTTCACGATCAACATCCTGTACGGGCTGATCGCGCTGCACGTCGCTGCGGTGGCCTATTACACGCTCGTCAAGAAAGAGTCGCTGATCAAGCCGATGCTCACCGGCTGGAAGGAAATCAGCGGCGAGAGCGGCGTTCGCGAACTCGGGAAGGAAGCCGGCGCAGTCGCTCTCGTCATCGCGCTTGTCATCGCCCTCGCCGCGGTCTATGCCGCCTCGGGCGCGTGGATCGCGCGGCCGATGTAGAAGTCAATCAAACGCCGTATCGCGCAGCAGAGCTGCGCTCCTACAATGCGCTCCGTGGTTCGCCCTTGCAGGAGCCCAATTTATTGGGCGATACGGCCGTGAAAGAACAGACGCCGTATCGCCCAGCGAAGCTTAATCTCCTGCAGGTTTCTGCGTCGTCAGCGAAAGAACGCTCAATCCTTGCGGAAATCGTCGTGACAGCCCTTGCACACGGAACCAATCTTGCCAAACTGCGACTTGACCGCCGCCTCGTCACCGCTCGCCGCGGCGCGCGCGAGTTCGGTGGCTTCCTTGCGCATGCTGGCGACACGCTCGCTGAACTTGTCGGCCTGCTGGAACAACTCGGCCTTGGCGCGCGTCTTCTGATCGCCGACGTCCTTGTCGGTACCGGGCGCGTACAGCGTCCACAACTGAGAGTTCGCCGTCGCGGCAACGACGTTGGCCGCGGCAGCGACCTGTTCCTTGTTGAAGCCGCCGTCGATATTCGCTTTGATTCGCGCCATATTGAACGACATGAACGACATCCCGGCCTTGCGGATCTTGATCATGTCTTCGGGCTTCTGCTGGGCGCTGGCGGTAAGCGAGAAGCAAACGAGCAGAAAAGCAGCAACGATCTTATTCATGATTTATCCCGTCGTAATTGAGAGGTCTGTAGGTTTGGCGAGCCGTCGCATCTGCTCGCGCGTTTTCAGAGGCTTGCCGCCTACGCGAACTTAGTCAGCTCTGCGCGCCAACTGGTTCAACGCTCAGAGTGCAAATACATGCTTGACGCGTAGCATCTTTTTTTCTTCGATCAGGGCGAGCAGCCGGTCGATATTCGGGTGTTTGCCGGGGTGGGCGCGAGCATCTTCGGCGTGTTCGGCGTAAAGCTCGACGCCCTTCTTCGCAGCCTCGGGAGTGATGGCGCCGTAGGTCTGCGCGAGATGGTTGTAGATCGACAGCGAGCCCTGGCTGCCCGGCTTGTTCTCGACCACGGCGATCACCTGTCCTTCCCCGTCGAGCAGATTGATCGCCGCAAGATGCGAGATTCCGGGCAGTTTCTTGAGGTTTTCGGCAAATTGCGCCATGGGCTTTAGTCCTCGTAGAAAAGAAACGACCACCGCAAAGGCGCGGAGGACTCGCAAAGAACAGCATTAAGGCGATTCAAAAGAAAAGCCTTTCTTTGCGTAGACTTTGCGCCTTTGCGGCTTCTGGGGTAACGGGGTGGCCTCGGGTGAGTTCCTTTGGCTTCGCGTAGGGAGTCTCTACTCCGTAGCGGGCCATCACCGACTGGTTCGGCTCGGCGAGAGCTTCCCAGTTCGCGTCAAGACCGCTTCTCAACGCCTGGGCATTGGCTTCGAGCTTGCCGAGCCCGCGCAGCAGCGAATCGTAAGCCAGCAGGCTGTAGCCCAAGGCAACGCCCATGTTGCGCAGCACGGTGGAATCGGTGAGGTCGCGCTGCCAGCGCGAGATCGGCAGCTTTTCGCTCAGGTGCCGCAGCAGCGCATTGGCAAGGCCGAGGTTGCCTTCCGAATTCTCGAAATCGATCGGATTGACCTTGTGCGGCATCGTCGACGAACCGATCTCGCCGGCCTTGAGCTTCTGCTTGAAGTAGCCGAGCGAGATATAGCCCCAGAGGTCGCGGTCAAGATCGATGAGAATCGTATTGGCGCGCGCAAACGCGTCGAAGAGCTCGGCCATCGCGTCGTGCGGCTCGATCTGTATCGTGTAGGGATTGAATTCGAGACCCAGGCCCTCGACGAAGCGCTTCGCGAACGCCTCCCAGTCGTAGCCAGGGTAGGCCGCAAGATGCGCGTTGTAATTGCCGACCGCGCCGTTGATCTTGCCGAGCAGCGAGACTTCACCAATCCGCGTGGCGGCGCGCCGCAGGCGGTAAACGACGTTGGCCATCTCCTTGCCGAGCGTCGTCGGCGTCGCCGGCTGACCGTGCGTTCGCGACAGCATCGCAAGCTCGCTGTGCTCGTGCGCAAGCTCGCGCAGGCGGCCGGCGAGGCGCTCGAGCATCGGCAGCATGGTTTCGTCGCGCGCCGACTTGAGCATCAGCGCGTACGCGAGATTGTTGATGTCCTCCGAGGTGCAGGAAAAATGGATGAACTCGGAAACCCGCATCACTTCGACGTTGTTCGCGAGCGTCTTCTTGATCCAGTATTCAAGGGCTTTCACATCATGATTGGTGACCGCCTCGATCGCCTTGACCTCTGCCGCCTGCTCGGGGCTGAAGGACGCGACGAGGGCGTCGAGGGCGGCGATCGTCGGCGCCGAAAAAGCCGGGATTTCGCTGAAATGCGATTCGGCGGCGAGCGCTTTGAGCCATTCGACCTCAACGCGCAGACGGTGCGCAATCAGGGCGAATTCGGAAAACCGGGAACGCAGGGCGTCGACCTTGGCGGCGTAACGACCGTCAAGCGGCGAAATGGAAGTGAGGGCAGAAAGAGACATGTGCGTCATCCGGGTCGAGAAGGCCAACAAGGCCAATGAGGCGCCCATTTTACCCTGCCGCGGCGGTCCCGGCCCAGCGCCCGCGTGAACGCGGGAAGCATCGAAACAAACGGCGAAGTGCCGACAAATGCTTCGCCGGCGCAATGCTATAATTCGACCGACCCCACCACACACTCAACAGGAAGCAGATGAAGCTCATTGGATCCTTGACCAGCCCCTACGTCCGCAAGGTGCGTATCGTCTTGTCGGAGAAGAAGATTGATTACGAGTTTGAAGTCGACTCTCCATGGTCACCCGAAAGCAAGGTTGCCGAGCTCAATCCGCTGGGCAAGGTGCCGGTGCTCTTGCTCGACGATTCGACCGTGCTTTTCGATTCGCGCGTCATCGTCGAATACATCGATAGCGTTGCGCCCAACAACAAGCTGATGCCCGAATCGAACCGCGAGCGCGCTGAAGTCAAGCGCTGGGGCGCGGTTGCCGATGGCATCTGCGACGCGGCTGCACTGATTTACGTCGAACGCAAACGGCCCGAGGCGCAGCAGAGCGCCGACTGGATTGCGCGCCAGCACGAGAAGATCATTCGCGGCCTGGAATACATGTCGGCCCAGCTTGCCGATGGCAACTGGTGCATGGGCACGCATTTCTCGCTCTCCGACGTCTGTGCCGCTTGCGCACTCGGCTATCTCGCCTTCCGCTTCCCTGAAATCGACTGGAGCCAGAAGCATCCCAACCTCGCCCGCCTCTACGAAAAGATGATGCAGCGGCCGGCTTTCGTCGACACGATTCCGCAAGACTGAGAGCTTTCCTGCTGCAAACGAAAAGGCCGCATGCAAACAATGCGGCCTTTTTCTTTTCCCTCCTCCCCGCCCCTCTCCCAATGGACGAGGGGAGATTCGACAGTCGCTCGCGCGACTTTCATGTCACAAAGAGAGGCGCTTGAAAACCGCTTCCGGAACATGCCGGACGATGAACATGATAAGCGCCCAGAAGCGCGGCAGATAGACTTCGTCGCGTTTGCGCTCGACTGCATCGACGATTCCCGCGGCGATCGCGTCGGGCTTGACCCAGAGCGCGCCCTTGGTAAAAGCGGCCGTCATCGGCGTATCGACAAAACCCGGCTTGATCGTCAGCACGTGAATGCCGCGCTTGTGCAGACGGTTGCGCAGCCCCTGCAGAAAAAGGCTCACCATGCCCTTGGCCGCGCCATAGACGTAGTTGCTCTGCCGGCCGCGATCGCCGGCGACCGAACCGATCACCGCCAGGCTGCCCTTGCCGCGACGCTCGAAAATCTGTGCGACCAGCGTCGCCAGTGCGATGACCGAGAGCGCGTTGGTCTCGATCTCGGCAATCGTGAGCGCCACCGACGCCGCGCACGCGTCCTGGTCCGGCAAGCTGCCGTGCGCGATCAGCACGACGTCGATTTCGCCGAGTGCCGCAGCGGCGGCGGTCAGCATGGTGGCGTGCTCGTCGATCTTGCGCGCATCCATCGTGAAACACGCGACGCGGTTGGCGCCGCGCACGCGCAGGTCGGCCGCGATGGCTTCGAGCTTCTCGCGATTGCGCGCAACAAGATAAAGCGCATCTCCCCGCGCCGCCCAGCGCCGCGCCGTCGCCTCGGCAATTGCCGACGTCGCGCCGACGATCAGGATATTCTGCATGCTGCCTCCCTTTTTTAACTGCGAAGCTTTTTACCCACTGATCATCACTCGCCGCGAAAAGTCCGAAGAGAAGTTCGGATCGGTAAAGCGCATGAACTCGTCGAGGCGCGGATTGCTCTTGCGGAAGAATTCGGCGCTCATGCGCGCGTCCTTGGCCGCGTAGAGCCGGCCGCCGGCTGCGCCGACGATGGCGTCGAGGCGGTCGAAAAGCGCGAGCGTCGCCGCCCCCCGATTGGGGAAATCGAGCGCGAGCGTCACGCCCGGCTGCGGAAAAGAGAGGAGGCCCGGACTCTTTCTTGCGCCGAAGGTCTTGAGCACGGAAAGGAAAGACCCCTGGCCGCTTCTGGCGATGGCGACGAGGACGTCGGCGAGGGCTTCGCGCGCGGCCATCGGCACCACGAACTGGTATTGGAAAAAGCCCCGGCTGCCGTAGAGCCGGTTCCAGTTGGGAACGCCGTCGAGCGGGTAGAAGAAGGGCAGGAAGTGCGTGCGCGAGCTTGCCGCCAGCGGCCGGTGGTAATACGCGAGGTTGAAGGCGCGCAAGGAGAGCGAATTGATCAGCGAAAACGGCAGTTGCGGCGGGCCGAGCGGCAAGCCGCCGGGCGCTTTCCCGGCCGCGCTCGGCATGGCGGCGACGTGGTCGCCGGCCAGGAAGATGCCGCGCGGCCTGGCTGCCAGGCAGTCGACCCAGGCGACGGTGTATTCGTGGTGCGCTTCGGCCGCGTCGTTGATCGCGAAGAACTCGCCGAGGCCTTCAAAACGCGTCGCCGCGACTTCGATCTCGACGCCGGGAAGGCGTTTTAACTCGATCTCGACCCAGGTGATGAGGCCGGTAAGGCCGAGGCCACCGACCGTCGCGGCGAACCACTCGGCATTTTCCGAAGGCGAACAGACGCGCCGCGAGCCGTCCGAGCGCACGAGCTCGAAGCGCCGCACGTGGCAACCGAAACTGCCGGCGCGGTGATGGTTCTTGCTGTGCACGTCGTTGGCGATGGCGCCGCCGACGGTGACGAAGCGCGTCCCCGGCGTCACCGGCAGAAACCAGCCGCGCGGAACGAAGCTCGTGATGATTTCGGCAAGAAGAACGCCGGCTTCGCAAGTCAGCACCCCCGTCGTCTCGTCGAAAGCGATGAAGCGGTCGATGCCGCGCGTCTGCAGCAGCACGCCGCCCGCATTGAGGCAGACGTCGCCGTAGCTGCGGCCGTTGCCGTAAGCCAGGAGCGGCGCAGCGTCAGGCAGCGCGGCGCTGCGCTGCGACCACCAGCGTTCCTCGCGTGCCGCAGCTGCCAAGCCTGGCAAGCCTGCCGCTGGCGGCAACCCGCCCCAGGATGAAAGCGCCACTAGCGATGCCTCGCAAGCACAATGGCCCCGATCGCAACCGCAAACCACAGCGTCGCGAGCCGGCAGATCAGCGTCGCTGTCACCGCGACGCTCGCCGGCAGGCCGTTCATCGTGAGCAGCGCAATCATCACCGCCTCGCTGCCACCGAGCCCGCCCGGCAGAAACGACAGGCCGCCGACGAGCATAGCGAAAGCATAAATGAAAACGGCGGTCGACAGCGGCACGGGATGGTCGAGCGCGACGAGCAGCCACCAGAAACCGAGGCCTTCGGCGAGCCACGCGACGACGCCGACGGCGAGCGCCGCGCTCATCGTGCGCAGCGTGAAGCAGCGGCGAAAATGCAGGACGATTTCGCAGAGCCTGATGACGAGCCTGGCGAATTTCTGCCATTTCTGCGGCCGGGCTTGCGCCCAGCGTTCGATCGCCGCGAGCCAGGCGTCCTGCTGCACCGCGATCAGCGCGACAAGGGCGGCAAGAAGGGTCAGCGCTACGACCGGGCGCGCCGGCGCATAAGCCCACAAACCGATCGAAGCGAGGACGATGATGGAAAGGAGGTCGCTTAAGCGTTCGGCGAAGAAAGCCGCAAGGCTCACCGCCGGGGCGACACCGTGCGGCTTGAGCAGCACCGAACGCAAGGTCTCGCCGAGTTTGCCGGGACTCGTCGTCAGCGCGAAGCCGGCAAAATAGACGGCGAGGTTGATGCGCCACGGCGGCCGCGCGCCGAGCAGCGAGAGATAGCCCGACCAGCGCAGAAAGCGCAAAAGGTAGTTCGTCAGCGAGAGCGCCAGCAGCCCCGCAAGCACCAGCGGGCCGACGCGCGCGACCGCGGCAGCGACCTCGCCCCAGCCCGCCCACAGCGACAAGCCAAGGTAAGCCAGCGCTGCGAGCGCCACGCTCCAGAAAACCGCGCGCAGCCGCATTTCAGCTAACCTCTTTCAACACAGAGAACACAGAGACACAGAGAACACAGAGAAAAGCAAAAATATCGATTTTGCTCTCTCCGTGATCTCCGTTCTCTCTGTGTTCTCTGTGTTGAAAGAGGTTTCGTGGTTCTCAACAGATCACCCCGCCGCCGAGGCAGACGCGGCTCTCATAGACGACGGCGTACTGGCCGGGGGTCACGGCCCATTGCGGCTCGGCGAAGCGGATCTCGCAGCGCTCGGCGTCAATGGCTTCGATTTCGCAAGCCGCGTCGGCTTGGCGGTAGCGCGTTTTTGCACCGTACACCCAGTGCGTGTGCAGCGGCTCGCCTGCGACCCACGACAGGTCGTTCGCGGTGAGCGAGCCGGAAAGCAGCGCCGGGTGTGCATGGCCCTGCGCGACGTAGAGAATGTTGCGCGACATGTCCTTGGCAACGACGTACCAGGCGTCGTGCACGCCGTCCTTCGCGTAGCTCTTCGTGCCGCCGATATGCAGGCCCTTGCGCTGCCCGAGCGTGTGATAGCTCAGACCGTCATGCTCGCCGACGACGCGGTCGTCGTCGAGGCAGCGGATCTCGCCCTTGCGCTGCGGCAGATAGCGCATGAGAAAGTCCTTGAACGGCCGCTCGCCGATAAAGCAGATGCCGGTCGAGTCCTTCTTGAGCGCGACGTGCAGGCCGGCGGCTTCGGCGATCCGGCGCACGTCGCGCTTGTAGAGGCCGGCGAGCGGGAAAAGCGTCTTGGCAAGCTGCGCCTGGTTCAGGCGATGCAGGAAATAACTCTGGTCCTTGCTGCCGTCCTCGGCCTTGAGCAACTGGAATCTGCCGCCGCCCTCGTTCGACTCGCGCACGCCGGCGTAATGGCCGGTGGCGATGCGGTCGGCGCCGAGCGCGAGGCCGTGCTCGAGAAAAGCACTGAACTTGATTTCCGAATTGCACAGGACGTCGGGATTGGGCGTGCGGCCGGCTTCATACTCCTTGAGGAAACCGGCGAAAACGCGCGCCTTGTATTCCTTTGCGAAATTCACGACCTCGACGTCGATGCCGATGACGTCGGCGATGCTCATGACGTCGATGAGGTCCTGGCGCGACGAGCAGTATTCATCGTCGTCATCGTCTTCCCAGTTCTTCATGAAAACGCCGACGACTTTCCACCCCTGCTCTTTCAGGAGCAAGGCAGCGACGGCCGAGTCAACGCCGCCCGACAGCCCGACGACGACGGTTCCCGCGGGCTTAATCATCGACATTCGGACTTTCTCCCGCCAGCCAGGTGGGAAGCGGCATCACGATCGCGGCACGGCCGTTGTCGAAGAACCAGCTGTCGACGACGTAGCGCGGGGGCGCGGCGCCCGCCGCAGGCGCGGTAGCGGCTTTTTCCTCGACCTGCGCCGAGTAGTGCAGGAAAACGAAAAAACTCGTGCGCAGCGCCGGTTCGAGAACGCGGTGATGACGCAGCAGGCCCCGCCGCTCGAGCATTTGCAGCAATCGCGTCGTCGTCGTCGAGTGGTCGATGCAGTCCATCATTCCGGGGACGCCGGCGTCGGCGTAGTTGCCGCCGCGGTCGGCGCCGATCGGCGACTGCTTGCCGGCCCAGCCGAGCAGACGGCCGACGACTTCCCCGAGCACGGCACGCTCGCCCTCGGCGTCGCGCGCCGCAGACAGAAGCGCCGCGATCTCGGCAAGCTGCGCTTCGTCATAGCTGACCTCGGCTTGCGCGTAGCAACCATAGTTGAAGCACACTGCTACGCGCTCATCAGCGAACGCACCGAGCGCGCCGAACGCGAGGCAGCACGCGAGGAAGACTGCGTGACTCATGCGCAATGCGTCACGACTTCGAGCGGATAGCGCTTGCCAGCCTGCCAGTCTTCGATGCAGCGCAGGATCAGCGGGCTGCGATGCTGGGCCTGGCAGGCGCGCACCTCGGCGAGCGTCAACCAGTGCGCGGCGATGATGCCGGCGTCGAGGGCGCGCCCTTCGTCGCGCCCGATGATCTTTCCGGAAAAAGCAAAGCGCAGATAAGTGATTTCCTTGGCACGATGACGCCAGTTGTACACGCCGACGAGCGCCGTCGGAACGAAGTGGTAAGCCGTCTCTTCGAGCGCTTCGCGGATCACCGCGTCGGTCAGGGCCTCTTCGCACTCGAGGTGTCCGGCCGGCTGGTTGAAGCGAATTCCTTCGTCGGTCTCTTCCTCGACGAGGAGGAATTTCCCGTCGCGCTCGATGAGCGCGGCGACCGTCACATGGGGTTTCCAGATCATCTTCAAACCCTGGCACAAGGACAAGGCCGGTATTTTACCGCCAACGCAAGGGCTGTGTTCCGATTCGGCGGAGGCGCACGCAGGCACTGGCCAGGCGTCCGGGCAACGGCTCGCCCTGCGAGCGCTGAATGAGAGCACGTCTGAGCAAAATCGGCTAGAATTTCCCCTTTGAAAAATTGCGCTCGAGGGAGAAAAATCCATGTCGACGATGGCGGATCGCGACGGTTTCATCTGGCACGATGGCGAAATGGTGCCGTGGCGCGAGGCAACGACTCACGTCCTCACGCACACGCTGCACTACGGCATGGGGGTTTTCGAAGGCATTCGCGCTTACAAGGCGAAGAACGGCACGGCGATTTTCCGCCTGCGCGAGCACACCGACCGCCTCTTCAACTCGGCACACATTTTCCAGATGAAGATGCCGTATGACAAGGAAACGCTGCTCGAAGCGCAGAAGGAAGTCGTGCGCGCCAACAAGCTCGAATCCTGCTACATCCGCCCGATCGTGTTCTACGGTTCGGAAGCGATGGGAATTGCCGCCACCGCGATCAGCACGCACGTCGCGATCGCCGCCTGGCCGTGGGGCGCTTATCTCGGTGCCGACGGCATGGAAAACGGCATCCGCGTCAAGACCTCGTCGTTCACCCGTCACCATGTCAATGTCAACATGTGCCGCTCGAAGTCGGTCGGCACTTACACCAACTCGATCCTGGCGCACCAGGAAGTGGCCGCTGACGGCTACGACGAGGCGCTCCTCCTCGACGTCGACGGTTACGTCGCCGAAGGCGCCGGCGAGAATGTTTTCATCGTCAAGGCCGGCGCCCTGTACACGCCCGACCTCACGTCCTGCCTCGAAGGCATCACGCGCGCTTCGGTGCTCGAGCTTGCCGACGAACTCGGCCTTACCGTCATTCAGAAGCGCATCACGCGCGACGAAGTGTATTGCGCCGACGAAGCTTTCTTCACCGGCACCGCCGCCGAAATCACGCCGATTCGCGAACTCGACAACCGCCGCATCGGCGCCGGCCGGCGCGGACCGATGACGACGCAGCTGCAGAAGCTCTTCTTCGACTGCGTCAATGGCAAAGTGCCGGCGCACGAGGACTGGCTCACTTACGTCTGAAGTTGCGTCTGCGCCCCTCTGATCCGCCTTAGCGCCCACAACCGCCACCGGAAGATCCATGGCCGACCATCGACCCCATATCGCCAGCATCGAGATCAGCGCCGCCGATTTGCCGCTGCATTGCCCGACCCCCGACGCGCCGCTCTGGTGCCAGCATCCGCGCGTCTTCCTCGACATCGTCGGCACCGGCGAAGCGACCTGCCCCTACTGCAGCAACCATTACGTCTTCAAGGGCGAGGCGCCGCACGGGCACTGACCGATGAGCAGCGAGCCGATCAGGGCGCTCGTCGTTGCGCCGGCCTGGATCGGCGACGCGGTGATGGCGCAAAGCCTTTTCATGCGCCTCGTCGAACGCACGCCCGACCTCGTGCTCGACGCCCTGGCGCCGCGTTGGGTCGCCCCGGTGCTCGAGCGCATGCCGCAGATCAGCCGCGTCATCGACAACCCCTTCGCGCACGGCGAGCTCGCCATAGGGGCGCGCTGGGCCCTCGCGCGCGAGCTCAAAAAAACGGCTTACGCGCGCGCCTACGTGCTCCCCAATTCGCTCAAGTCGGCGCTGATTCCTTTTTTTGCGGCGATCCCGGAGCGCATCGGCTTTACCGGCGAAGCGCGCTATGGCCTGATCAACCGCCGCCACACGCTCGACGAGATCGCGCTGCCGCGCATGGTCGACCGCTTCGCGCAGCTTGCCGAGGCGCCGGGCGCAGCGCTGCCCGGGCCCTTGCCGCTGCCGCGCCTCGTTTCGAGCGCAAGCGAACAGGCTCGCAGCTGCGAGCAATTGGCGATCGTTCGCCCCGAGAAGATCGCGGTCTTCTGCCCGGGCGCCGAATACGGCGAAGCGAAGCGCTGGCCGGCGCGTCATTTTGCGACGCTCGCCGACGAACTCGTCGCGCGCGGTTACGTCGTCTGGCTGATGGGTTCGGGCAAGGACCGGGCGATCGCCGAGAATATCGTCCGTTTGGCCAAGAGCGCCGGCGCGATCAGGAATTTCTGCGGCGAGACGACGCTCGCGCAGGCGATCGACCTGATCGCGATGGCAAGCTTCGTCGTCTGCAATGATTCGGGGCTGATGCACGTTGCCGCCGCGCTCGGGCGGCCGCTTGTCGCCATCTACGGATCGTCATCGACTGCTTTCACGCCGCCCTTGTCGGAACTTGCCCGCACGGTGAGCCTCAATCTTGCGTGCAGCCCCTGCTTTAGCAGAGAATGCCCCTTAGGACATCTGGATTGCCTGAACAAACTCGAACCCCAGCGGGTGCTTGCGCTTTGCGCCGATCCCGCGCCTGAACCGACCGAAAAGAAGCGATGAACCCGATTTTTACGAGCACCGAAGACGCCGAAAAGGCTTTCTACGAAGCGATCGGCCGCGGCGACCTCGACGCGCTGATGACGACCTGGGCCGACGACGAGGAAATCGTCTGCATTCACCCGACCGGCGAGCGCCTGACCGGAACGACCGCCATCCACGACAGCTGGCAGACGATCTTTGCGAACAATCCGCGCTTTACCGTTCGCGTCAAGACCAAGGTCAAATGGGAGAGCGTGCTGCTCGCCGTGCACAGCGTCGTCGAGACGCTCTACCTTGGCGACGAGATGACGCCGCATGGTCCGATGCTGTCGACCAACGTCTTCCTGCGCGGCGCCAACGGCTGGCGCCTGCTCTCGCACCACGCCTCCGCGGCGGCGAGCGCGAGCGAGCCCGCGCAGCTCGAGGAAGCCGGCGCGGACCCGCGCCAGCGCACCTTGCATTGAGCACTTACTGCGCTCCGCGATGGCTCGTCGGCGGGCACGCGCAGACGATTTACCCGCTGCTCATCAAGCCGCCCGCTTACCCGTATCGGCGCGAGCGCTGGGCCACGCCCGATGGCGATTTCATCGACCTCGACTTCAGCGAGTCGGCCGACGAGGCGGCTTCGCGAGCGGCGGGCGAAACCCCTCTTGTCGTGCTTTTCCACGGTCTTGAAGGCAGTTCGAACAGCCACTACGCGCTTGCGCTGATGCACGCCTTGCGCGCGCACGGGTGGGGCGGCGTCGTCGCCAATTTCCGCGGTTGCTCGGGCGAGCCCAACCTTTTGCCGCGCACCTACCACTCGGCCGACAGCGAGGAGATCGACTGGATTCTTCGCCGCCTCGGCAAGGAATACCCGCAGCGACCGCTGTACGTCGCCGGCGTCTCGCTCGGCGGCAGCGTGCTGCTCAAGTGGCTGGGCGAGCGCGAGGCATCGGCGCCAAGCCTGATTCGCGCCGCCGCCGCGGTGAGCGCGCCGCTCGACTACGCCGCTTGCGGCCACCACCTCGGGCGCGGCTTCAATCGCGTCTACAGCCTGCACTTTCTGCGCACGCTGAAAAGAAGGTCGGCGGCCAAGCTCACCCGCTTTCCCGAACTCTTCGACGGCGAGCGCTTGCGCCGGGCCCGCACGCTGCACGAATTCGACGACGTCGTGACCGCGCCTGTTCACGGTTTTCGCGACGCCGACGACTACTGGCGACGCGCCTCGTGCAGGCCCTGGCTCGCGGCGATCCGCTTGCCGACGCTCGTGCTTAACGCGATCAACGATCCTTTCCTGCCGGTGCAGGCGCTGCCGGCCGCGAAGGAAGTCGCCGCCGAGGTCAGGCTCGAGTATCCGCGCGAAGGCGGCCACGTCGGCTTTGTCGCCGGCGACTTTCCGGGCGAACTCGGCTGGCTGCCGCAGCGCCTGCTGCACTTTTTTGCAGACGGCGCATGAGCTTGCCCGAAGAGCCGGTGCAAGCGAAGGCGGCGAGCTTCCCCGGAAAGGTCTATCGCCAATCGCTTTGGCTCGACTCGCCGCTCGCCGCTTAGCCGCGCCGCTATCCAATGTGGCTATCGCCGGCTGAGCGGTGTTAATATCAGTCGTCGACAAGACGATCCAGTGGCAAGGGAGAATACCATGTCCGACAATAGCGCCCAGCAGGTCTTCCTCGGCCGCCAGCCGATCCTCGACCGCAGCCAGCAACTCCACGCCTACGAACTGCTGTTTCGCAGCGGCAGCGCCGAGGATGGCAACTTCGCGTCTTTTTCCGATGGCAACCAGGCGACGGCCACCGTCGTCACCAACGCCTTTACCGAGTTGTCGATGGCCGACGCGCTCGGTCCCTACCAGGGCTTCATCAAGGTAGACCACGGCCTGCTCTTCAGCGACCTGATCTATGCCTTGCCGCCGCACGCCGTCGTTCTCGAGCTAAAGGAGTCACTCGCTCCGACGACCGAGATGCTCGAACGTTGCCAGCATCTGCGTGGCGAAGGCTACATGCTGGCGCTGACCCAGGGTCTCGGCGCCACCGACGCGTCACGCCCGCTGCTCAAGCTCGTCGAAGTGATCAAGGTCGATATCAGCAACGCCGACCCGGCGCGCTTGAAACAGCTCGTTCAGGAAGTGAGGCCCTTTGGCAAGACGCTGCTTGCCGAAAAAGTCGAAACCGCGAACGACATGCAGATCTGCCGGGAACTCGGTTTTGATCTTTTCCAGGGATATTTCTTCGCGCATCCCACGGTGATTTCGGGCAAGCGCCTGCAGACCTCCGAAGTCGCCCTGCTGCGCCTGCTCGGCCTGCTCAGCCAGGACGCCAGCGGCTTTGAGATCGAAAGCGTCTTCAAGGAAGAGCCAGTGCTCACGGTCAACCTGCTGCGCCTGACCAATTCGGCGAGCAGCGGCATGGCGACGCGCATCACTTCGCTGCGCCACGCCATCATCCTGCTCGGTCGCCGGCAGTTGCAGCGCTGGTTGCAGCTTTTGCTCTACAGCGGCCTGTCGGGGACGACGCCGACCGTCAACCCCTTGTTGCAGCTGGCCGCGACACGCGGCCGCCTGATGGAGCTTCTCGTCGATCAGACCGACGAAGCCGCGCAAGGCGGCAGAGACCTCATCGACCAGGCTTACATGGTCGGCATCCTGTCGCTGCTGCCCGCACTGATCGGCAGCAGCATGGCCGACCTGCTGGCACGCCTGCCGGTCGCAGGACCGGTGTACGACGCGCTCGGGTCGCGCAGCGGAACGCTCGGCGAATTGCTGAACCTCGTCGAAGAGCTCGAGCAGATGCAGAACGGCAGCGGCGCCAAAGCCGACGGCATCCTGAAGCGCCTGCGTGGAATAGACGTTCCTTACGCCAACCACTGCCTGTCGCGCGCGCTGGCGTGGGCCAATAACCTGAGCCGCGAATTGACCTGATTCAGTGCGGCGCTCGCCGCTGCGGTGCGATGGCGTGCCGGTGCGATGCGGTTCCGGTGCAATGCGCCTCGCTAATGCACGGATCGGTGCAATGCGCTGCGCTAATGCACGGATCGGTGCAATGCGCTGCGCTAATGCACGGATCGGTGCAATGCGCTGCGCTTATTGCACCCTATACCTTTCTCCGGTGCAATGCGCGGCACCCTACGCGATGGCGTTAAAGCTTGAAGCCGGAGACCGAGCTCTTGAGTTCGGCGGCAAGGCTTGAGAGCTGGCCGACGGCGGCGGCCGAAAGCTTGGTGCCGGTCGTCGTCTGTTCGGTGATGCCAAGGATGTCGCGCATCGACGAGTTGACGCGCAAGGCGAGCTGCGTCTGATCCTCGGTTTCGTGCGCAATCGACTCGATGAGCCGCGCCAGTTCGCGCGAAACCCGGCCGATGTCCGCGAGCGCCGCGCCGGCCGCATCGGAGAGTTTGGCGCCTTCGACGACCCCCTGCGTGGATAATTCCATGGCCGCGACGGCGTCGTGGGTGTCGGCCTGAATCGTCTTGACTAAGGCGGTGATCTGCTTGGTTGCTTCGCCGGAACGCTCGGCGAGGCGCTGCACTTCTTCGGCAACGACCGAGAAACCGCGCCCGGCATCGCCTGCCGCTGCCGCCTGGATGGCGGCGTTGAGCGCGAGGACGTTGGTCTGCTCGGTGATGTCGGAAATGAGCTCGACGATTTCGCCGATCTCCTGCGACGATTCACCGAGCCGCTTGATGCGCTTGGCGGTCTCCTGGATCTGCTCGCGAATCTCGTTCATTCCCTTGATCTGGTTGTTGACCGCCTCGGCGCCTTCCTCGGCAGCCGAGAGCGAAGCGTGCGCGACTTTCGACGATTCGGCGGCAGACCCGGAGACGCCCTGAATCGAGCGAACGATCAGGCTGACCGTCTTGTTGGTGTCTTCGATTTCATGCGACTGGCGCTCGGCAGCGGTGAGAAGCTCGCTCGACACCTGCTGCGCCTGCCCGGTGACGCGCGTCACCTGCTCGGTCGCGCGGTTGATTTCTGAAATCAGCGTGCGCAGCTCCTCGATCGTGTAATTGATCGAGTCGGCGATGGCGCCGGTGAGGTTCTCGGTGACGACCGCGCGCACGGTGAGGTCGCCGTCCGCGAGGTCCGCCATGTCGTTGAGCAGACGCAGGATGGCTTCCTGGTTCATGCGGTTCTCGGCTTCCGACTGCAGACGCCGGCGCAGCGCTTCCTGGTTATAGACGCGCACGAGCAGGTAGAGCGCGCCGAGCGCGAGCGCGGCGAAGACCAGTTCGGCAAGCGTCGCGGCCTTCGCCGTCGCCGCCGTCTCATAGGTTTGTGCAAGGTCGGTGGTGTCCTTGAGCAGCGTTTCCGAGTCGCGCAGGATGGCAAGGCTGATGATGCGGGCGTCGACCATCCCGAGGTTGTTCTGGCGAACGAGATCGAGGAGCTGGTTGTAGGCCTTGGCGCTGTCGATGACGCGCGCGAGCAGCCGGCTGAGGTCGGGATCCGTGATCGCGGCGACGCCCATGCTTGCGTCGCCGTCCTTGAACGCCGTCGTCAGCTTGTTGAAGCGATCGACGCTCGCGGTCAGTTGTGGCACCCATTCCGGGTTGTACGATTCACCCGAGAGCAGGCCGTTCGTATATCGCGACATCTGCGCAACGTAAAGTGGCAGCAGCGCGGCGTGCGCCTGGTCCTTGGCCGAGAGCTTGTTGACGGCGAAGGCGGCAAAGGTGCTGGTCTGCTGCGCGAGCAGCGCATCGCTTGAATTGGCGAGGCTGACGCGATTGGCGAGCGAGACGAGATTGGCTTTCTGCGCGATCAGCGTGTTGATCGAAAGCTTGCCCGGCGCGGGCAGGAAGGAATTGTTCCAGGTTTGGCGAATGAGCTCGAGTTCCTTGGCTGTGCCAACGAAGACGTCCGACCGGCTTTCGAGCGTCAGGAGATCCTCGTCGAAGCGCTTGTAGGCGTTTTCCATGACCTCGAAACCTTCGGCACTGCCGAGCATGGCCTGCGTCAGGCCGCGCGCCAGGCGCTGCGAGAGCATTTCCATCTCGGTGGCGATGACGCGCATTTCGGCGTTGCGGCTCGAATTGTGGAAAGCCATGAAAGCGGTGAGCAGGAAGAGCAGCGCGGCGAACATCATCACGGCGAGCAGGATGCCCATTTGCGTTCGCACGGGCTTGTGGCCGATGAGCGGCAGCGGCGCCAGCTGCTTTTCATCCGTGCCTTGCGCGAGGTTCATCTTGTCCATGATCCAGGCGGTATTGAGCGGGCCTGGCGATTTACCCTCGCGAGAAAACGATTTCTTGATTGTTTCCAGCACAGCCATCTGATTCTCCTCGCAGCGCCTTGCGCTGTTGGCGCTGATTGATACGGAGCAGTTCGCGGAGCCTCCCGCCAAACGGTAAGGTATCAAGAATGGCACCGGCGTGTCCAACCTCCGCTGTCACAATCCCCGCGACGCCTTGCCAATCGTTCCGGCAGCAAGTATCTGCGAGCGCCGCTCAACTGTCAAATGACATTATTTGTTTCGCGGCTTTCGCGAAAGCCCAGGCGCTACGGTATGATCGCCCGGGAGAGAAGGCGCGTGCCCAGCGTGTCGTCGCCGCGATTGCGGGCGTCGCAGGGCTCTAACAGCCGCGCGCTTTTTCCGCCGCCGCCAGCTGCCTCCTGAAGACCGCGAGTGATGCCGAAGCCCGAAACCTCTTTTGCCCTCGAACACCACCCGTTGACGCCCGCGCCGATGGTCGCCGGCGTCAGCGCGAGCGTCTGCCGGCAGGCATCGGGCGAGCTGCAATTCAATTATCGCCTGTGCGGCGACATGGCCCGCCTGCGCGTCCCCGCGCCGCGCAGCGAGAGCCGCGCCGACGGCCTGTGGGCGCACACCTGTTGCGAAGCCTTTATCGCGCTGGCCGGAAAGCCCGCGTATTGGGAGTTCAACTTCTCGCCATCCGGCCAATGGGCCGCCTACGCCTTTTCTGCTTACCGCGTGCTCGCAGGGCCCGCCCCGTCGCCGGCACCGCGCATCGACGCCAGGCTCACGCCCGGCCGCCTCGAGTTGACCGCGACCATCGCGGCGGCAGCGCTGCCTGCAGAGTTCGCGAGCGAGCCCCTGTTGATCGGCCTTGCCGCCGTCGTCGAAAGCGCCGACACGGTCGACGGCGAGCGCAGCTACTGGGCTTTGCGCCATCTTGCGCGCGCGCCCGATTTTCACGACCGGGATGCCTTTATCATCGAACTGCCGGCGTGCGGGACGAGGTCCTGAGGAGAACGCCATGGCACCCACCCGTTTCGGCCTCGACCGCCTGCTCGCCGACCCCGCGATGCGCGCCCCGCTGGCCGGCCGCCGCGTCGCGCTGCTCGCGCACCCGGCTTCGGTCAGCGTCGACCTTACGCACGCCATCGACGCCCTGCACGCGCTGCCCGAAGTTCGCCTGACGGCGGCATTCGGACCGCAGCACGGGCTGCGCGGCGACAAGCAGGACAACATGCTCGAGTCGCCCGATTTTGTCGATGTCCGCCACGGCATCCCGGTATTCAGCCTGTACGGCGAAGTTCGCCGCCCGACGGCGGCGATGATGTCGACTTTCGACGTGCTCTTGATCGATTTGCAGGACCTCGGCTGCCGCATCTACACCTTCATCACGACGCTGCGCTACCTGCTCGAGGCGGCCGCCGCGCACGGCAAGAGCGTGTGGATACTCGACCGGCCAAATCCGGCGGGACGCCCGGTCGAAGGACTGATGCTGCGCGCGGGATGGGAGAGCTTCGTCGGCGCCGCGCCGATGCCGATGCGCCATGGCCTGACGAAGGGCGAACTGGCGCGCTGGGTCATCGCGACGCTCGCGCTTAAGGTCGATTGCAAGGTCATTGCCATGGACGGCTGGCTGCCCGACGTCGGGCCGGGCTTCGGCTGGCCGCTCGGCGAGCGCAGCTGGATCAACCCGAGTCCGAACGCGCCCAGTCTTGCGATGGCGCGCTGCTACGCCGGTACGGTGATGGTCGAGGGGACGACGCTCTCGGAAGGTCGCGGCACGACGCGCCCGCTCGAGCTCTTTGGCGCTCCCGACATCGACGCGCACGCGCTCGTCAAGACGATGCATGCGCTCGCCCCGCAATGGCTCGCCGGCTGCCGCCTGCGCGAATGCTGCTTCGAGCCGACTTTCAACAAGCACGCGGGCGAGCTTTGCCAGGGCGTGCAAGTGCACGTCGACGATCCGGCTTACGCGCATGCGGCGTTTCGTCCGTGGCGCGTGCAGAGTCTCGCCTTCAAGGCGCTGCGCCGGCTTTACGGCGATTACCCGTTGTGGCGCGACTTCGCATACGAGTATGAAACGACGCGACTGCCGATCGATCTCATTGCCGGCGGACCGCTGCTGCGCGAATGGGTTGATGATCCGACGGCGACGCCCGCGGACCTTGATGCGCTCACCCGGCCCGACGAGATCGCCTGGGAGGATATGCGCCGGGGATACCTTCTGTATTGATGCGGCCAGCAGCGAGGGCTATAGTGGGCCCAGGCCTCGCCCATCGCTTGCACCCGGAATGTCATGGCAGACAGACTTCCCCGCTTCGACCAGTCGACCGAATTCCCCCTGTCATGGGGACTGTCGCCCTTCTTCGTCAAAGGCACGGTCTGGCTCGTCGCGGCGATCGGCTTCATCGGCCTTCTCGTCGTGCATTTCTTCTCCCCCGAGCAGCCGCTGCGCATGCTCGGCCCCGCCGGCGAATTCCTTGTCGCCGTGGGCTCGCTCGTTCTGCTCGCGCTGGGCAGGATCCGCGTCGCGCTGACTCTGCTCGTCGCCGGCACCTGGACGATCATCACCGCCATCCTGATCTTTTACGGCGGCGTGCGCGGCACCCTCGTCGTTTTCTATCCCGTGATCATCATCCTCTGCGGCTGGCTCTTCGGATCGCGGCGCGCCGTGTGGCTCGCGCTGCTCTCGGTGGCGACGACGATGATGCTGCTCGGCGCCGAGCTCGCCGGCTTCCTTCCCAGAACCGGCAGCAGCCCGGCGGTCATCCATGGCATCGCGCAAATCCTCTGTATCCTCTTTACGGCTTTTCTCGTTTTCTTTCTCGTGCGCTCTTACGGACGGCGCATCCGCGAAGTCGAAATCCTTTCGCGCCACTTGGCCTCGAGCACCATCGCGGCGCAGGCAATCGCCGCCGACCTCAACAAGGCGCAGGCGGTCGCGCACTTCGGCAGCTGGGTCTACGACTTTGCGACGGACAAGATCGAGATGTCGCCCGAGACCTGCCGTATTTGCGCGCTGCCGCAAGGCAGTTCGACGACGCTTGCCGAGTACCGCCAGCGCATTCACGCCGCCGATCGCGCGCAGTTCGACCGCGACTGGGAGAGCGCGCTCAAGGGCGATGCGGTGATCAACGAGCATCGCCTCGTCCGCGACGGCGACCTGCGCTGGATCTCGCAGCGCGTCGAAGTGAAGTTCGACGCAGCCGGCAGCCCGCAGCGCTGCGTCGGAACGATGCAGGACGTGACGCGGATCAAGCGCGCCGAAGAGGAATTGCAGATCGCCGCGACCGCTTTTGAAGCGCAGGAAGGGATGCTCATTGCCGACGCCAGGATGAAGATCTTGCGCGTCAATGCGGCATTCACGCGCATTACCGGATACGCGATCGGCGACCTCGCGGGGCGCTCCCTGCGCCGCCTGCGCTCACGCCGGCACCCGGGCGCTTTCTATGCGCTGATGTGGAAGCGCATCGCCAAGAACGGCGCCTGGCAGGGCGAACTGTGGAACTGCCGCAAGAACGGCGAGCCTTATCCAGGATGGGTGACGATCACGGCCGTGACGAGCGCCGGCGGCACCGCCACCCACTACGTTCTGACGCTGACCGACATCACCGAGCGCAAGGCCGCCGAAGACGAGATCAAGCATCTTGCCTTCTTCGACGCGCTCACCGGCCTGCCCAATCGCCGGCTGCTGCTCGACCGCCTGCACCAGGCGATGGCCGCGAGCGCGCGCAGCGGGCGCCAGGGCGCGCTGCTCTACCTCGACCTCGACCAGTTCAAGACGCTCAACGACAGCCTCGGACATGACAAGGGCGATCGCCTTCTGCAGCAGGTCGCCGCCCGCCTCTCGACCTGCGTGCGCGA
The DNA here is from genome assembly GCA_964485725.1 of uncultured Propionivibrio sp. Taxonomy (GTDB): domain Bacteria; phylum Pseudomonadota; class Gammaproteobacteria; order Burkholderiales; family Rhodocyclaceae; genus Propionivibrio. The sequence goes on along the minus strand of CAZALA010000015.1, from coordinate 8,437 downwards.
GGGCGATACGGTGTCGCGCTTCGGTGGCGACGAATTCGTCGTCATGCTCCTCAACTTGAGTCTGCTCGCCGAGGAGAGCGCCATGCAGGCCGACGCCGTCGGCCAGAAAATCCTCGCCACGCTGGCGCGCCCGTACGACCTCGATGGCCACGAGAATGTCAGCACGACGAGCATCGGCGTGACGCTTTTCTTCGACCAGCAGACGAGTCCCTTCGAACTGCTCAAGCAGGCCGACCTTGCCATGTATGCCGCCAAGGCCAAGGGCCGCAACACCATCTGCTTCTATCGGGCCGAAATGAGCACGCCGCCGCCCTCCGGCTCGGGCGCCCGCGATCGCTAGCCGCGTTCAGCCGCCGACGAGCCCGGCCAGGCCGAGCAGCAGCAGGAGCAGCAGCCACAGCACCAGCGCGCGCCAGACGAGCGCCGCGGCGCTTTGCATGAAGTCCACGTCGGCGTCCTGGCCGGTGCCGATCTCGGCGCGATCGGTGATCTGACCCGCCTCGTAGAGCGGCATGCCGAGGCGCACGCCAAGCGCGCCGGCGGCGCTGGCGAGAACGACGGCGTTGCCGGGCGACTGATCGGAGGACTTCGCAGCTTGCGTGCGCCAGCAGTAGATCGCGTCTTCGAAGTTGCCGACGATGGCGAAACCCGACGCCGTGATTCGCGCCGGCAGCCAGTCGATGAGCGCGAAAGCCTGCCGCGAAAAGGTCCCGAAGCGCTCGGTGTCGGCGTCGCCGCCGGCGCGCCAGAGGTCGGCGAAAAACGCCGCCGCCCGGTAAAGAATCGCGCCGCAGGGTCCCGGCAGCACGACGAAGCAGACGAGAACGCCAAAGACATGGCGATGCGAGGCTTTCAGCGCTTCTTCGATGGCAAGGCGCGCCACCTCGGAAGCCGAGAGATCCGACGCCGGGCGTGCGCGCCAGCGCGCGAGCAGAGCGCGCGCCTGCGCCAGGTCATTGACGCGCAGCGCCACCTCGATTTCGGAGAAATGATGGCTGAACTGGCGAAAGCCCATCGTGAAATAGAGGACGAGGACATTCCACAGCCAGCCGAGGATGGGACTTACGGCGTGCAGGCCGGCGTAAATCGCGCCGCCGGCGAGGACGAGCCCGCCGACGCCGAAGCACCAGGCAATGACGCCGTGACCGCGCTCGCCGGCGTTGAAAACATTCTCGAGAATGCGGGCGAGACTGAGGAGCGGCCGATGAACCACCGTCGGGTACGGCAGCGGCCGAATCTGTTCGAGCAGCAGGACGGCGATCAGCGAAAAGAGGCTCATGCTAAATTTTTTGTCGGCCGGCGCATCGCGCAGCTGCGCTTGAAAACAGGCAACATATCATAATTGCCCGCAGCGAGCTGAGGCAAAAACAATGCCTCCATCGTGCTCGACAAGCCACGCCGGCGCCGCGCCGCGCGAAGTCGCAAGCCGCCTCAGCGGCGAGCGGCGATCGCCGCGTTGAGCGCGCGCATCAGCGCTACGACGATCGCTGCCGTCGCTCCCCATATGAAGTGCTCGCCGTAGCGCAGGGCAATTGCGTGCTGCAAGCGACCGTCCCTGCTCCAGGTGTGCGCCTCGTGGTTCTGCGTATCGAGCAGAAAGGCGAGCGGCACTTCGAAAATGTGCGCGACTTCGTCGGCATGCGGCGAGAGGGCGAAGGGCGGCGTGACGATGCCGACGACCGGCGTCACCAGAAATCCCGTGCTCGTCGGATGCTCGGGCAGCGCGCCAAGGACTTCGATGGCAGTCGCGGCCAGGCCGATTTCTTCCTGCGCTTCGCGCAAGGCCGTATGCGTGGGCGACGCGTCCCCGGCTTCGACGCGCCCGCCCGGAAAGCTGATCTGCCCGGGATGGTCCTTGAGGTGCGCGGTGCGCTGCGTGAACAGGACCGAAACGCCGGTCTCGCGAGCCATCAGGGGAACGAGCACCGACGCTGCGGTGAGCGCTCCCGCCCCGACCGCGCTTGCACGCGCCGGCTGCGCCGCCAACGCCGGGATCCCGGCGCAGCCGACGCTGCGGCGCAGAACCGGCAGCAGCAGCGAACGCAATCGGGCAGCATCGAGCGGCGGCAGCTGCGACGCCGCTTGCAGGTCTTCAGTTTCCGTCGCCGGCTTCCTCGTTTTCGATCTCGGCGCGTACCGACTTGAGCGCGTCCTGCAGGGTTTCCTCGGAGAGCGAATTGATCGAAGTGGCGACGAGGTCGGCCGATTCGATCGCGCCGAGGGGAAGACGCTTGCTGTCGAGGCAGGCGATCAGGGCGGCGGTCGAACCGACGACGCGCAGCAGATTCTGCCGCTCGTGCATCAGGATTTCCAGTTCGCGGCGCAACATGATGATTTCCTGGTCGCGATGAGGCATTTGACTCTCCTAGTAGCGTTTCTTCAGCGTCATGGTATCGCCATTTCGCTGCATATCCATACGGTTCAAAAAACTCATTCCGAGCAGCACCACCGGCAGTTCGCGCTGCAATACATTGGCATCGACGTTGTTCATCGTGATGTCGCCGACGCGCACCGTATCGAGCTTGACGCGGGCGACCTGGACGAGGCCGTTCGCCGTCTGCGTGTAACCGACTTCGCCCCGGCTCGTATCGATGCCGATCCGGCGCGCATCGCCGGCGCCGAGCGAGATCATCGACGCGCCGGTGTCCACCAGAAAGCGCACCGTCGTTCCGTTGATCGTCCCGGTCGTCATGAAATGCCCACCGGCGTCGGCGTTCAGCACGACCGTCGCGCTCGCCGTCGAGGCCTGCGCAGCGACGTTCTGACCGACGCGCAGCACGCGCTTCTTGCCGTCGACTTCCAGCGTCGCAAGCTCGCCTTCGGTCGAGACCACTTTTACCCCTTCTTCGGTCGTCGTGCCAACGTTTACGATGCGCGGCGGCCCGCCGTTGATCGTCAGCAGCGCCTTGCCGGGGAAGAGGCCGGCCAGGCCGACCTCGGCGCTCTTCGCCGCCGGCGCGCCGAGGCCGAGGCCAAGAACGAGCGCCAGCGTCAGAGAACTCGCACGACTCGTACAGCTTGTACGACGCGCGGTCGAGCGATGACCGGCAAAACCGATTGCCATATTGCGCCTCCCTTGCTGAGCTACCCGGCTATTCTGCCACAATCCCCGCCAGGACCGGCTGGCGTCGCCAGACATGGCGGTTGCAGACAGGCCCGGCGCAGCGGCCGGACCGGCAGGCGCCATCATGCAGCTTGCATCAGATCGGGGAAACCCGCGCGTCCTGAGCATGCGCCCTGAACCTGAACACAAGCTACCGGCCGGGCAAGGCCCGGCGCAGCCTGGCGGCATGGCCGCGGCAGCGCGCCTCGCTCAGGCAGCGGCGTCCTTGTGCTCGACGACGACGCACTGATAGACGCCGCCGAAAAAGGTTTTCTTGCGCCAGGAAAAGGCGTCGCCGTTCTTCGCGTAATGGCGGATTTCGTTGTTCCACAGGGCCTCGGCGAAAGGCTCGAGATAGCGATTGACGAGCTTCAGGATGTAGCGGATCGGCTGCCACTTCGCCGGATTGTGGTAATCGACGAAGATGACCTTGCTGCCTTTGGGCAGCTTCTCGAGCATGTTGCTGACGATCTCGTACTTCTTTTCCTCGGGCACTTCGTGCAGCAGGAAGAAGCTGCAGATGAGGTCGTAGTTGCTTTCTCCGTCGCCGCAAAAATCGGCGGCGTCGCTGCGGATGACCTTGGTCCAGTCCATTCCGGCGAGCTTGCGCGTGCCGTGCTCGACCTGAACCGGCGTCACGTCGGTGAGGTGAAAGGCACCGGTCGGACCGACCTTCTGCGCGGCGCGCGTGACGAGATCGCCATAGACGTGCGCGAGCTGCCAGACGCGCATGCCTTCCTTGATTTCGTCGAGGTAGGCGCGCATCAGGCGCTGGTCGTTGAGGAAGAGCAGGACGCGAACGACCCAGATGCGATCGAGCGCGCGCACCCACTTCGGATCGACGTAAGCCCAGTCATAGACCTCGGTCATGTAAGCGGGAGCACCGTCGTAATAGGGATCGATCGCGATCGATGATTGATTTTCAGCCATGAATATATTGTCCTGCGCGCGCGCGTCCGTTGATCTGTTGCGGAGCAAGATCCTGGCTTGGCGCACCTGGACATCGCGAAGGCAGGCATGCCTGCGCTCCGGCCGGTTTCACCACATAACCAAAGACAGGCCGACGAATGACCGACCGGTCTGCCCGGAGCCCGAAATGCCGGGGCTTGGGGCAGGAAAATTAAACCGCGAAGCGCAGATTATCCTCGTCCGCAGCGACCGGGTCAAACGTTTGCGCTGCAACTTGAGATGCGGCGCAAAGATTTTCTCAAGCGGGCAGCGGCGCGAACAGCGCTGCCATGTCGTCTTCGCCGAACTTGAGGTTCACGCTCCGGTCCTCGGAGAGAATGCCGGCGGCGAGGTCGGCCTTGCGCTCCTGCAGGGCGAGAATTTTCTCCTCGATGCTGCCGGCGATGATGAGCTTGTAGACGAAAACCGGCTTGTCCTGCCCGAGACGATGCGCGCGATCGGTCGCCTGGTTTTCAACCGCAGGGTTCCACCAGGGATCGTAGTGGATCACGGTGTCGGCGGCGGTAAGGTTCAAGCCGACGCCGCCGGCCTTGAGGCTGATCAGGAAGATCGGCACTTCGCCTGCCTGGAAACGGCGCACCGGCGTTTCGCGGTCGGTCGTCTCGCCGGTCAGCGTCACGTAGGCAATTCCGGCGCGCTTCAATTCGGTTTCGATGAGCGCGAGCATGCTCGTGAATTGCGAGAAGAGCAGGATGCGCCGGCCCTCGTCGACCTGCTCGGGCAGCATCGTCATCAGAAGATCGAGCTTGGCGCGCTCCTTGACGCGCTGCGCCGAGACCGCGCGCACGAGTCGCGGATCGCAGCAGACCTGGCGTAATTTCAGCAGCGCATCGAGGATCACGATCTGGCTGCGGCCAAAGCCCTTGCTCGCGACTTCCTCGCGCACCATCGCGTCCATGGCGACGCGCACCGTCTCGTAGAGGTCGCGCTGGCCGCCGGCAAGCTCGACCTTGCGCACGATGATCGTCTTTGGCGGCAACTCGCGCGCAACTTCCTCTTTCTTGCGGCGCAGGATGAAAGGACGGATGCGCCGTGCCAGCAGGTTGCGGCGCTCGGCGTCGCCGAGCTTTTCGATCGGCGTCCGCCAATACTTGGCGAAGCGATTGCTGTCGCCGAGAAAGCCCGGCAGCAGGAAATCGAACTGGCTCCACAGTTCGCCCAAGTGGTTTTCAAGCGGCGTCCCGGTGAGGCAGAGGCGATGGCGGGCGTCGATGCGGCGGACGACTTCGGCGCCCTGGCTGCGCGCGTTCTTGACCGTCTGCGCTTCATCGAGGATGAGCAGGTGATAGCGGTGCTGCGTCAGCACCGGCGCGTCGCGCCAGAGCAGCGGGTAGGTCGTCAGCACGACGTCATGCGAGGCGATTTCGGCAAAGCGCGCCTTGCGTTCGGCGCCGTGCAGCGAAAGGATCGAAAGGCTGGGTGCAAAGCGCGCGGCTTCGTTCTTCCAGTTGAAGATCAGCGAAGTCGGCAGGACGATGAGCGCCGGCAGGTCGAGCCTGCCCGCTTCCTTTTCGAGCAGAAGGTGCGCCAGCGCCTGCGCCGTCTTGCCGAGGCCCATGTCGTCGGCAAGGATTCCCGAAAGCTTGTGCTCGCGCAGGAACTGCAGCCAGGCGAGGCCTTCCTGCTGATACGAGCGCAGCTCGAGGCCGAGGCCGGCGGGCGAGTCGATATGGCCGATGCCCTGCGCCGCCGAGAGTTGATCGGCGAGCGCCAGCACGTCGCGTTCGCCGTGAAACTGCCAGCGGCTCGTATCCTTGAGTTCGGCGAGCCGCTGCGTATCGAAACGCGAAACGCGCAGCGTCGCGCTCTCGCCGATGCCGTCGAAGAGATCGATGAGCGTCGCCGCCAGCGGTTTCAAGCGTCCTGCCGGCGCGCGGATGCGCTGGTTCGTCGCCGTGCGCAGTTCGACCATCTCTTCGTCGTCGATGCCGGCAAGGAGCGCCGAATCGAGCCAGCGCCCGTCGCTGCGAAAGAGGCCGGCGAGCAGCGGTGCCAGCGGCAGGCGCTCGCCCTCGACGATGATGCCCATGTCGAGGTCGAACCAGCCGTTCTCGGCGTCGAGCAGCGTCGCGTCCCAGCCGTCGATTTCAAGCGCATGGTGGCGAAAATCGTCGTCGAATTCGATCTGCCAGCCGGCGCTGCGCAGCGTTGCCACCGCGTCCGTCATGAAGGCCGACCACTCGGCCTGCCCGGCGAGGCCGTAAGCGCCCTCGGGCGGGCTGCCGAAGGTATGGAGCGCGTAGCCGGGAATCTTCTGCAGCCCGACCCCGGCGAGTGCTTCGAGCATCGTCTTTTCAAATTCGCCGCGGCGCAGCACGCGCACCGTCTCGCCGTCGGGCAGCGTGGAAAATGCGCTGGTGTCACCGGGCTTGATGTCGGCGTCCTGATAGCGGAACACCGGCCGCGCGATGTCGAAAGGCCCGCCGTCGAAACTTGCCGGATAATCGCGCCAGGCGCGATTGCCATGCACCTCTATCGTCTGCAGCGAGAGCACGGCGATCGGGCTCGCCTCGATGCGGCGCAGGCTGGCGCTGGCGTCCTCGATCGGGATCGGCAATTCGGGCGCAAGTTCGGAGAGCGCTTCGGCGACGAGCGCCGCTTCCTTCGACGAGAGCGGCGGCAAGGCGAACAGGCGCGCGATCAGCGCCGGGTTGCCGGGGACCTCGAGGGCGCCGATCAACCCCTCGTCGAGATCGACGTACCAGGGTGGGCGCACCGGAATGACGAGGCTTGCCGGCGGCTCGGATTCGAGCCGCGGCCTTTGCCGGCCATTGACGTCGAGCCGCCAGCTGACTTTCGCCGGCCGCGTCGACGACAGCAGCAGGGGCGAATAGTCGTTGGCCGGGCAAAGCCTTCCGGTCGCCGCCATGCGCCGCAGGATTTCGGCGCCGTGCTTGGGGCCGAGGCCGAAAGCGCGCAGGCCGATGTCGTGCGTACGCTCTATCCAGAGCAGACGCAGGATGCCGATGTCGTCTTCGCTGACAAAAGGCGGCGGCTTGTGCAAGGCCCGGTCGATGCTCCACCACTCTTCGGCGCTCTCGGGATCGCGGCCCTTGTGGACGGTGACGCCGAAACCGCCGGCGTCGTTCGTCCAGTGCAGGAGATAGAAGAGCTGGTTGCGGCCGGCCGACCCCTTCGCGGAAGTCTTGCTCACCGCCGTCGACACGCGCCGCAGCTCCTCGACCCAGGAGAGGACGCCCGGGTTGATACGTTCTGCGGAGGGTTCGCTCTTCGACGACATGGAGGATCGCTGACTTTTCAACCGGCGTGCCGAAGGCAAGGCCGGGGCACTCTCGCGCTCAATCGCGGAAATTGCCGTACCTGATCGGAAAATCGGTAATGGCCTTGGTGACCGTCGCGATGCACTGCTGCAGTTCGTCGCGCTTGGCGCCGGTGACGCGGACCGCATCGCCCTGGATCGAAGCCTGGACCTTGAGCTTCGAGTCCTTGATCAGCTTGACGATTTTCTTCGCGAGCTCCGATTCGATGCCGATCCTGATCTTGAGCTCCTGCTTGACCTTGTCGCCCGAGATCTTCTGCACGTTCTGATGCTCGAGCCGCTTGACGCTGTCCTTTTCCTTTTTTTCCATCGCCGGGAAAAGGATGTCCTTGATCTGGTCGAGCTGAAACTCGGAGTCGCCGTGCAAGGTGATGACCTTGTCCTTGTCGTTGAGCTCGACTTCGGCCGACGTCCCCTTGAAGTCGTAGCGCGCGTTGATCTGCCGGCTCGTGACATCGATCGCGTTCTTCAGGGCGACCATGTCGGCTTCGGATGAAAAATCAAAACTCGGCATCATGCTCTCCCGGCAATAGGTGCAATGCGTTTCGCTGCGGCAAGCGGGTCGAATCTGCGACGGCGCGGCCTCAGCCGAAATGACAAACGTAATGATAAGGCGCTGCGCACGAGATCTCGAACGACGAGTCGCCCGGCACCTTGAACGATTCGCCCGCACCGTAGGTCTTCCACTCGCTCTCGCCCCTGAGGCGGACCTTGCACTCGCCGGCGACGCCTTCCATGATTTCGGGCGCGCCGGTATTGAAGACCAGGGACGAAGGCTGGATCACGCCGACCGATTTCTTCGTGCCGTCGGCAAACTCGATCGTGTGGCTGACGCACTTGCCGTCGAAATAGACGTTGGCTTTCTTGATCACGCTGACGTTGTCGAACTGGGACATATTGACTTTCCTGAAAACGTTGCAAGCCGGCAATGCTTCGCTGCATCGCTGGCGCGAGGGCCAGCGGTTTATGGCCCGATACGGCCCGACGCCTTGCCAGGCGTCGGCCTTCAGCTGCTGGACGGTCTACTGCTGGCGGCTCGCCAGGTTCGCGGCCCTCGTCGACCCCCAGCGCATCGTCGCCCCGAC
>CAZALA010000014.1:0-39210 GCA_964485725.1 uncultured Propionivibrio sp. | reverse complement strand
GCGGCATGGGCATGACGGTGATCGTGAGTCCCGGGCGGCGAGTCGTCGGCATCTTCACCGACGGCGACCTGCGCCGCGCCATCGTCGGCGGACTGGACCTCAAGACGCTGACGGTGAGCGAGGTGATGACGCCGCGCCCGCGCGTCATGAGCCCGGACCGGCTCACCGCCGAAGCCGTCGAAATGATGGACAGGCAACGCATCAACCAGATCCCCGTCGTCGACGACGAGGGTGTTCTGATCGGCGCACTCAATATCCACGACCTTTTCAAAGCCCGGACCCTTTAAAAATGATTCCTCTTGAAAAAACCAGGGCCTGCGCACGCCGGCTCAAGCTCATGGCCTTCGACGTCGACGGCGTGCTCTCCGAAGGTTCGCTTTACTACACCGACGAAGGCGTTGAAATGAAGGCTTTCAACAGCCTCGACGGCCTTGGCATGAAGATGCTGCAACGTGCCGGGATCACCGTCGCCATCATCACCGGGCGCAAGGCGCGCTGCGTCGAATGGCGCATGAAGAACCTCGGCATCGACATCCTTTACCAGGGGATAGAAGACAAGCGCGCGACGATGCAGGAACTCATCGACAAGCTCGGCATCGAAGCCGACGAAGCCGGTTACATGGGCGATGACATCGTCGATCTGCACATCATGGACCTTTGTGGATTCTCGGCCGCGCCTGCCGATTCGCACGAGACCGTGTTCGAGTACGCGCAGTTCGCGTCAAGCAAGATCGGCGGTCGCGGCGCCGTCCGCGAAGTCTGCGAATTCATCCTCGACGCGCAGGGCAAGCTCGACGCGGCGCTCGCGCCCTACCTGCCGGCGCGCCGAAAATGAAACGCTGGGGCAGCGCTCTTTTTCCCTTGAGCCTGCTCATGACGCTCGCGGCGCTGACTTTCTGGCTGCGCTACGCGACCGAAGCGCCGGAGCCTCGGCACGACGGCAAAACCCGGCACGACCCCGACTACATTGTGGCCGACGCCACCGTGCGCAAGCTCGACGCCAATGGCCGCCTGCTCTATACGCTGAAGGCGACCGACATCCGGCATTATCCCGACGACGACACGACCGACCTCCTGCGTCCCAACCTCGTCTACCTGCAACCCGGCAAACCGGCGCTCACGGTCAAGGGCGAGATCGGGCACGTCAGCCAGGATGGCAAGCAGATCGATCTTTACGGCAAGGTCGAGCTCTATCGTCCGGCCTCCGCGACCGACGACGAACTCACCGCCAAGACCGAACGCCTCACCGTTCTTCCCGACGACGAAAAAGCCTACACGAAGAGCCCGGTGTTCCTGACCAAGGGAAGATCGTGGGCCAAGGGCGTCGGCATGCAGGTGGATAACCGGGCGCAGACCTATCTGCTCGAATCCCAGGCCGTCGCCCGCCTCGAAAGCCGCTACGCCAAGAAGCCATGATGATAAAACACGCCCTTGCCATCCCGCTCGTGCTGCTTTTCGCGGCATCGCCGGCCTTCGCCGAAAAAGCCGACCGCGAAAAGCCGATCAACCTCGAAGCCGACCGCGTCAGTCTCGACGACCTCAACAAGGTCCAGGTCTTCGAAGGCAACGTCGTGCTCAACCAGGGGACGCTGCAGATTCGCACCGCGCGCCTCGTCATCACGCAGGACGCCGACGGTTTCCAGAAAGGCGTCGCCACCGGCGGCGCCGGTGGACTCGCCCGCTTCAGGCAGAAGCGCGAGGGCAGCGACGACTACGTCGAGGGCGAAGCCGAGCGCATCGACTACCGGGCCCGTGACGAGAAAACCGAGTTCTTCGTTCGCGCCTGGGTCAAGAGCGGCCAGGACGAAGTGCGCGGCCAGTACATTTCCTACGACGCGCTGACCGAAAAATACATCGTCACCAACGGCGCCGGCGATACCAAGACTGCGACCGGCGTCGCGCAGGCGCGCGTGCGCGCGATCATCCAGCCGAGAGGCAAGAACCCGCCGGCGAGCGAAAAGCCCGGTGAGCCGCTCTCGCTCAAACCGTCGGCAACGGTGGCGCCGCGCGAGTAGGCAGGGTTTCCCTCACCGCCGGCCCCTGTCCGCAAGGGAGCGGGGAGATTCGAGCGTCGCTTGCGACTTTCCTCTAATCGCGCCACGCCCATCGGATGTCGCGGCGTTCAACTTCGACGCGGATTTCTTCCATCGCCTGCTCGACGAGCGTCGCTTCGCCTTCGACGCCGAGTTCGAGATGGCGGCGCTGGCCGTCGGGGCCGATCGACGGCAGGCTGAACAGGCGCAAGTCGGGATAGTCGCGAACGATGCGCTCCATGAGGTCGAGCAGCGAGCTCTCGTAGGCCGTCGCGCCGGTCAGCAGGAAAGCCTTGTCGACCGTCGGCTGGCGGTTGAAACGATCGGAATAAAAAGTATCGAGCGCCCATTCGGCCATCGGGTGCGCCATCTGCGGAAAGCCCGGCAGAAAGTAGTGCTCGCGCACGCAAAAGCCCGCGATGCGGTTGAACGGATTGGGGACGATGTCAACGCCGCGCGGGAAAGTGCCGAGCAGCAGGCGGCGCTCGTTCGTTTCGCTGCCAAAGCGCGCGCGGATTTCGCGTTCGGCGTCGGGGTGGAGGACGAGATCGACGCCGAGCGCCAGCGCCGCCGCCTGCCGCGTATGGTCGTCGGGCGTATTGCCGATGCCGCCGAAGGAAAAAACGGCGTCGCCGGAGGCGAATGTGCGCTTGAGCGTTGCCGCGATCCGCTCGCGATCGTCGCCGAGGTACTCAGCCCAGGACAGGCGCAGGCCGCGTGCCGCCAGAATGCCGACGATCTTGTTGAAGTGCTGGTCGACGCGCTTGCCCGAAAGAATCTCGTCGCCGATGATCAGTGCGCCAAAGTTCATGTGCTCTCCCGTTCAGTCAAAGTCAAAACCCACCGCAAAGACGCGATTTTGACTGGTTTTCTTTGCGAATTCTTTGCCCCTTTGCGCCTTTGCGGTGGACGTTAGCGCCTTTCGACTGCCACGACGGCCCCGCCGCGCAGGCGGCGCAAGGCTTCCAGGCAGTAATGGACGTAAGCGAGCGCGGCGAAAGAAGGCGCGAGCAGGCCGAGGAAAGGCACATGCGCGGCCACCGCCATGACGAGACCGAGCATCAGCAGCGGCGTCGATTTGTCGCGCTTCAGCTTGCGCCATTCGTCGTCGGTCGCGTGCGCGGCGAGCGCATCGTAGGCGAAGGTGCGGCGGTTGAGCCAGCCCATCCAGAAAAAAGGCAGGATCAGCGCAAGTCCCGGGATCAGCCACAGGGGCAGCGTGACGAGCCAGCCGACGATGAACAGGACGGCGGCCCACAGGCTGTTCCAAGTCGCCGCGACGACGCTGTCGCTGCCGAGCTGCGCGAGGTCGGGATAATCGGCCGCGGCAACGTGGGCGAGCAGCAACGGCAGGACGATGATCGCCGTGAGCAGGGTCGCGACGAGATAGCAGGCCGCAAGGATCAGCATCCAGCCGCCGAGCAGCGCCAGCACGTGCGCCAGCCAGAGCGCGCCCCAGGCGGCGACCCAGGCGAAGGGCGGCTGCTCGAGCAGGAACGCGACGAGCTGCTGCAGCCCGAAGAAGCCGAAGCCGACGACGAGCAGCAAGGCCAGCAGCGCCGGCGTCAGCAGGTAGAGCCAGACGCGCGGCCGCGTCAGTGCCGCGAGGCTGCGTTGCAAGGCAAGGAGGATTTCGGGCATGGGTGGCTCCGCGAAAAATCGTCATCAGCCTAGCACGACAGAATTGACGAACAGGTGCTGCAGGCCCCAAGACTCGAAATTCTTTATCGACGCGGATGGTATTTTGTGCCATCGTCTGTGTGTATTTTTAACAGGGCGACCAACATGCAAACCTTTACGATACGTGATCTGCGAGACCGCACTGGAGAACTGGTGCGTACGGCAGAGGAAGGCCAGCTTTCCGTTATCACGAAGCATGGGCAGCCAGTGTTCGTGGCAGTGCCTTTCGACGACACTCTGCTCGCGAGCGGGGTGGGCGTTGGTTTGGCCGTAAAGCTCTACTCAGAGCACATCGTCAGCATCGGCAAAGCGGCCAAGTTGTCCGGCATGTCGCTTGAAAAGTTTATGGGATACGTAGGATCGCTCGGCGTCCCCGTCATCGACTACGACCCGGAAGAAGAGGAAAGGGCCCTAGCCGAGGCTCAAGCTGACGAATGAAGATCATCGTTGCCGATAGCGGGCCTCTGATTATTTTTGCGCGTTCCGTGGGTCTCGAACTCCTTCGCGCAGTCGTCGACGACGAAGTGCTCGTGCCTTCCGCTGTAGTGGCTGAATGCGTCTTCGATCTAAGAGATCCGGGCGCCGCAGCCATCGCAGCGGCCCTAAAGAGCGGAATTCTTACAGAGAACAGCGAGATCAATCCCGCATCGGTGCTGCCATCTGCCCTTGACGATGGAGAGGCAATGGCGATCGCTTTGGCGAAAAAGCGACGACTTCCTCTTTTGATGGATGAACGGCTTGGACGACTACTGGCAATTCGTCAAAAAATCGAAGTTTATGGTAGCGCGAAGATTCTAGTATTAGCGAAAGACAAAGGCTTGCTTTCTGAAGTCGTACCGATTCTGGAAGGGTGGAAAGATATCGGATACTTCGTTTCAGACAGGGTTATTGACGAAGCTGCCAGAATGGCCGGTGAAGGCCGCAGACCAAAACCGTGACCGATAAAAAGCGCTATTCGGAATGCCTTTGGGAAGAAGACACCAAGTAGAAGGAAGCTCACCTCGTGAGTATCGAAGCAGCGAATAAGAGGTCAGCGCTCGGTTTTGTTTGAGTCCCTAAACTGCTGTAAATCGGGCGGCATGTTGAGCTCGCGCTGAGCTGACACGTAATAGCGTTCCCCTCCGGAGCTTGCCGGGTGGCCGAGGGCCAATCGCCCGATAAATCGGGCTCCTACAACACCGCGCGCAGCTCCGGAGACCACTGTAGGAGCCCAATTTATTGGGCGATGTGGCGTTTGCTCACAGACAACGGCGAGACCGCTCGAGATCCGGCTCCTACATCGCTTCCCACATCTTCTGCAGCCGCTTGACCGACACCGGCGCGGGGGTGCGCAGCTCCTGCGCGAAGAGCTGGACGCGCAGCTCTTCAAGCAGCCAGCGAAACTGTTCGACCTGGGGATCGGCGACGCCCTGCTTGGCAAGCAGCAGCGCCCGCCGCTCGTAGAGCGTCCATAGCGGCGCGTACTCGGCCATCAGGCGCGGGTCGCGTGCCGGGTCGGCTTTGAGCTTGTCGAGGCGCAGGACGATCGCCTTGAAATAGCGCGGAAAATGCTGCAGCCGCTCGAACGGCGTGTCGACGATGAAGCGCTTGCCGATCAGCCGCGCGACCTGTTTTTCGACGTCCTGCACGGCGGCGGCGTGCGCCTTGAACGCCGGCAGCTTCTTCAGCACCGCCTGCCAGTCGGCGAGAATCTGCCCGACGAGGCGGCAGATCTCCTGCGCGATCAGGCCCAGGCGCGGCTTGGCTTCGTCGCAACTGCGCTTGAAAGCGGCGGCGTCGGTCGGCCAGGGCTCGACCAGGCAGGCGCGCGCGAGCGTGACGTCGATCAGCTGCCGGCGCAGGTCTTCGAGGCTCCCAAGCGGCATGAAGGTCATCGCCATCTGCGTGAGGCCGGGCAGGTTCTTCTCGAAGTACTTGAGCTGCTCGCGGAAGGCGAGCTTGTAGAGACGCAGCAGCCCCTGCGCGTGCGCCACGCGGGCTTCTTCCTGGGTGTCGAAGACGCAGAGCGAAACGCTCTCGCCGTCGTCGGTGAACCCCGGGTAACCGACGACGCTCTGCCCGCCGGCAAGCTTCACTTCGAGCAGTTCAGGCAGCTCGCCGCAGCTCCAGTCCTTCATTCCGGTGTACTCGGCCGGGCTCTCGTGCAGCTCGGCGAACTCGTCGCGCGCCTTGCCGCCCCATTCGCGCTTGAGCTCGGTCAGGCTGCGGCTCGTCGCGAGCTGGCGGCCGTTCTCGTCGATCAAAAGGAAGTTGAACGAGAGGTGAGAAGGCAGCGCGTCGGGGCGGAAAGCGTCGGGCGTGATCTCCCAGCCGCGCGCATTCAAGCCCCGCGTTTGCAGGATGTAATGGACAAGGGCCGCGACGAGCGGCTTGTCGGCGGGCTCGACCGCGGCGACAAACTCGGCGGCAAAGTCGGGGACCGGAACGAGCTTGGAGCGGATTTTCTGCGGCAGCGTCTTGACGAGCTGGATGACCTTTTCCTTCAGCAACCCCGGCACCAGCCATTCGCAGCGCGCGCCCGGAATCTGGTTCAACTGCGCGAGCGGCAAGGTGAGCGTCACGCCGTCCTTGGCCGAGCCCGGTTCGAAGTGATAAGAGAGCGCGTAAGCGACACCGCCGAGCTTGATCTCGTGCGGGAAGGCCTCGGTCGTCACGCCGGCCGCTTCGTGCCGCATCAGGTCTTCGCGCTTGAGATACAGGAGCTTCGGATTGTCGGGCTCGGCTTCGCGCCGCCAGTGGTCGAATTCGGCGCCGCTCGTGATGCCGGCCGGAACGATGCCGTCGTAGAAAGCAAAGATCAGTTCGTCGTCGACGAGGACGTCGGGGCGCCGCGACTTGTGCTCGAGCGTCTCGATGTCGAGCATCAGCTGGTGGTTGTGCGTGTAGAAGGCCCAGCGCCGCGCGTAGTCCTCGCTGATCTCGCCGCCGACGAGGCCCTGGCGGATGAAGATCTCGCGCGCATCGGACGGGTTCATCGGCCCGTAGTTCACGCGCTTCTTCGGATTGACGACGATGCCGTAGAGCGTCGAGCGCTCGAAAGCGACCGCCTGCATCGCTTTCTTTTCCCAGTGCGGGTCGAACCAGCTCTTCTTGATCAGGTGCGCGCCGACGGTCTCGAGCCAGTCGGGTTCGATGCGCGCGACGCAGCGCGCGAAGAGCTTGCTCGTTTCGGTGATTTCGGCGGCGGCGATCCACTTGCCGGCTTTCTTGTTGAGCGCCGAACCGGGATGGATCAGAAACTTCATCCCACGCGCGCCAAGATAATGGCCCGAATCCTCGGACTTGCAGCCGATGTTGCCGAGGAGGCCGGCGAGCAGCGCGCGGTGCACCGCGTCGTAGGTCGCCGGAATCTGGTTTTCGGTCCAGTGATTCTCGGCGACGAGGCCGTGCAGCTGCGAGTGGATGTCGGACCACTCGCGCATGCGCAGCGCCGAGAGGAAATTGGCGTGGCAGGCCTGGACGAGCTTGTTGTGCGATTTCTTGTGCTCGACTTCGTCCTGATACCAGGCCCAGAGCTTCACCCAGGAGAGGAATTCGGACTTCTCGTCGGCGAACTTCTTGTGCGCCGCGTCAGCCGTCCCCTGCTTTTCCTGCGGCCGCTCGCGCGGGTCCTGCACGGTCAGCGCCGCGGCGATGACGAGCATTTCCTTGAGGCAGCCCTCGTCGCGCGCGGCGACGATCATGCGCGCGACGCGCGGGTCGAGCGGCATCTTCGCGAGTTCGGCGCCCGTCGCGGTCAGCGCGCGCTCGTCGGTCACCGCGCCGAGTTCGACGAGGAGCTGATAGCCGTCGCTGATCGCTTTCGGCGGCGGCGCCTCGATGAAGGGAAAATCCTCGACGTCGCCGAGGCGCAGCGCCTTCATGCGCAGGATGACGCCGGCGAGCGACGAGCGCAGGATCTCGGGCTCGGCGTAGGGCGGCCGCAGGTTGAAGTCCTGCTCTTCGTAGAGCCGGATGCAGACGCCGGCGGCGACGCGGCCGCAGCGGCCGGCGCGCTGGTTGGCCTGCGCCTGCGCGATCTTCTCGATCTGCAGCTGCTCGACCTTGTTGCGGTAGGAATAGCGCTTGACGCGCGCGAGCCCGCTATCGACGACGTAGCGGATGCCGGGGACGGTCAGCGAAGTCTCGGCGACGTTGGTCGCGAGAACGATGCGGCGGCCGACGTGCGGCTTGAAGATGCGCGACTGCTCCTCGGCCGAGAGGCGCGCGAAGAGCGGCAGAATCTCCGGGTGCACGCCAGCGCGGCTGAAGGCGTGTTTTCTCAGCGCTTCCGCGGCGTCGCGAATCTCGCGCTCGCCGGGAAGGAAGACGAGAACATCGCCGTTGCCCCCAGCGATCCGGGCAAGTTCGTCGCAGGCATCGACGATCGCCTCGTACAGGTCGCGCTCGTCGTCACTTTCCGCCTCGGCGTTCTGCAGCGGCCGATAGCGCACCTCGACCGGGAACATGCGGCCCGAGACCTCGATCACCGGCGCATTGCCAAAGTGTTTGGAAAAGCGCTCGGCGTCGATCGTCGCCGAAGTGATGATCAGCTTGAGGTCGGGGCGCTTGGGCAGGAGCTGCTTCAGGTAGCCGAGCAGGAAGTCGATGTTCAGGCTGCGCTCGTGCGCTTCATCCAAGATCAGCGTGTCGTAGGCGGCCAGCTGCGGGTCGCCCTGCGTCTCGGCGAGCAGGATGCCGTCGGTCATCAGCTTGACGTAGGAATTCGGCGAGGTGCGGTCGGAAAAGCGGATCTTGTAGCCGACGACGGTGCCAAGCTCGGTCTCGAGTTCCTGCGCACTGCGGGCCGCGGTCGAGCGCGCGGCGATGCGGCGCGGCTGCGTCTGGCCGATCAGACCCGTCGTGCCGCGGCCGAGTTCGAGGCAGATCTTCGGGATCTGCGTCGTCTTGCCCGAGCCCGTTTCGCCGCAGACGATGACGACCTGGTTCTTCTCGATCAGCTCGGCTATCTCGGCGCGGCGCTCGTTGACCGGCAGCTCGGCCGGGAACTTCGGCTTCGGCAGGCCGGCGCGCCGGGCCGCAACCGCCGCGCGCGACTTTTCGGCGAGGCGCTCGAACTCGGCGTGCGCCGCGTCCCTGCGCTCGCCAAAGAGATGGCGCAGGTCGCGAGCGAGCGAACGCAGACGGCGCTGGTCGGCAGCGAGACAGTCGGCAAATTCGGTTTTCCGCGTCAATGGATGAGTGGGAGTGGCAGGAAGGGGGCATAGTTTAACCGCTTTCACCCCCCCATCGCCCCAGCCCGGTCCTGCTTGCCGGCGCGGCCGCCTTGCCCTGCCCCGAGAACTCGGCGACTTCCCGGCTGTCAGAAGTGCGCGTCAACGCGGGCTTGCGCCAAGTCACCGATGATCCATCTGACCTCAGGAGGACGACCATGCAATTCAACCCCAACCGCCGTTCCGCGTTACTGACTGCCGCCGCCTCAGCCGCGTGGGCCGTCCTGCCCGCCTGGGCGCAGGCCAAGTCGACGCTGCGCTTTGCCGCCGTCTTCTCGGACAAGGATATCCGCGCCGAGATGATGCGCATGCTGAGCAAGGACGTCGAGAACGATTTTCAGATCGACCTCTTTCTGAACTCGACGATGTTCAGGCAAGGCACCGAACTCGTAGCCTTGCAGCGCGACAACCTCGAGATGGGCAATATCGCGCCGCAGGACATTTCGAAGCAGGTGCCGGCGTGGACAATGCTGACGTCGGCCTACCTCTTTCGCGACGCCAATCACCTCGCGAAGTTCTTCGCCAGCGACGCTGGCGCGCAGATGAAGAAGATGGTCGAGGATCAGCTGAAAGTGAAGATCCTCGGGCCGACCTTCTTTGGCACGCGCCAAGTCGGCCTGAAGACAAAGAAGAAGATCAACACCCCGGCCGACATGACCGGCATCAAGCTGCGCATGCCGCCCGGCGACGCCTGGCAGCTGCTCGGCCGGTCGCTTGGCGCCAACCCGACACCGATGGCTTACGCCGAGACCTACACCGGCCTGCAGACCGGCGCCATCGACGGCCAGGACAACCCGCTGCCCAACGTGCAGAACATGAAGTTCTACGAGGTCATGTCGCAGATCGTGCTGACCTCGCATCTGATCGGCTACGACTTGCTCACCCTGAACCTGAAGACCTGGCAGAGCATGACGCCGGCCAAGCAGGCCGCCTTCCAGGCGGCCACCGACCGTGCTCTGGCGTGGAGCACGTCGGAGCATCTGAAGCGCGAAGCCGCGCTCGTCGAGGAGTTCCGCAAGCTCGGCCTCGACGTCTATGTGCCGGACGTCAAGGCTTTCCGCGACCATGCGCAAAAGGTCTATCTCGCTTCGGCCGAAGCGAAGGACTGGCCGGCCGGAATGCTCGAGAAGATCAACGCGATGTAGCCCGGAACCCGCGCCCTCGTGCTTGCCTCGCCCCCTCGCCGCCGTGCCGGACAACGACATTCCGACATGCGGCGAGGCAGCTGTCTGCCGATGAACCGAAGATTTCGAGACAAGAACCATGATCAGCTCATTGCGCAGGGCAGCCAGCCTCTTGCATCAGTTCGCCGAAGCGGTCGTGGCGCTTCTGATGGCCGTCATCTTCGGCGCCTTCATGATCGGCATCATCCTGCGCTACGCGACCGACCTGCCGAGCGGATGGACCGCCGAACTCTCGCTCGCCGCCTGGGTCTGGCTGGTCCTCTGGGGCGCCTCCTTCGTGCTCAAGGACCACGAGGAAATTCGCTTTGACCTCGTCACCAATCTCGTCGGCCGGCGTGCCCGTATCGCGATGAGCCTGGCGAGCTCGCTCGCGATCATCGCGGTCTTCGCCATGTCGCTGCCAGCCGCGTGGTCCTATGTCAGCTTCATGAAGGTCGAGTCGACCTCTTATCTCAAAATCCGCTTCGACTGGCTGTTCTCGATTTACCTCATCTTCTCGTTCGCCGTGATCGCTCGCAATCTCTGGAGCCTCGGCAAGCTGCTGCGCGGCAAAGACCCGATTCATTCGATGAATCCCTTTCCCGCGGAGCCGTCCGAATGAATTTCTCCGGCCCGTTCTCGATCGCCGTGACGGTCATTGTCGCTTCGACGCTGCTCGGCTTGCCGGTCGGCCACGCCATGATCGGCGGTTCGATTTTCTACCTCTATCTCGCCGGCCTGGACATGGGCACCGCCGCCGAGCAGTTGCTCAACAGCATGAATTCGAGCTATCTGCTGCTCGCGATACCGCTCTTCATCCTTGCCGCGAATTTCATGAGCGCGGGCAGCGTGCTCGATCGCCTGCTGCGCTTCTGCAACGCGCTGGTCGGTCGCTTTCGCGGCGGGCTGGCGCAGGTCAATGTCGTGCAGAGCGTCATCTTCGCCAGCATGTCGGGCTCGGCGCTGGCCGACGCCGCCGGCTCGGGCAAGCTGATGCAGGAGATGATGACGCGCGAAGGCAAGTATCCCCGTGCTTTCGCCGCCGCGCTGACCGCCGTCTCGTCGGTCATCGGACCGATCCTGCCGCCTTCGATCCCGCTCGTCCTCTACGCGCTGATCTCGGATGCGTCCGTCGGTTATCTGTTCATCGCCGGCGTGCTGCCGGGCCTGCTGCTCGGCGCCGTGCAGCTGGCCCTCGTCGCCGGCATGGCCAGGCGGCGCAACTTTCCGATCGAGGCCGTGGTGCCGATGCGCGAGCTTCCCGGCATCACGCGCGAGGCCTTCCCGGCGCTGATGATGCCGGTAATTCTGCTCGGCTGCCTGTATAGCGGGATCACGACGCCGACCGAGGCGGCGGCGGTCGCCGCCGCCTACGCCTTGCTGCTTTCGGCAGGGCTCTACCGCAGTCTCGGTTGGGGCGATATCTACCATTCACTGCTCTCGAGCGCCCGCGTGACGATCTCGATCGGCATGCTGATCGCGGGCGCGATGGTTTTCAACTACGTCATCACGATCGAGAATATCCCGCTCACGCTGAGCGGGATGCTCAAGGGCCTCGATCTTTCGCCGATCGGCTACCTGCTGCTCGTCAATGGGCTCTTGCTCGTGCTCGGCTGCGTGCTCGAGGGCTCGACGATTATCCTGATCATCCTGCCGGTGCTCATCCCGACCGCGCTGGCGCTGGGTATCGACCCCGTACACTTCGGCATTGTCACGGTCATGAACATCATGATTGGACTCGTGACCCCACCTTACGGCCTGCTGCTGTTCTTGATGATGAAGATCGCCGACGTGTCGCTCGGCGAACTGACGCGGGAGGTGCTGCCCTTTCTGGGGGTGATGCTGATCGCGCTGCTGGTGGTTACCTTGTTCCCGGACTTCGTCCTGTACTTGCCGCGCCTCGCCGGGTATTCGGGCTGAGGGTGCGGCCCGGACTCTCTCGCGCCGGATTCGACATCTTTAGCGCGCCGGAGCGGAGATTTACTGGCGATTTCGACCCGATCAGCACGCATCGACCGGTTAAAATACGGGTCTTCTGGATTCAAGGACACCCCCCGTGAGCAACGCCCCGAAAAAGCCAGCCCATTCTGCACCCTCGCCTCTCCCGGGCGGCGACGCGAGCGCCCCCGCCGCCAACTTCATCCGCAACATCATTGCGAGCGATCTGGCCGCTGGCAAGTACGAAGGGCGCCGCTGGTCGGGCAAGCCGGGACTCGCCGAAGACCAGCTCAAGGGCGCTCCCGATGCGGCGAAAATCCGCACGCGTTTTCCGCCCGAACCGAACGGTTACCTGCATTTCGGCCACGCCAAATCGATCTGCCTCAACTTCGGCCTGGCGCGCGATTTTGGCGGGCGTTGCCACCTGCGCTTTGACGACACGAACCCCGAGAAGGAAGAGCGCGAATACGTCGACTCGATCATCGACGCCGTGCATTGGCTCGGTTTTTCCTGGCAGGACGAGGCCGAGGACAACCTTTACTACGCGTCCGACTACTTCGACTGGATGATCGCCGCCGCCGAGTACCTGATCGAATCGGGCCACGCCTACGTCGACAGCCAGAACGCCGACGAGATGCGCGCGAGCCGCGGCACGCTGATCGGCGTCGGCACCGACTCGCCCTACCGCAAGCGCAGCGTCCAGGAAAACATGTCGCTGTTCCGGCGCATGCAGTCGGGCGAATTCCCCGACGGCGCGCACATCCTGCGCGCCAAGATCGACATGGCCTCGCCGAACATCAACCTGCGCGATCCGGCGATCTACCGCATCCGGCACGCGACGCATCACAACACCGGCGACAAGTGGTGCGTCTACCCGATGTACACCTTCGCGCACCCGATCGAGGACGCGCTCGAGAACATCACGCACTCGATCTGCACGCTCGAGTTCGAGGACCAGCGCCCATTCTATGACTGGCTGCTAGAGCGCCTCGCCGAGGGCGGCCTGCTGCAGCGGCCGCTGCCGCAACAGATCGAGTTCTCGCGCCTGAACCTCACTTACGTCGTCCTCTCGAAGCGCAAGCTGATCCAGCTCGTCGAGGAAAAACACGTCGCCGGCTGGGACGATCCGCGCATGCCGACGCTCGTCGGCGCGCGCCGGCGCGGCTATACGAAGGAAGGCTTCCATCTTTTTGCCGACCGCATCGGCGTTTCCAAAGCCGACTCGATGATCGACTACGCGCTCTTCGAAGACTGCATGCGCGAAGTCCTGAACGAGGCGGCCGAGCGCCGCATCGCCGTCCTCGACCCCCTGAAGCTCGTCATCGACAACTACCCGGCCGGGCAAAGAGAGGAGTGCCTCGCGCCCAACCATCCGCTGAAGCCCGAACTCGGCAAGCGCGCGCTGCCTTTTTCGCGCGAGCTCTGGATCGAGCGCGAAGACTTCATGGAAGTCCCGAGCAAGGGCTACCACCGCCTTTACCCGGGCAACAGCGCGCGCCTGCGCTACGGCTTCGTCGTCAAGTGCGTCGGCTGCGACAAGGACGCGAGCGGCGAGATCACCGCCGTGCATTGCGAATACCTGCCCGACTCGAAGAGCGGAACGCCAGGTGCCGACCACTACAAGGTCAAGGGCAACCTGCACTGGATCTCGGTCGCGCACGCCTGCGCCGCCGACGTTCGCCTCTACGACCGCCTGTTCGCGCAAGCCGCGCCCGGCGGCCGACGCGAAGGCGACGCCGAGGACTTCGAGCGCAATTTCATCGACGACTTGAATCCGCACAGCGTCACGACGATCAAGGCCTGGCTCGAACCTGCGCTAAAGGAAGCCCCACCCGAAGCGCGTTTCCAGTTCGAGCGCCACGGCTATTTTGTCGCCGATCGTTTCGACACGAAGGACGGCGCACCGGTCTTCAACCGCACCGTGACCCTCCGGGATTCGTCGGGCAAGAACGCGAACTAGCGGGCACCTCGCGACGGCAGACGGCGCAGTCGTGCGTCGGCGCATGCCGCACGGTTGAGGCGGGCTGCGCCCATGGGCCTTACGGACGCTATGGCGGCCCGGCGTCGTCGGCCTCGTCGGTGTCTCGGAGCGGGGTCGGCGCGCTGGCGGTGGATTTGCCCGCCTTCTTTTCCCGCGCGCTCTCGCACACCTCCGGGGCGCCGAGCGTCGGCGGGCGCCCGCAGGCGACGCAGTAGCCGCGCGCATCGATCATGCAGTAGCCAGCGCAGGGGTAAGGCATCCTGCCGAGCTTCACGCCGCGCTCCCGGCGACGACGCGGTAGCACGGGTGGTAGGCCTTGCCCGGCAGCTTCATGCGGCTCTGCTCGACGAAGGATTTCAAGAGCGCGTCCATCGGCTGCATGATCGCCGCTTCGCCGCGGATCTCGAAAACGCCGTGCTTCTCGATCTCGCGGATGCCTTCGGCCTTGACGTTGCCGGCGACGACGCCGGAAAAGGCGCGGCGCAGGTTGGCGGCAAGCAGGTGGTTCGGCTGGTCGCGCCGCAGGTCGAGGTTCGCCATTGCCGCGTGCGTCGGCGCGAAGGGCTGCTGGAATTCCTTTTCGATCCTGAGCAGCCAGTTGAAATTGTAGGCGTCGTGCTTTTCCTTGCGGAAGTCGCGAACCTGCTGGATGCCGGTTTTCATTTCGCGCGCGACGCGATCGGGGTCGTCGATGATGATCTTGTAGAGCCGCTGTGCGGCAGTGCCAAGCGTCTTGCCGATGAAAGCGTCGATGCCGCGGAAATAGGCTTCGGCGCTCGCCGGGCCGGTGAACACGAGCGGGAAGGCGAGCCCGGCGTTGGCCGGATGCAGCAGGATGCCGAGCAGGTAGAGGATTTCCTCGGCGGTGCCGACGCCGCCGGGAAAGACGACGATGCCGTGACCGGTGCGCACGAAGGCTTCGAGCCGCTTTTCGATATCGGGGAAAATGACGAGCTCGTTGACGATCGGGTTGGGCGCTTCGGCGGCGATGATGCCAGGCTCGGTAAAGCCGAGATAGCGTCCGCCGCTGCGCTGCTTGGCGTGGCCAATCGCGGCGCCCTTCATCGGCCCTTTCATCGCGCCCGGCCCGCAGCCGGTGCAGATGTCCATTTCGCGCAGGCCGAGCTGGTAACCGACGCGCTTCGTGTAATCGTATTCCTCGCGGCTGATCGAGTGCCCGCCCCAGCAGACGACGACGTTGGGTGCGGTCGTCGGCTTGAGCACGCCGGCGTTGCGCAGGATGTGGAAAACGGTGTCGGTGAGCCCCTGCGAACTGCCCTGGTCGAAGCGCGGGTTGCCCTTGATTTCCTCGTCGAGAAAAATCACGTCGCGCAGCACCGCGAACAGGTGTTCCTGGATGCCGGTGATCATTTTTCCGTCGACGAAGGCGGTCTGTGGCGCGCCGCGGATGTCGAGCTTGAGGCCGCGTTCGCGGCTGATGATCTTGACGTCGAAATCCCGGTAGCGATCGAGCAGTTCCTTGCCGTCGTCGGTCTCGTTGCCGCAATTGAGAACGGCGAGCGCGCAGTTGCGAAAGAGTTCGTGCAGGCCGCCCTCGCTGCGATCGAGCAGCTTGGCGACTTCCGACTGGGAGAGAATCTCGAGCCGGCCGGTGGGCGAGACTTGTGAGTCGACGACTTCGTGGGACATGGGTTTTTTCATTTCGCAAACGGGCTTATCCCGAAACAATACCAGAAGCCCCGCCGGCAAGGGTCGTGCGCGCGGCAGCTGCGGGCCAGGCGGCGCCGCAGCTTCGCCGATAAATCATAAAAAGCGCGCAGGATTCCAATACAGCCGTGCGGCCGCGGCGCATGATCCCGATCCGGCAAATCAATTCTCTTAAGAAGGACGACCATGAGCATCCTCGACGACATTTCGGGCTTCCTGCAAAAAGGCAGAGCCAAGGACGTGAAAGAACTGGTGCAGCAAGCGCTCGATCAGGGCCTGGGAGCGCGCGAGATCCTCGAGCAGGGATTGCTCGCCGGCATGGACATCATCGGCGGAAAGTTCAAGCGCAACGAAGTCTTCGTTCCCGAAGTGCTGATTGCCGCACGCGCGATGAACGCCGGCGCCGCCCTGCTCAAGCCGCATCTCGTCGAGGCCGGCGTCGAGGCGACCGGCAAGGTGATCATCGGCACGGTGAAAGGCGATCTGCACGACATCGGCAAGAATCTCGTGCGCATGATGATGGAAGGCAAAGGCCTCGAGGTCATCGACCTTGGCGTCGATGTCTCGGCCGAGAAATTCATCCAGGCGATCAACGACCACCAGGCCGACATCGTCGCGCTTTCGGCCTTGCTGACGACGACGATGAGCGAAATGAAAGTCGTCGTCGAAGCGCTCAACGCCGCCGGACTGCGCGACAAGGTCAAGGTGATGATCGGCGGCGCGCCGATCACCGCGAGCTTCTGCGCCAGCATCGGCGCCGACGCCTATACCGCCGACGCGGCTTCGGCGAGCGACAGCGCGATCGCGCTGATCAAACAGAAGGCAGCATAAAAATGCAGCGCTCTTTTTACCTCGATCTCGCGGCCACCGGCAAACGCTTGCCGGTGGCGACCCACCTCATGCTGCACGAAATGGCCGACCCGCAGGCCATCCTGGTCGACGGCGAGCGCCTCGCGCAAGTGATGGTCGCGACCGCCCGTCGCTTCGACAGCCCGCTCGCGCTGCCGGTGATGGATTTGACGCTGGAAAAGGAAATCATGCTCGCGCAGCTCGGCATCGCCGCGGCCGACATTCCCACCTTCCATTTCGACGCCCTCCCCGACGACGCGGCGATCGCACGCGTAGCGCGCATGAACGTGCTCGATTCGCCGCGCATCAAGGCCAACTGCGTCGCCTTGTCGGCGATCGCGGCGGCACGCGCGGCCGGTGCGAGCGAAGTCCCGGTCGGCATGTCGATCGGCCCCTTCTCGCTGCTCACCAAACTGCTCGCCGATCCGATCATCCCGATCTTCATGGCAGGTTCCGGCGTCAGCGCCGACGAGGACGACGATGTGGCGCTGCTCGCGACCTTGCTCGAGCTTTGCGAAAAAACCGTGCATGCCTGCTGCCTCGCGCAGATCGAAGCCGGTGCCGCGGCAATCTTCCTCTGCGAACCGGCGGCCAATCTCGTCTTCTTCTCGCCGCTGCAGCTCAAGGAGGGGTCTTCGGTCTTCAACGATTTCGTCATCGCTCCCAACCTGCGGCTCAAGGCGCTTTTCGAGGAGAGGGGCGTCGATCTGATCTTCCACGACTGCGGCGAACTCACGCCCGAAATGATCGCCTCCTTCGCCGTTCTCGACCCGGCGATCATCAGCTTCGGCAGCCCGGTCAAGCTCTGGGAAGCCGAACCGCTGGTGCCGAAAACAACGGTGATTTACGGCAACCTGCCGACCAAGAAATTCTATTCCGACGAGGAAGTCCCGCTCTCGGGCATCCCGGCGATGGTCAGCGAAATCGAGGACAGGCTGAGAGCCTCCGGGCACCCGTACATCATCGGCAGCGAATGCGACGTCCTGTCGATGCCCGGCTACGAGCAGACGATCATGGAAAAAGTCGTGGCTTTCACGCGCTGCGGCTGCCCGCACTGAAGCGACGACTGCAAGCTTGAGCTGATGCTCGCCAGCTCAATTTCCTGGCCATAGCTCGTACAATGGGCAATGGCCAGGCCCAGACCGCTCGCCTTCGTCGAGCCCGACCCCGCGCAGCTCGACGAAGTGCGCAAACTTGCTCGGCGTTTTGCGACCGCGACCGGCGTTGCCTGCACGCTGCTCGACCCGCAAGTCGCCGCGAACCTGATTCCGGCGTGCTGCAGTTTCTGCCGCTGCGCCGCTGATCTCGGCCTCGCCCCACGCCGTGACTGCGCGGCCACGCATCGCGACGCAGCCGAGCAGGCGGCGCGCTTTGGCGGGCGCTCGATCTATTTCTGTGCCGGCAATCTGGCGCACTGGTCGGTGCCGCTGATCATCGATGGCGAGGTCCTCGCGGCGCTGGTCTGTGGCCCGGTCCTGCTGACCGCTGCCGACGAATACCTGGACGACGAACTTCCGGCGCGCGGCGCGCTCGGCGCTGAAGCGCTCGCGGAACTCTCGGCGCGGCTCGCAGAAATCCCTTTCGTCAGCCCGGAACGCGCCACGGCCCTGACCGAAACGCTCTACCTCGCGGTGACCGGCCTCTCGGCACAGCTGGCCGGCCGCCGGCCCGATGCGGCGACCAAGCTGGCGCAGCGTTCGAGCATCGCCGGGCACATTCACGAACTCAAGCGCCGCAGCGCCGCCGTCCGCTATCCGCTCGCCAAGGAGCGCGAGCTGCTCGCGCTGATCAGCAAAGGCGACAAGCTCAATTCGCAGCGCGTGCTCAACGAAATCCTCGGGCACATTTTCTTTGCGAGCGGCAGCGATCTTGCCGGCATCCGCAACCGCGTGCAGGAACTCGTCGTGCTGCTCTCGCGGGCCGCGCTCGAGGGCGGCGCCTCGGCCGAAGAAGTGTTTGGCCTGAACAACGACTACCTCTCGCATCTGCATGAAATGCACGCGGTGGACGATATCGCTGCCTGGCTCGCCGGCATCCTGCGGCGCTTTTCCGACTGCGTGTTTGCGCTCAAGGCTGCCAAACACGCCGATGCCATCCAGCGCGCGCTGCATTTCATCAACGCCCGCTACGGCAGCAAGATCAGCGTGCAGGACGTCGCCGACGCGGCGCACATGAGCGCCTCGCATTTTGGCAAGGTGTTCAAGGAGGAAATGGGCTTAAGCCTCACCGATTATCTCGGGCGCCTGCGCGTCGAGCGCAGCAAGGCGATGCTGCGCGAAGAAGCGATCCCGCTCGCCGAAGTCGCGAGCCGCGCCGGCTTCGACGACCAGAGCTATTTCAGCAAGGTCTTCAAGCGCCATACCGGACAGTCGCCGGGGCGCTATCGCAGCACGCGCGGGCAGGCCCATGGCGCGGCGATCGAAATTCACGAGTAGGCGATTGCGGCCGGCTTTCCGCGCTTTTTGAAAGTTCCTGGGAAGGCGCGCGGGCAGCGTGCGCTTGCGGCGCTGCAGTGCGAAAATGGCGGCTTCGCCGATCAGCTTCGCGGCAGCGCGAGGCGATCGTCCACAACGAGGACCGATGATGACTTTCATTGAAACGCTGAATGCCGCCTGGCAAAAAAACAACTCGCTGCTGTGCGTCGGGCTCGACCCCGACCCGGCGAAGTTTCCTGCCCACCTCAAGGGCAAGGACGGCGCCATTTTCGAATTCTGCAAGAGCATCGCCGACGCGACCGCCGACCTCGTCTGCTGTTTCAAGCCGCAGATCGCCTACTTCGCCGCGAACGGCGCCGAGGACGAATTGCAGGCGCTGATCGCGCACATCCACGAGAAGCACCCGGGGATCCCGGTCATCCTTGACGCCAAGCGCGGCGACATCGGCAGCACCGCCGAGCAATATGCGATCGAAATTTTCGAGCGCTACAAGGGCGACGCGATCACGGCGAGCCCCTACCTTGGCCGCGACTCGGTCGATCCCTATCTCGCGTACAAGGACAAGGGCGTCATCCTGCTCTGCCGCACCTCGAATCCCGGCGGCAGCGACCTGCAGTTCCTCAACGTCGGCAGCGCCGAAAGACCCGTCAAGCTCTACGAGCACCTCGCCGACCTCATCGCGCGTGAATGGAACACGAGTGGCCAGTGCGCTCTCGTCGTCGGCGCCACCTTCCCCGGCGAGATCGCGCGCGTGCGCGAAATCGTCGGCGACATGCCGCTCCTCGTCCCCGGCGTCGGCGCGCAGGGCGGCGACGTCGAAGCGACCGTGCACGCCGGCCGCACGGCGCAGGGCACGGGCCTGATGATCAATTCCTCGCGCGCGATCCTCTACGCCGGCAAGGGCGAGGACTACGCCGAAGCGGCAAGACGCGCGGCGCTCGATACGCGCGAGCTGATCAATCGTTATCGCTGAGCGCGCGCTACGGACGACTCGGAGAAAATTGCAGGAGCGCGGCTTTGCTGCGCGACGCGGCGGTGATGTTCAGACGCCGCATCGCCCGACAAGTCGGGCTCCTACAGGGGGCGGGTGCCTGTGTCGCAGTCGCGCGACTGGTCAGGATATGACGAGCAGCGCCTTGATCTTGGCACGAACCTGCGCCATCACCGCAGCCGGGACTTCGCCCTTCTTGCGAGCCCGGCGTACCTTCCAGTCGAGCGATCTCACCTGATCGGAAAGCACCGCGCTCGGCACCCCGTCGACTTCGACGAGAACTTCGAAGGGATGGCCCTTGATTTTGCTCGTCATCGGGCAACAGACCATCAGGCCGGCCTTGCCGTTGTAGCGTGCCGGACTGACGACGAGCGCCGGGCGATGCCCGGCCTGCTCGTGCCCGGCTTGCGGATCGAAGTCGAGCCAGACGACATCCCCCGCCTCCGGCACGTAAGCGCGCGGGGACATTAAAGCGATTCCCGGCCGACCGGCTTGCCGAAATCCAC
Source organism: uncultured Propionivibrio sp. (assembly GCA_964485725.1). GTDB lineage: Bacteria > Pseudomonadota > Gammaproteobacteria > Burkholderiales > Rhodocyclaceae > Propionivibrio. Next base: position 18,753 of record CAZALA010000014.1, on the reverse strand, counting down.
CTCGGTGTGCGAATTGCTGGCGGTGATGCCGCCGACGAGTTCGTCGAGATCGTATTCGACCTTGTCGCAAGCCTCGATCACGATGCGTCCGCGCGTCACGACGAGCTGGACCTTCTGTTCGAGCTCGAATTCGGCCTCCTTCACGGCGGCCACGGGCAAGCGCAGCGCAGCGCTATTACCCCATTTGCGGATGACTGATTCCATGGATGACGCCCCCGGATGCGAAGTATCTACATTGTAGACACCGGCATTGAGAAGCTCAAGCCCCGGCGCAATAAGGACGATGACGTGACGCGCAGGGCGAAAAGCGGGCTGGTCGTCTATATACAAGCTTCGATATGCTCACCCAAGATTTCTTGCGCGCAAGCGCTACAAGGAATTGTTGAGGGACGAACCATGAGCAAGCAGAAATTCGAGAGCATCTGGGACGCCATCGAGGACACGCCGCAAGACGCGGCAAGCATGCGCGCCCGCTCCGAACTCGTCATCGAGCTGACCGAACTGATCAAGCGGCGCGGCATGACGCAGGCCGAAGCGGGCAAGCTGTTCGGTGTGACGCAGCCGCGGATTTCGGACCTCATGCGTGGCAAAGTCGAACTCTTCTCGCTTGACGCGCTTGTCGATATGGCGGCGATCGCCGGCCTCGCGCCGCGCATCACTCTCAAAAGCGCTGTCTGAGCCGGCTCTTCAGCGTCCGGCGAACATCGCTTCGTAATGCGGCGAAGGCAACAGGATGCCGCCGCTCTGCGCGTAGTAATCGGCGTCAAGGGTGAACACGCCGTCTCGCGTCTCGGCCCAGCCGGCTTGCGGCAGCGGGTGGCGGGCGCGCATCGCCGGCCAGTTGGCGTAATTCTGGTGGCCGTTTGTCTCGAGCAGCCCCGAGCCGATGCCGGGGAAAGGCGCGAGGCGGGCGGCGATGTTCTTGTTCCACTCGACGAGGATGGGGTTCACCGTGAGGTCGGCGCAAAAACACGGAACGCCGCGCTCGTGCGCCGCCTGCGCGATCTTCAGCGTCATCGACAGCGTCTTGGCGATCGCTTTCAGCGCGATCGCCTTGTAGCCCATTTGCATGCGAGCGATCGCATCAAGGTCGGTGTGCGCGCTCTCGTCGGCGGCGATGCGCAGCGGGATGTCGTTGATATCGACCTCGAGCTCTTCCGGAAACGGTTCCTCGATGATTGCGATCTGCTCGAAGGCACCGATCTTGTCGGCGTGGTCGATCAGCCGCAGCAGCGTCTCCTTGCTCTCGTAGCGGCCGTTGGCGTCGAAGTAGTACGGCAGCTTGCCGCTTGCCGTGTGCGGCGTGCGCGCGCCGCCGATCGCCGCGTGGATCGCGGAGAGGCGCGCCTTGTCCTTCTCGAGCATCTCCTCTTGCGTACCCGGCTGGCCGATCTTGATCTTCATGAAGAAGTAGCCGGCGTCGACGGCGGCGCGGATCTCATCGACCGGGATCGCGTAGGCCATGAGCGGGATGCTCGCGACCTCTGCATGACGATGCGAGAGGGCCGGCCGGTAGGCCGCGGGGATCATCGCGTCGAAGTCCTTCATGCCGTTCTCGGCGGCGTAGAGCAGCCAGGCGGCGTTGTCGATGCCAACGAGCGCGTTGAGCGCGAAGGTCTTGCGCAGATTGGGGTTGCCCGAAATCGCCTTGCCGTATTCGTGCACCTCGTCGAGGAGCGAATCGAGCAGGTCGATCGGCGTCGCAAACGAACAGCCCTTGACGCGCTGCAGCGCGTACTCGGAGAGCGCGAACATCAGCGCGTTGCCGCCTGCTTCCGAATGCGCTGCGAAAACCTGCGCGTCGCTCCACAGGACGTTTTGCGTGCACAGGCCGATCTTCCGCGTGCCGCTCGCGCTTTGCAGCAGCGCCGCGCTCTGCCAGATTTCGGTCATGTAGCCGCCCTTGAAACCAAACGGACGGACGAGCGGCTCGCGCTCGAAGTTCGCATCAACCGCGCTGATCGTGATCCTGTTCATCATTGGCTAGTGGTCGAGGCTGCCCTGCGCGTAGAAGTGCGCCCGCACCTTCTTCGCGAGCACCGAAAACTCCGGCGTCCCCATCATGTCGAGCGTGCGCGGGCGCGGCAGGTCGATGTCGTAGATCGCGGCGATCGCGCCCGGACGTTCGCTCATGACGATGACGCGATCCGAGAGGAAAACGGCTTCGGGGATGCTGTGCGTGATCAGCAGCACGGTCTTCTTCGACTCGAGCCAGATGCGCTGCAGCTCGAGGTTCATCTTTTCGCGCGTCAGCGCGTCGAGCGCGCCAAAGGGCTCGTCCATCAGGAGCACCGAGGGATCGTGCAGGAGCGCCCGGCAGATCGACGCGCGCTGCTGCATTCCGCCCGAGAGCTGCCACGGATACTTGCCTTCGAAACCGACGAGGCCGGCCATCGCGATCAGCCGCTGCGCACGCGCGAGCGCGTCGGCCTTCGGCAGGTGGCGGATCTCTGCCTGCAGCAGGATGTTGTCGAGAACAGAGCGCCAGGCGAGCAGCACGGCGCTCTGGAAAACGATGCCGACGTCCTTCTGCGGGCCGACGATCGGCGCGCCGGCGAGCGTGAGGCTGCCCGCCGTCACCGGCAGGAGACCTGCGACCATCTTGAGCAGCGTGCTCTTGCCGCAACCCGACGGCCCGACGACCGAAACGAACTCGCCGTCGGCGATGGCAAAGTCGAGCGGGAGCAGCGACTCGACCGGGCCGTCGCGCGTCTCATAGACCTTGGTGACGGCGCGCGCTTCAATGAGTGTGGCGTTGGGCATACGGAACCTGAGATGGGAACAAAGCTTTTACCGCAAAGGCGCGAAGGACGCAGAGATTACGCAAAGGAAGACAAGATCTTCTCTCGCTTTCCTTTGCGTTCGCTTTGCCCCTTTGCGCCTTTGCGGTGGATTTTGAAGTTAACGACTGCAGCTGCGAATCACTGGGCCGGCAGGAAGTCGAGCGTGACGTAATCCTCGGGCTTGCCGCGCGTCGCCGGGTCCATGCCGCCGTATTGCACGAGGAGATCGAGCGTGTGATTGACGTTCTCCATGGTGACGCGGAAGGGACGCGATTTTGCCGTTTCCTTGGTGTGGTAGAGGGCGACGCTCTGCTTCATGCCGACGATCAGCGAATCGCGCACGCCGACTTTCGGGTTGGCCTTGAGCATCGCATCGACCGCCGCTTCCGGGCTCTTCTCGGCGGCTTCGGCGGCTTTCGTCGAGGCGCGCATGAAGCGTTTGACGAGGTCGGGATTCTCGGTCAGCAGGGCCTTGTTGGTGACGATGCCCGAATTGATCTGGCTGATTCCCGAGTCGGCAAAGCGGATCGCCGTCACCGGCTTGCCGGTCGCGTCCTGCAGTTTCACCGACTGGTCCATCACCGAACCGAGGAGCATGTCGGCCTGGCCGTTGAGAACGGCGTTGAGCTTGGTCTGGCCGTCGCCCGAGACGATCTTCACCTGGTCGGGCGAGATGTTATTGACCTTGAGGAAGAGCGGCCACATCTGCGAGACGGCGTCGCCCGGCGAAGTGGCAACGATCTTGCCGATCAGGTCCTGCGGCGTCTTGATGTTCTTCTCGGAAAAACCCATCGCCGCCATCGGGCTCAGCTGGAAGAGCACGCCGGTCGATTTGAGCGGCGCGCCCTTGGCCGCGGCCTTGATCATCGTGCCGATATCGATGTAGCCGAAGGTCGCCGACTTGGCGGCGACGGCCTGCGCGGTGACGCCCGATCCGCGGCCTTCCTGGATGTCGAGGTCGATGCCTTCCTCGGCGTAGAAGCCGCGTTCCTTGCCGAGGAAGAAAGGCGCGTGCTCACTGTAGAGATACCAGTTGAGCATCAGCGTCACTTTTTCCATCGGCTTGGTCTGCGCCTGCGCGGGCAATGCGAGCGCCAGGGCGGCGAAGAGTCCGGCCAGACAGCTGGGAATCAGTTTTTTCATGATCTTCTCCTTGGGTTGCTGGATGAGGAAACGGGCTGGGCAGAAAAATCAGGACAGCTGGCGCTGCGAGGCGTGCCAGGGGATCATCAGGCGCTCGACGATGTCGATTGCGAGAAAGAGCAGGACGCCGATCGACGAGAGGACGACGAGCGCGGCGAACATCAGCGGCAGGTCGAAGTTGCCGTTGGCGACCTGCAGCACGTAGCCGATCCCCGAATTCGAGCCGACGAATTCGCCGACGACGGCGCCGACGACGGCAAGCGTGATCGACACCTTGAGGCCGCTGAAAATCGCCGGCAGCGCGTGCGGCAGGCTGATCTTGAGGAAGGTCTGCAGGCGGCTTGCGCCCATCGAGCGGGCAAGATCGAGCATGTCGGGATCGACCGACTTGAAGCCCATCACCGTTGACACGACGACCGGGAAGAAGCCGAGCAGAAAGGCCGAAATAATTTTCGGCAGGATGCCAAAACCGAACCAGACGACGAAGAGCGGCGCCACCGCGATCTTCGGGATGCTTTGCGAAAAAACGAGCAGCGGATAGACGTAGGATTCGACGAGGCGCGAGTAGGCGATCACCATCGCGATCGGAATGCCGAAGATAATCGTCAGCGCGAAGCCGCCGAGCGTCGCCTGCGTCGTCTGCCAGCTTTCCTTGAGCAGGCGGCCCCATTCGCCGTAAAGCTGGCCGACGACCTGTTCGGGGCGCGGAATCAGGTACGCGGGAATCGCGAAGACGCGAATCGCGATGTCCCAGAGGACGAGCAGAAGGATGATCAGCAAAAAAGGCCGCAGCGCCGGCGAAAGCATCAGTCTGCGCAGCATCGAAAATCTCCCTCGAACCGTGCGGCGCGCGCTCGCACACGGTCTGTTCTTTTGGATATTGGACTGCCCCGGGCGTTTTTACCGCCAGGCTTGAGCCCGCTTGCCCCATCGTGGCGACCGATGGAAACGTTTACACAACCTTATCGCAAGCGGCGCGGAATTGTCAATCACCATGCGTCGGAAAGCGGCGGCATACGCTGAAGGGCGGCGGCGCTCGCGCCTTTTCTGTCAGCTGGCAGAGGCCTGCTGAATGCGACCGCCGATCCTGTTGAGCGCGGCGTGGCGCTCGGCGTAGGGCAAGGTGGCGAGCGCCGCGACGCGCGCGTAGAAGCGCGGCAGGTCGTAGTCTTCCTCCTTGAGCAGCGCTTCGAAGGCCGGGGAGAGCTGGGTGTAGAGGCCGAGCGAAGCAATCTTTGCGTTGTTGAGATCCTGCTCGAACCACTTGCGGTAGACGGGCGGCGCGCCAGCGGCCTCCTGCGCTTGCAGGTAGGCCGCTTGCATCTCGGCGAGCACCTGCGCCTTGGCGCTGCGCTTCGCGCTGGCGGGAAGATCGCTCGCATAGACTGCCTCGAGCTTGCCGCGATAACTTGTGACCAGGTCGACGAACCCCTCCTTGCGCATGCGCGGCGTCGCGGCGCCTGGTGCGGGCTGCGCCTTGTCGCCGCGCGCGAGCCAGCGCCGCAAACCCTCTTCCTCGACGACGGTGGCGAAGGACTCGTTGAAAACCGTGTCGCCCTCGGCAAACAGCACCTGGTGAGCGAGTTCGTGGAAGATCAGCCGCGCCACGTTGGCAGTGCCGCTGCGCAAAAAGGTGTTGAGCACCGGGTCGTTGAAGTAGCCGAGCGTCGAATAGGCCGGGATGCCGCCGACGAAAGCGTCGAAACCCTGCTCGCGCAACTGCCTGGCGAAGGCCTGGGCGTCGCCCTCGCTGAAGAAGCCGCGATAGCCGACGCAGCCGACGATGGGCATGCACCAGGTCTCGGTGCGCAGCGAAAATTCGGGCGCGGCAAAGACATTCCACGCGACGAAGGAACGGCGCAGGTCGGCGTACGAGCGGTAGCTGTCGTTATCCGGCAGGGCGAGTTCGCGGCTCGCGAAATTGCGCATCTCGCGCACTTCTTCGAGTTGCCGCCGGAGCGCCGGATCGCAGGCGGGGTCGGCGATGACTTCGCTGATCGGCCGCGCGGCCATCATCACTTCGACGTGGCCGCCGACGGCCTGCGAATAATATGAAAGGCTCGAACAGCCGCACAGCACCGCAACCAAAAGCAGCGACGCGAGCGTCATCCTTCTGGTGAAGAAAGCGTCCAGCCAGGCGATGAGGGACAAACCGAACGAAGCAGGAGGGTTGCGGGCAGAGCGGCGGGGGATGATGACCAACACGTTGAAACAACTCGTAAATCCCAAGAACTTCTTGGCGTTACGATTCTACTGTCAATCGTTACAAAAAAGCAACACACCGCGAGGGCTCGGCGCTCGCTTTTTTCAGCGCGGACGAGCCACCGCGCCGTCTGGCGTGAAGGTTGATTGCAGTCTGCGCTAAACGACCTCAAGGCCGCGCGACGAAAAGGCGCGATGGACCTCGGCGATCGCCTCGGCGCTCGGCGGCGCGGTGTCCGAGAGCTGATAGTCCATGCGCAGCTCGCGCCACTTGAACTCGCCCATCTTGTGAAAAGGCGCGACCTCGACGCGCTCGACCATTTTCAGCGAGGCGGCAAATTCGGCAAGCCCCGCGACGTTCGCCGGGTCATCGGTGAGCCCCGGCACGAGAACGAAGCGGATCCACATCTTGCGTCCGAGCGCTTCAAGCCGACGCGCGAAATCGAGCGTCGGCTGCAGCTCGACGCCGGTCAGGCGGCGATAGGTCGCTGGATCGAAAGACTTGATGTCGAGCAGGACGAGGTCGATGTCGGCGAGCATCGCATCGCTTGCCTTGGCACCGAGGTGGCCGCTCGTGTCGAGCGCGGTATGGAGCTTCATTTCCTTGCAGCCGCGCAGAATCGAAGCGATGAACTTCGGCTGCACGAGCGGCTCGCCGCCGCTGATCGTCACCCCGCCTTTGGCGCGGCGCAGGAAATCCGCGCTCGCCTCAATTTCGTCGAGCAACGCGCCCGAGGCGACGAGGCGACCGCGCTTCATCTTGAAGCTGTCCGGGTTGTGGCAGTAAAGGCAGCGCAGCGGGCAGCCCTGCGCAAAAATCACGTGCCGGATGCCGGGCCCGTCGACGGTGCCCAGGCTCTCGATCGAATGGATGTAGCCATCGACCGACTCGGTCTGGCGCGGACGCGTTTGAATCTTCATTAACTCAATCTGTCGGTAAAAAAAAGAAGGCTGATTGAACGCTTGCGTTCAAGCAGCCTTCGTTCAGAGGCGGACGGGACGCGGCAAGTTCCGCCGCGTCCGCACGGCGCCTCTTAAACGGCAAAGACGCCGGCGGCGGCGAGCTTGTCGTGGAAAGTCCGATCGAGCACGTCCTGCTGCTGTTCGCGCGTGAGCTTGATGAAGTTCACGGCGTAGCCTGAAACGCGGATGGTGAGCTGCGGGTACTTCTCGGGATGGTCCATCGCGTCCTGCAAGGTCTCGCGCGTAAACACGTTGACGTTGATGTGCTGACCGCCGTCGCCGAAGTAGCCGTCGAGCAGGCCGACCATGTTCGACACCTGTTCGCCGGCGCTCTTGCCGAGCGCTTTCGGGATGATCGAGAAGGTATAGGAGATGCCGTCCTGCGCGTGCTCGTACGAGATCTTGGCGACCGAACGCATCGACGCGAGCGCGCCCTTGGTGTCGCGGCCGTGCATCGGGTTGGCGCCCGGCGCGAAGGGGTCGCCGGCCTTGCGGCCGTCCGGCGTGCAGCCGGTCTTCTTGCCGTAGACGACGTTCGAGGTGATCGTCAGCACCGACTGCGTGTGCATCGCGTCGCGGTAGGTCGGGTGCTGACGCAGCTTCTCCATGAAGTGCTTGACGACCGAAGTCGCGATGTCGTCGACGCGATCGTCGTCGTTGCCGAAAGCCGGGAAATCGCCGTCGGTCAGGTAATCGACGGCCAGCCCCGTCTCGTCGCGAATCACATGCACCTTGGCGTACTTGATCGCCGAAAGCGAATCGGCGACGACCGAGAGGCCGGCGATGCCGCAGGCCATCGTGCGCAGGATGTGCATGTCGTGCAGCGCCATTTCGACGCGCTCGTAGGCGTAGCGGTCATGCATGTAGTGGATGACGTTGAGCGCGTTGACGTAGGTGCCGGCGAGCCAGTCGAGCATGATCTCGAAACGCGCCATGACTTCGTCGTAGTCGAGCACGTTCGAGGTGATCGGCGCGAAAGGCGTCGCCACCTGCTTGCCGGTCTTCTCGTCACGGCCGCCGTTGATCGCGTAGAGCAGCGCTTTGGCCATGTTCACGCGGGCGCCGAAGAACTGCATCTGCTTGCCGGTGCGCATCGCCGAGACGCAGCAGGCGATCGAATAATCGTCGCCCCAGTAAGGCCGCATCAGGTCGTCGTTCTCGTACTGGATCGCCGAAGTCGCGATCGATTGCATCGCGCAGTAATCCTTGAAGCCTTGCGGCAAGAGATGCGACCAGAGGACGGTGAGATTGGGCTCGGGCGCCGGCCCCAGATTGGTCAGCGTGTGCAGGACGCGGAAGCTCGTTTTGGTGACGAGCGGACGGCCGTCGACGCCGACGCCGCCGATCGCCTCGGTGACCCAGGTCGGGTCGCCCGAGAAGAGCTCGTTGTACTCGGGCGGACGCAGGAAGCGCACCATGCGCAGCTTGATGACGAGGTCGTCGATCAGCTCCTGGGCCTCGGCTTCGGTGAGGAGACCGTCTTGCATGTCGCGCTCGAAATAGATGTCGAGGAAAGTGCCGATGCGGCCGATCGACATCGCCGCGCCGTTCTGTTCCTTGATCGCGGCAAGGTAGCCGAAGTAGGTCCATTGCACGGCTTCGCGCGCGCTTGTCGCCGGCTTGGCGATGTCATAGCCGTAGCTTTGCGCCATTTGCCGCAGCTCCTCGAGCGCGTCGAGCTGGCGCGAGATCTCTTCGCGCAGGCGGATCGTCTCTTCCTTGATCACGTCGAGCCTGAGCTCGTGCTTCTGCGCGTTCTTGTCCTCGACCAGGCGGTCGAGGCCGTAAAGCGCGACGCGGCGATAATCGCCGATGATGCGGCCGCGCCCGTAAGCGTCGGGCAGGCCGGTGATGATGCCGGAGCTGCGCGCGCGCAGCATCTCGTCCGTGTAGGCGTCGAAAACGCCCTGGTTATGCGTGCGGCGGTACTCGCTGAAAACGCGCTCGATCTCGGGGTCGATCTTGTAGCCGTAGGATTCGAGCGCGTGCGCGGCGAGGCGGATGCCGCCAAAAGGCATGAGCGCGCGCTTCAAGGGCTTCTCGGTCTGCAGGCCGACGATCTTCTCGACCGACTGGTCGATGTAGCCGGCCGGATGCGTGTTGATGTTGCCGACGACCTTGGTGTCGGCGTCGATGACGCCGCCCTTGTCGAGTTCTTCCTTGTAAAGGCCGAGCACCTGGTCCCAAAGCTTCAAGGTGCGTTCGGTCGCCGGCGCGAGGAAGGAATGATCGCCCGCGTAGAGCGTGTAGTTGCGGTGAATGAAGTCGCGGACGTTGATTTCCTTCGTCCACGTTCCGGCTTCGAAACCCTCCCAGGCGCTCGCGAGCGGACGCAGCGCGTCGTTGCTCGCCTCGTCCTGCGCTGGCGCGGACGGCTTCAGTTTCGCTTTACTGACTTTGGCCATTCTTGAAACTCCTTATTGAAATTCGGTGCGACGCCAGAGGGCGTCTAGCGGTTGGCAGCGCCCGCCGCGTCGTCCTGCAGGCGCGGCGTCTGGCTCGTTGGGTCGTCTTCTGCTTCGTCGAGTGAGGGCCGCGACGCATACCAGTAAGCGGCGCCCATGAAGAAAATGCCGCTCGTCGCATTGCCGAGCGTCGCCCACAGCAGGTTGTGCACCCAGCCGGCGATATTCACGCTGGGGTCGCCGCCGCCGATGACGCCGATCGAGAGGCCGGTCATGTTGGCGACGCTGTGCTCGTAGCCGCTCGCGATGAAGGCGAACAGACACCAGAAGATCAGCACGCACTTGGCGGCGTCGTTGCTCGTTCTCGCGCTCGTCCAGACGGCGAGGCAGACGAGCCAGTTGCAGAGCACGCCCTTCATGAAGATCTCGAGCGCGCTCGCGTGCATCTTGTGGCCGACGATCTCGTAGAGGACTGTTCCGTGGATCAGATTGCCGCCGCCCGCAGCGATGAAGATCGACGAGACGAGCAGCGCGCCGGCGAGATTGCCGACCCAGGTGATCGAACAGAGACGGACGAGGTCGGCGACGGTCGTGCGCCCGCGCAGGAGGCCGATCGACATGTACATCGTGTAACCGGTGAAGAGCTCGGAGCCGGCGAAGATGACGAGCGTCAGCGAGATGCCGAAGGAGGTGCCCATTACCAGGCGACGGATCGACGGATCGACGTCGTTGCCGAGCGTGAAAATCAGGATGATCGCGAGGCCGACGTAGGCGCCGGCCATCATCGCGCCGATGAAAAAGGCGCTGGGGGATTTCTTCTGGTATCGGACTTTTTTGGCGGCGAGGTCTGCGAACTTATCGACAGTTTCGAGATACATTGATCACTTATCACTTGGGCTTGAATGGACAAGAGCACCCAACCCCGAGCGGGGACCGAACCGTGCCAATGGGAACGCCAGCGTGGAGGACCTGCCCCGCGCGGCCAAGGAGACGGTAAAACGGGTTCAGTGCGAAAGATGCACCGAATCAAGCGCGTAAGACGCCATTATACACGGCTCCCGCGCGGCGCACCAGAATGCGCAACCAGTTTTCACAATGCGGAATTTCGCCGGCGCCGGCAACGCGGCGTCGGCGGGCGCCGGATCAGCCCTTGATGAAGAGCGTCTCGAGCGGGTGGTTGCCGACCTGCCGACTCCAGTGGCCGTGAACCTTCGGGTCAAGCGTCGCGCCTTCGGGCAGCGTATCGGCCGAATAGAAATGATCGCCGGGATAGAAGGTGCGGGAACTGTTGTCCGAGAGGGTGATTTCCATCGCACCCTTGAGGATGAACACCCACTGCGGCGCGCCGGTACAGTGCACCGCGCTGCGGAAACCGACCGGGCTATGGCGGAACTGAACGCCGCTCGCGCCCAGGACTTCGGAAAGATGGACTTGCGGATTGGCGTCGCCAAGCTTGATCTCTTCTTCGCGGAAAGCCGCGTGTCCGTCAGCCTTGGTGTAAAGAACGACCTTCGTGAAGCTGCTCATCTTTTTCTCCAAAAAAATAGCGCACGGTCTGCCGCGCGCAGGCGATTACATTTCGTTACCCAAGGGCTGTACAGGAACAACAGACAAGCGTTTCTCGAGTCCATAGACTGCAATCGTTGCTTCAGCGTCCCCCGCTGGCAATGTTTGACCCTCCCTGACCCATCGCCATGATGGGATTTTAAATCCTGCGCCCACGCGGCGCGGGATTTTTTTTGGTTCAGGGCGAATCTGACGCAGCGGGGCTGGCGAAGTTGAGCAAGTGTGGGTCTTTACGAAAGGATTGCAAATATGTACACCGTTATTTATCAAAGTACGGGACAGGTCCTCGCGAAGAATCTGACGCTGGACGCCGTCGACAACTGGGTTTCGAGGAACGAGGCGAAATACCCGAAAATCCACACCGTCGGCATGACGATTTTCGTCGCCGACAAGCTCTAGTCGCGCCCCGGCACAGCAGCGACCGCGGGGGCAACAGCCGAGCGCCTTGCACCCGTGGCAAAGCAAGCAAGCGCCATGACCGCCCCCGCGCGTTCGCCAGTCGATCGAACAACCCGTTCGACACGCCGGTTCGCAGGCCGCTTGGGAGCTGGCCATGACGCGCGGTGAAAAACTCTCGCTCTACGAGGCGGCGCAACTGCTTGCCAGCGAGTCGCGATCGCTCGATAGCGCCGAGCGTATGCTGATCCGCGCCATCGAACACGGCGAATTGCACGCCAACATCAAGCGCTGGGGCACCGAGCAGTGGGACGGCAATGAGCTTCCCGGCAACATCAGCCCGAAGGAAACCCTGATCGAGCGCGCCGAGCTTGCCGCATGGCAAGCTCGCAAGGCTGTCGCCTGACCGCGGTGCCAAGCCGGGGAGGCAGGAAACTCCCTGGACTCCCGAGTATTTCAAGGAGTCGATCATGAGCGAGCAACTGGTGGTCGTTTGCCCGACCTGCGACAGCCTTAACCGCGTCCTCAGCGAACGCGCTGCCGGAGAGGCGGTGTGCGGACGCTGCAAGGAGCCCCTCTTCCCCGGTTTGCCGATCGAACTGACGGCCCGCAATTTCGACCGCCACACGGGCAAATCCGACCTGCCGATGCTCGTCGACTTCTGGGCGCCGTGGTGCGGCCCTTGCCGCACGATGTCGCCGATAATTGAAGCCGCCGCGAAGACGCTGGCGCCAAGCATGCGCGTCGGCAAACTCAACACCGAAGCGGAGACCGCGATCGCCGCGCGCTTCGCGATCCGCAGCATCCCGACGCTGGCGGTTTTCGCTCATGGCCGGATCGTCGAGCAGCAGAGCGGCGCCATCGGCCTCGCGCAGCTGCTCGAATGGGCAAAGCGCGTCGCTGGCGCTGCCGGCGGACGCTGAGTCGTCACTGCCTGCCGTCGACTGCTCATCCGGCTTTTACCGCGCGCCCGGTGATCAGCAGCGGGTAGGCAGGGTCATTCGCGTCGAGTTCGTCGCCGCGCAAATCCTCGACCGCGACGCCGTGCAGGAAACCGATCGACGCGAGCACATTGCCGTGCGCGGTCGCTACGACCTGCTCGGCGCCGCAGACTTCGCCAAGCAATCTCCCCAGCGATTGCTCGGTGAAGCGCCAGTACTCGCCGTACGCGGCCTTGTCGAGCGGGCTGATCTGGCTGATGCCCGGCACACTGACGAGCACGGCGCCGCCCGGCTTGAGGATGCGGTGGATCGTCCTGATCGTGCGCTCAAGCGCATAAATGCAGGTCAGCGTCTGCGTGCAGATGAAGCAGTCGAACTGCGCGTCGGCAAGCTGCGGGGCATCGGAAAGATCGGCGCCGATGCTCGCGCGCGGGTTCGACGCGTCGCGATGCAAAATACTGCTCCGGCTTACCCGATCAGCGCCGACGCGCCGGGTGTAGTCGTCGCCCGCGACTTCGAGCACGGGGCCGTGGATGTCAGCGGCGTGCGCGCCGAGGAAGCGCTCGATGTAATAGCGATCGATCGGCGTCCCGCGGCCGAGGCCCCAATCGGGGTCGAGCGGGGTCAGGCGGCGCAGATCGCCAAAGTCGATGGGATTTCGTTCGGGCATGGCTCGTCCATGAAAAGGGCGGACTTACCGAGCGAGCGGTGCGTCCTACGGCCGGGTCGTCGACGACAGCAAGGCAAGGAGGGCTTCGATTTGTTGCTGATACTGTTCGGCCTCGCGACGGCAGGCCGCAAGTTCATGCTCGAGTGCGCGAAAGCGCAAGGCCCAGTCCGCGCACGCCTGACACGGTTCGCTACTCAAGTCCTCGTCATCTTCAACGGGCTCAACCGAGTCCGGTGGAAGGCCGAAGGCAATGGCCACTTCGTTGTTCACTTTTGCACCCTCATCAGTCGCGATCCGAGGTCCGATGCCCTGGCATTGGACGCCCGCCGCCGCCCACAGTTCAAGCACATGTCATGTAGTGAAGTTGCAAGCATTGAAACGCAACACGGTCGCGGCCTTGCTGCGCGCGAGCGAAAGGAGCCGACGCCCGGCAGAATTGCTGCGCCGAGGTCCAGCAAGCCGCTCCTTGTCCAAACCGCCTCAGTATGGAATTATCCGGGCTGCCTCAAAAGCCATCCTGCGTCAGCGCAAACCAGATCAAATCGGGAGAAAACCAATGTCCGCTGTCCGTGCCTGCCTCATTCTTATCATCGGTCTTTGCCTGCATCTGCCCGTTGCGGCGCAGAGCAACCGGCTTGACGACATCCTCGCGCGAGGCGTCCTGCGCGTCGGAACAACCGGCGATTACAAGCCTTTCAGCTACCGCCCGGACGCTGGGAGCGCCTTCATTGGACTCGATATCGATCTGGCAGGGCAGCTTGCAAAAGCGCTCGGCGTTCGCGTCGAATTCGTGCCGACGACCTGGCCGACGCTCATGAAGGATCTCGAGGCGGATCGTTTCGATCTCGCGATGAGCGGCGTGTCAATCAGCATTGAGCGGCAGAAGAAAGCGCTGTACTCGATTCCCTACCTCAGGGATGGCAAGACGCCGATCACGCGCTGCGAGAATCAGGAGCGCTTCCAGACGCTCAGCCAGATCGACCAGCCGGGCGTGCGCCTGATCGTCAATCCCGGCGGCACCAACGAACGTTTCGCGCGCGCCAACATCAAGAACGCTGCGATCACCGTCTATCCCGACAACATCACCATCTTCGATCAGATCGTCGCGGGCAAAGCCGACCTGATGATCACCGACGCCATCGAAACGCGTCTGCAGCAGAAGCTAAAGCCCCAGCTGTGTGCGCTGCACGCCGACAAGCCCTTCGATTTCTCCGAAAAAGCCTACCTCTTGCCGCGCGACCTCATCTGGAAGACCTTTGTCGATCAGTGGCTGCATCAGTCGATTCAGAGCGGCGGCTTCGCGACCTTGCTGGAAAAGTGGCTCGCTCATCCCTGGCAATGACAGACCCCAAGGCACAAGACCCCGCCAAAGCGGGGTCTCCCGAAGCTCAAAAGCGCTCAGGCCGGCAATTTTTTCCGGCCACGAAACGCCGCCAGGCCGGCCAGGGCCAATCCGAGGAGAGCGAGGCCACCGGGCTCGGGCACTGAGTTTTGGAGCGTAATGCTGTCAAAAATTCCGAATAGATAGGGATAGGTGTACCCGTAGGGACTCGTCATCTCGAACTTAATCTCTATAAAGCTGTTTGGCACATTATCGAACTGTGCCAGGCTCAATGCCGAAATGGGCAAGGCATCGCTGGAAAAAGCCGTCCCGTCGCTGTTGCCGAGAGCCATCAGGAAACTACGCGGCGCATACACTTCAGTCACGTTTGGCAGGACGAAGGAAAGACTCGCTCCCGTTGCGCTGCTTTCTGCCCGGAAGTAGTCCATCCCGCCTCCAGCAGGATAGTCCCATACCAACATGTTTCCGACCCCGCTCGAGCCAATAGTGGAGACGGTATAGCCCCCGGCCAGGGTCAGCGAAATTGTCGGTGGCGTTTGATAAAGGCCCACATCAACGGCCGCGTTTGCATCGGGAATGGTCGAATCGATGCTGATATATCCGGAGAAGCCTTGCCCCGCAGGAAGATATTCCGAGATGTTCGACGTGCCCAGATGTCCAGTAAAGCCATAGGTTGTGGTCGCCGCCTGTGCAAGCCCGATGGAACAACAAGCAAGCACCGCCAGCGCAAGTTTTTTGCCCATGTTTTCCCCCTGTTTGTAGTGTGGCTATTCTGTCGAGCAAGAAACACACCCCGGATAACTTTATCCAACAAGTCAAGGCCTTAAGAGTTCAAAGGCCATCCGGCTGTAAGAATCTTCGACAATCTTTTTGCCGAGAATCGACGCGACGCTGAGCCGTCTCGCGATGGATGGCAAGCCGACTCTCGAACCTCGCATACGAACTTGATTGCCGGCAATCAGGAGTGCCCGCCCGGGACAAAGAGCGCAACGCCGCGCCGCCGGGAGAGTCGAATGCCGCAATGAAACGATTTACCCGCTGGCTCTTGCTCGCCATGGCGTTCACCGCGCTGCTCGCAATCGTCGAGCCGCCGGTGCGCATCGCCATATTCACCGCGCGGCTCGTCTCGCGCCCGCCGCCGATTTTGCTGCCCTTGCCCGTCGACAGAAGTCACGCCATGGCGATCCACGACTCCTGGCAGGCGCCGCGCTCGGGCGGGCGGCGGCACGAGGGCATCGACATCTTCGTCCCGGAAGGAACGCCAGTGCGCTCGACGACGACCGGACTCGTCGCCAGGGTCGGCAGCAACCGGCTCGGCGGCAATGTCGTGTGGACGCTCGGCCCGGGCGGTCAGCGCCACTACTACGCCCACCTGCAGCGCTTTGCCGGTATCCACGCCGGGCAGGTCGTTGCGGCCGGCGAAATCCTCGGTTATGTCGGCCGCACCGGCAACGCCCGCGGCACGCCGCCGCACCTGCACTACGGTATCTACGTGGCGAGCGGGCCGCTCCACCCCTAACCGTTGCTGCCCAAGCGCATGCCGGCCGGCCGCGCCGGCTAGCCCGAACAGGCCGGCCGGCACGCTTGGCACCGGCGAATGCAGCCCATAATCGCCGCTCGAATTACCAGGATTCAAGACGTCAGCCTCGCGCGACGAAAAGTTCCGCTGCGGTACACCTCGTTACGCAACAGGGAAAATAGGACAACACACTTGACCCTCACATGCCGGTAGGCTTTGTTTCGTTACGTGAAAAATCATTTCACGTTGACGCCACCACGTTCGCGAAAGGAAGCAAACATGAAATCGACGACTGCCACCCGGCTTGCCCTTTACGTCGCGGCAAACCCCGTCCTGTCGGCCTTGCTGACACTGCTGGTGTTGCTCGTGGCGCTATGGACGCATTCTCCGCCGCTCTTGGTTCTAAGCGGCCTCATGGCCTTTGGCCGTCCCTTGCTCTATTGCGCCCTGCTGAATGCCAAGCCGGGATCGGCGACGTCCAAGCCACTCGAGCGGCGTTCCTCGTCCGACCGGAGAGCGGCGAACCGCTCGATCGCACTTGGCACCCGCTGAGCGCCGTTGGCAATGGAAGCTGACTCCGCCATGCTTCGTCATTACAAGCCAATGCCCAGCCTTATCTACTCCGAGTGCCTTCTCAGGCGCTCGCGCAGGTCTGCCGGCGCAAAGAAGACATAGGCGTTGCCCTGCTTCTGTCGTTCCAGCAGGCCGAGCGATTCCAAGTCAAGCAGATCGTTGCGGGCCGTCTGATACACGACGCCGTGCGAGCGTTGATGCGCATCGACGCGGTAGCCTTCACCGGTGCCTTTCAAGGCGTGCGTGATCAAAGCAACCTGGCGATGATTGAATCGCGCGCGCAGCTTCGGCGAACCGGCGAGCAGCCTTTCCGTTTCCTTTTGTTCGCCGGTCTTTCGTGCCAGGTATTCATGCAGGGCGTCGATCGCCTTGCGGATCGTGGAGAGCTGGTGCAGGAGGAAGTAGGTGGTGTCGTTCTGATCCGTTTCGGTGTGCAGGTAAGCGCGCATATACCTGGCTGGCGCTCTCCGCAAAATATGGCTGATTGACGTGTATTCCATCAACCAGTAGCCGCTGCGCGCCATCGACCAGTAGTACAGCGCGCGCGCCGTGCGGCCGTTGCCATCCGCGAAAGGATGGTCATAGCCGATCATGAAGTGCAGCAGAATCGCACGCAGGACGGGATGAACGAACGGCAGCGAGGTTTCGTCAGCGTTGGCGAACGCGCACAACCGTTCCATCCGTTCGGGCAGTTCCGTGTGCGCGGGGGGCTGATGAAGAATGGTGGCGTCTCTGTTATCGACGACTCGCACGTCGTCGCTTCTCCGGAATCGTCCCGCATCGGCCGGATCATCGAGCGTTGCCTCCGTCAATATGCGATGCAGATCGAGAATCAGATCTGTCGTAATCGGTTGTCGCTTGATCGATCGCAGGTGCTCCATCGCTCGATAATTGTTGAAGATCATCGTCTCGCCATGATCGCGCGGTTTTCTGCCCTCGCGCAGCATTGCCGCGGCGACTTTGCGGGTGGTCGCGGCCCCCTCGAGTTGGCTCGACGTAATCGCTTCTTCGATCAGCGAACTTAAAAGGTACCTGTTGGGGTCCTCCTGAATCGGTGCGCCCGCAGGCGTATGGATCTGGCCAGCGGCATCCCGGTCAATATGGTGCAGATCGATCAGTACAGGGGATGGCGTGGCAAATTTGAACGGCTGGCCATGCTTATCGCGGAGTGCGAGCTCCTGCAGGAGAGGAATACGGCCAACCATGACGGTGGCCCACCACATATCGTGAGTGAGGCCTTCAGGTGGATCCCGGTGGCGAAGTTCGTCCCAATGCAGGTAGCGCCCCGCTGGCAGAGGCGAAGCATTCTGAAAGATCTTCGGCAGATCGCTCGGGTCCAGCCGCTGTAAGATTTGGCCCAGGTCTGGGGGGCTTTCTGGAAGCTTCATCGGGTTTACTAATTTAACAAGTGATTAGTAGTAATTAGTATAGAGCGTAAACGCCAATTGTCTACTAATTTATAAGTACATTAGTAGACAATGACACTCCGTAAATTAGGGGATCAGCCAAGGAATTGAGCCCGCGATATGCTCGCCACGACAAAAGCGTAACTAACGGGCCAGCGTCCTATCAGGCTTGCATCGGAAAAGAAGACGGCCCACGATTTCTCGTGGGCCGTTCGTGGATGGTGGGCCCGCACGGACTTGAACCGTGGACCAAAGGATTATGAGTCCTCTGCTCTAACCAACTGAGCTACAGGCCCGATGACGGTGAGGCCAACGGTCAGCTGTTGCCGTTGTCGAGGAAGCTTCGCAGTTTATCCGAGCGCGAGGGGTGACGCAGCTTGCGCAGCGCCTTGGCTTCGATCTGGCGGATGCGCTCGCGCGTGACGTCGAACTGCTTGCCGACTTCCTCGAGCGTGTGGTCGGTGTTCATTTCAATGCCAAAACGCATGCGCAACACTTTCGCTTCGCGCGGCGTCAGCGTGTCGAGGACATCCTTGGTGATGAAGCGCAGACTCGAGAAGAGCGCGGCGTCGGTCGGCGCGAGCGTCGCCGAATCCTCGATGAAATCGCCGAGGTGGCTGTCGTCGTCGTCGCCGATCGGCGTTTCCATCGAGATCGGCTCCTTGCTGATCTTGAGGATTTTGCGGATCTTCTCTTCGGGCATCTCCATTTTCTTGGCGAGCGTCGCCGGATCGGCTTCGAGGCCGGTTTCCTGCAGGATCTGCCGCGAGATGCGGTTCATCTTGTTGATCGTCTCGATCATGTGCACCGGGATGCGGATCGTGCGCGCCTGGTCGGCGATCGA
>CAZALA010000013.1:0-40911 GCA_964485725.1 uncultured Propionivibrio sp. | reverse complement strand
CAAATTCCTGATCACCTCGCTCTCGTTCTACGGCATGTCGACCTTCGAAGGACCGATGATGTCGATCAAGACCGTCAACGCGCTTTCGCACTACACGGACTGGACGATCGGCCACGTGCACTCGGGCGCGCTCGGCTGGGTGGCGATGATCTCGATCGGCTCGATCTACTACCTCTTGCCGCGCCTCTTCGGCAAGCTCGAGATGCACAGCGTCAAGCTCATCACCGTGCACTTCTGGGTGTCGACGGTCGGCATCGTCCTCTACATCGCGTCGATGTGGATCGCCGGCGTCATGCAGGGGCTGATGTGGCGCACGGTCAATGCGGACGGCACGCTCGCCTACAGCTTCGTCGAGTCGGTCAAGGTCTCGTATCCCTTCTGGGGAATCCGTTTCCTCGGCGGGCTGCTCTTCCTCGTCGGCATGCTGATCATGGCCTACAACATGGCGAAAACGATTCTTGGCGGCGTCAGCGAAGACGCGCCGGTCCTCGTTGCCGCCGGCCAACACGCTTAAGGGAGAAGCGACCATGAAGCTCACTCACGATCGCATCGAACGCAATGTCGGCCTGCTCGTCGTCCTCACCGTGCTCGTCGTCAGCGTCGGCGGACTGCTCGAGATCGTTCCGCTGTTTTTCCAGAAATCGACGACGACGCCGGTTGAGGGCCTCAAACCCTACGACCCGGTACGCCTCGCCGGACGCGACATCTATATCCGCGAGGGCTGTTACCTCTGCCACTCGCAGATGATCCGGCCTTTCCGCGCCGAGACCGAGCGCTACGGGCACTATTCGGTCGCCGGCGAATTCGTCTACGACCATCCTTTCCAGTGGGGGTCGAAGCGCACCGGGCCCGACCTGCATCGCGTCGGCGGCCGTTACTCCGACGAATGGCAGCGCGCCCACCTGATCAACCCGCGCGACGTCGTTCCCGAGTCGAACATGCCGGCCTTCGGCTGGCTTGCCGACAAGCCGGCCGACGCTGACGGCGTCGCGGGCAAGATGCGCGCGCTGCGCCGCGTCGGCGTTCCCTATAGCGACGCCGAGATCGACGGCGCCGCCGAGAAGCTCAAGGGCAAGAGCGAACTTGACGTCCTCGTCGCCTATCTGCAGGGCCTCGGCGCCGAACTGAAGGGGGCGCGCTGACCGCGTGAACAGCCATGGACATCAATGATCTGCGCTCGCTCGTGACCGTCATCTCCTTCCTGACCTTCCTCGGGATCATCGTCTGGGCCTACGGCGTCAAGAGCAACAAGGCGCGCTTTGCCGAAGCCGCCCAGCTTCCGTTTACCGAGGACGGGGACCCGGATCCTGTAGCCGGCGGCTATTCCAACTATTCCACTCGCGAAGAAACAGGAAAACAGCCATGAGTGATTTCGTCAACGAGTTCTGGAACTGGTACGTCATCCTGATCGTTCTGGGCAGCGTATTGGCCTGCGGCATCTTTCTCTTCTCGCAGAGCATCCATCACCCGGGGCATGGACAGACGACCGACACGACGGGTCACGTCTGGGACGAGACGCTCGAGGAGTACAACAACCCGCTGCCGCGCTGGTGGATGTGGCTCTTCTACGCGACCGTTGTTTTCGCGCTCGTCTATGTCGCGCTTTATCCGGCGCTCGGCCGCTTCAAGGGCCTGCTTGGCTGGACCTCGGCGGGCGAACACCAGCTTGAAGTCGAAACCGTCGAGGCGCGCGTCAAGCCGCTCTTCGACAAGTATCTCAAGATGGACGTGAAAGCGATCGCCGCCGACAAGGACGCGGTCGACATGGGCGGCCGGCTGTACCAGACGTATTGCGTGCAATGCCATGGCGCGACGGCGCAGGGCTCGCGCGACCAGGGCTTCCCCAACCTCACCGACCGCGACTGGCTGTGGGGTGGCGAAGCCGAGCAGATCATCGAGACGATCACCAACGGCCGCACCGGCGCGATGCCGCCCTTCGGCGGCAATGCCGAGGCGGTCGGCGGCGAGGCGGGCGCCCGGGAAATTGCCAACTACGTGCGTTCGTTCTCGGGGCTTGCGCACAACGCCGGGCTTGCAGCAAAAGGCAAGGCGAGGTACGACAGCATTTGCTTCGCCTGCCACGGCCAGGACGGCAAGGGAATGATCGCGGTCGGCGCGCCCAACCTCACCGACAAGATCTGGCTCTACGGCAGCTCGGAGGCGAAGATCGTCGAGACGATCAAGCAGGGACGAATGAACCAGATGCCGGCGTGGAAGGATTTCCTCGGCGAAGCGAAGATCCGCGTGCTCGCGGCTTACGTTTACAGCCTGAGCGCCGATGGCGCGAAGAAATAGCCATTAGATGAAACCCTTCATCGCAAAGGCGCAAAGTTGCAAAGAATTCGCAAAGAAAATCGAGAACGCGGGTTTCCCCTTTGCGTTATCTTTGCCCCTTTGCGTCTTTGCGGTGGATTTTTGGTGCAATGAATAAATCTGTCTCGTTGCCGAAGAAACCGATCGTCATCAACACCGACGGCTTGTACGAGAAGCACAAGACCGTTTACGCGCGCAGCGTCAAGGGCGTTTTCGACCGCTGGCGCTGGATCATGGTGTTTCTCACGCAGGCGCTCTTCTACGGCCTCTGCTGGCTCGACTGGGGCGACCGACAGTCGGTGCTGTTCCACCTCGTCGAGCGCAAGTTCTATATTTTCGGCATGGTTTTCTGGCCGCAGGACGCGATCTATCTTGCCGTCCTGCTCGTCATTTCGGCGTATGCGCTGTTTCTCGTGACCGCGGTCGGGGGGCGCCTCTTCTGCGGCTACGCCTGCCCGCAGACGGTCTATACCGAAATCTTCATGTGGATCGAACGCCGGATCGAGGGCGATCGGCCAGCGCGCATGAAGCTCGACGCGCAGCCGCTGTCGGCGAAGAAGCTGCGCCTGAAGATCGCCAAACATGCGTGTTGGCTCGCCATCGCCCTGTGGACGGGTTTTACCTTTGTCGGCTATTTCACGCCGATCCGCGAGCTTGCCGCCGCCTTCCCGGCGCTCGGTGGCTGGGAGCTTTTCTGGATCGCCTTCTACGCCGGTTTTCTTTACCTGATGGCCGGCTTCATGCGCGAGCAGGTGTGCAAGCACATGTGCCCCTATGCGCGCTTCCAGGGCGTGATGTTCGATCCCGATACGCTGATCGTCAGCTACGACCCCCAGCGCGGCGAGCCGCGCGCGCCGCGCCGCAAAGGCGCCGATCTTTCGGCGCAGGGCGACTGCATCGACTGCAGCCTGTGCGTCCAGGTCTGCCCGACCGGAATCGACATCCGCCACGGCCTGCAGCTTGAATGCATCGCCTGCGCGGCGTGCATCGACGTCTGCGATGTCGTCATGGACAAGGTCGGCCTGCCGCGCGGGCTGATCCGCTATTCGACCGAAAACGCGCTGGCGCAGCGCCTGCCGACGCCGAACGTCCTGCGCCAGCTGCTGCGGCCGCGCATCCTTCTCTATGCCTCGGTGCTCGTCGTCATCGTCGCCGCGACGAGCTGGAGCCTCGCGACGCGCGTGCCGCTCAAGGTCGATATTCTGCGCGACCGCTCGGCGCTTTATCGCGAAGCCGAGGACGAGCGCATCGAGAACGTGTTCACGCTGCGCATCATGAATATCGATGAGGCGCCGCATCGCTATGCGATCGAGATCGGCGGCCTGCCCGAGATCGCGATCGTCGGCGAGACCGTGGTCGAGGTCCCCGCGGTCTCGTCGAAGAGCCTGCAACTCTCCGCAAGCGTCAAGGAAGGGGCCGGCAAAAAGGGCGCGAACCCCGTCTATTTCGAGATCCGCGACCTCGACATCGGCAAGGTCGCGGTGCGCGAGAAAGCGACTTTCTTCCTGCCATGACACCCGGCCGGCAGACTCGCCCCTGGTATCGCCACGCCTGGCCGTGGATCCTGATGGCAGGGCCCTTCATCGTGATCCTGGCCGGGGCGGTCACCGTTTATCTTGCGGTGGTCAGCAACGACGGGCTCGTCGACGACGATTATTACGTGCAGGGAATGAGCGTCAACAAGACGACGGCGCGCGAAAAAAACGCGCTCGCGCTCGGCGTGCAGGCCGAGCTAATGCAAAGCGAAATGCAGGCTGGCAAGGCTGCGGCGGCAAAGCTGCGCGTGCTCCTGCGCGCCAACGCGGGCGTCGCCCTGCCGGCGACGCTGAGCTTGCGCATCCAGCACCCGACGCGCGCCGGATTCGACCAGACGGTCGCCCTCAAGGCCGACGGCCCGGGAGCGTACTCAGGGACGCTCGCCAGCGTCCCCGCAGGGCGCTGGCGCGTCGCGATCGAGGACGGCGAGCACAAGTGGCGCCTTGCCGGCGACTGGCTCGTCGGCCAGCAGCCGGTGCTGCATCTGCCGGATAGGGCCAGCGCGTCCCTGCAATAAGTCGCGGACGGCGCAATGCCCTTCGGTTATTGCGCCCTATAGCTCGTGGTCGGGGAGAGAACATAGGGTGCAATAGCGCAGCGTATTGCACGGTCCGTGCATAGCGAAGCGCATTGCACCGATCCGTGCATCGTGAAGCGTATTGCACCGGTCGCGCAAACGAAAAAGCCCGCGGTTCTTGCGAACCGCGGGCCGCGCGTTGAGCGAAGGAATTCAAACGGCGTGATGCCGTTTGAATTCGCTTCACTTCTCGAATCCAGGCTAAGAGCCGCAGGCGTTCTCAGCCGGTCATCTCCTGAATTTCGCAGCAACTTCCCGCCGATGCAGCTCGCGCAGGCCCGCATCGCAGAGACGACTGCTTGCCCCTGCGCAGGCCGCTTGCAGTTGCTTCTCGAGGTCCTCGGTCGCAAGCGAGCGGACCTGGTCGCGGGCTTCCTGCTCCAATTGGATCTGTTTGCAGACCGCATCGGTACAGACCTTTCTTCCCGCATCGAGCGCATCATCAGTGAGCCACGTAAGATGGCGCCCGTCGGGTGAAAATTGCAAACCTGCTATGCGGCCCTCCGGATGCGAGGCGATCAACTCCGCGGCCATGGCCACACTGAGGGTGGGAATGGGGTACGCAGACCTGGAAGCAGTGGGCGCCCCTCCCTCCGATAACGACTTGCCGAGCGCTTTGCGCCGATTCTGCTCGCGCAGACCGGTTTCGCAGCGAACACCGATGTCCCCCGCGCAGGACTGCTCCAGCAGCTTCGCCAGTTCTCGGTGAGTCATGGCGCGGACGCGCTTTCGCCAATTCTGTTCCGATTTGATGCGGTCGCAGAGCCGACCGGAGCAGACGCTTCTGGCCGAACTCAGCGCATCATCGGTGAGCCACCTGACATGGCGCCCGTCGGGTGTCAATTGAAGACCGGCGATGCGCCCTTCCGGATCCGCCGAAAACACCTCATGGACCATGTAGTCCACGAGTTTGACAAACAAGAACGATGTGGGGAGAGGGGCTTCTGCAGGTCCTGCCTCCTTCCGGTGGAACAGCTGCCGCTCCGCGACAAGAGTACCGAAGGCCACGAGAACGACGATTGTCAATGCCATCACGGATCTCTTCAATTTTGCTTCTCCTATATGGGATATTCCCTCCCTGGCCGGGAAGGCGCTTCTGAGAAAACCCGTGCGCTGTTGCGGCGCAAAGGTTTGACTTTTTTGCACGGCGTGCGCCGTGCGGCGTCATGCCCTGTTTGCACAGGACGAACTTCAGCGACGGGCATTCGGGAGGGATGCCGAAGGGACGCTTGTCGCCGGGGTCTGGGGCTGCTTTTCGCGCATCATTTCGCGCAAAGAAAAGGGCCCGCGGTCTCTCGACAGCAGGCCCCTCATCACGACGCGTACGACCAGCAGTGCTGGGCGAAGCTCATCGCTTTCGCCATCGGACCTGGCGGTCGGACGGCTTCTTCCAAGGCACGTAACGTGTGCAACGCCAATGCCCGGAGCATTGGACTTCGCACGGCCCAGGGCCGCGTGAAGGCAGCGTGAGGATGATCCTCACCGTGAAGCGGTTGCAGTATTGCACCGCTTCCACGGCTCTTCAAGCACTTCGCCACCGTAAATACAACCGATGACGGCGCCATGCCCTTCGTGCGCCCCATGCCCCCATTTTCGGAGCCAGGATACAGAGTGCAATAGCGACGCGCCGATCAACTCGGCGGTTTCACAACGACTTCCCGCCGATGCAGCTCGCGCACGCCCGCTTCGCAGACACGACCGTCGCCGCCTGCGCAGAGCGCTTTCAGTTGCTTCTCAAGGTCCACCGTCGTCAGCGCGCGGACGCGCTTGCGGGCTTCTTGCTCCGCTTGGATCAGGTCGCAGACCGCAGCGGTGCAGACGCTTCTTGCCGCATCAAGCGCATCATCAGTGAGCCACGCAAGATGGCGCCCGTCGGGTGTCGCTTGCAAACCTGCTATGCGTCCCTCGCGATCCCACGCCAGCAACTGCCCTGCCATGGCGTGACCGAGGTCGGAAATTGCGTACCTGTGAGTGGAATCAGGGGGCCTCTCCTTCAGCTGAAACCCTGTGAGGACAGTCCGCCGGTTCTCCTCGCGCAAACCCGTATCGCAGCGATCACTGATGTCGCGCGCGCAGGACTCTTCCAACAGCTTTGCGAGATCATCGTCCGTCATCGCCCGGACACGCTTTCGGGATTGCTGCTCCGATTGGATCTCGTCGCAGAGCGCGCCGGAGCAGACGCTTCTGGCCGACTCCAGCGCATCGTCAGTGAGCCACCTGAGGTGGCGGGCGTCGGGCGTCAGTCGAAGAGCAGCGATGCGCCCTTCCGGATCCGACAAAAACACCTCTTCCATCATTTTGTCTGCGATGCCG
This sequence comes from uncultured Propionivibrio sp., assembly GCA_964485725.1. Lineage (GTDB taxonomy): Bacteria > Pseudomonadota > Gammaproteobacteria > Burkholderiales > Rhodocyclaceae > Propionivibrio. The sequence continues at coordinate 34,172 of CAZALA010000013.1, read as the reverse complement.
ACAGCAGTGTGCGTGGCGCCAGCATGGAACGCCTCCTTCCGGTGGCAACCCTGCCGCACATTTTCCGTGGCACATTTGAGCGCATTGAAGCCCGCGCCCACCAAGCCTATGGCAGCAAAAAAAGTGTTCACAATCAAAAAGAATGTGTACATTTTCACTTCTCCTGTTTGGAATATCCTTCCCTGACCGGGAAGGCGCTTCTGAGAAAACCCGTGCGCTGTTGCGGCGCAAAGGTTTGACTTTTTTGCACGGCGTGCGCCGTGCGGCGTCATGCCCTGTTTGCACAGGACGAACTTCAGCGACGGGCATTCGGGAGGGATGCCGAAGGGACGCTTGTCGCCGGGGTCTGGGGCTGCTTTTCGCGCATCATTTCGCGCAAAGAAAAGGGCCCGCGGTCTCTCGACAGCAGGCCCCTCATCACGACGCGTACGACCAGCAGTGCTGGGCGAAGCTCATCGCTTTCGCCATCGGACCTGGCGGTCGGACGGCTTCTTCCAAGGCACGTAACGTGTGCAACGCCAATGCCCGGAGCATTGGACTTCGCACGGCCCAGGGCCGCGTGAAGGCAGCGTGAGGATGATCCTCACCGTGAAGCGGCTGCAGTATTGCACCGCTTTCGGCGCTCTTCAAGCACTTCGCCACCGGAAATACGACAGCTGACGGCGCGATGCCCTTCGTGCACCCATGCCCCCTTCTTCGGAGACCGGTTATAGGGTGCAATAGCGAATGCGTATTGCACCGCTTACCGCATTGCACCGCAGGGAGCTATTTCCTGCCGAACTTTTCCATCAGCTGACCGAGTTTTTGCGTGCGCAGATTTTCCTGCGCAGCGGCTTCGGCTTGCGCGCGCAGTTCGCGCGCTGCCTTCGCTTCGGCATCGCGCAGCGCCTTGCGGCGCTCGGCGTCCTTGCGGAAGCGTTCGCGCAGCGTTTCAGTCGCGTGGGCGCGATGCGCCGGTGCTATCTCATCGCCGACGCTGCCATCGAGATGCAGCCGATGCGTCGCCTTTTCCATCGTCTTGAGATAGCGCAGCGAATGCGAGTGCATGCCGAGCGCGATGCGCAGGACCTTGCGGTCGATTTCCGGCAGCTTCGCGAGCAACTCCTTGTCGATGCCGATCGCCAGCGGCGAATAATCGCGAAAGACCGGAAAGCTCTCCTGCAGCGTCTTGAGCAAGGTGCGGGCGGTCTGACCCGGACTGTCGGCGGGGAGCGTCGGGGGATTCTGAAGAGTCTTATTCATCGCGAATCTGTTTTTGGAGGCGGTCAGAAACGCGCCGAGAATAGCACGACCTCGTCCCTGTGCATAACAGCGGCGTGCGAAAGTGCGGGCTGCCGCATGATGGTTTGCGCCCGGTCCGGTGCGCGCGAGCTCGGTCCATACCGCGTGAGGCGCCCGAAAGCTGCGCTTTTTCAATGTCTTCATCGGCATTGCTAAAGCTTTACCTTTAGGATAACTTAACGCGAAACGCGATGCCGCGCGGGAACGGCCGCGAAGCCGAAGGACGAGACCGTGAAAGAAGAAAGCGAAGATCCGCAAAGTCCGGAAGCAGCCCCCGTGATGAAGCGAGAGATCACCCTCGTCGTTGCGCTTTCAATGACGATCGGGATTCTTCTTGCCGTCAGCATCGGCGGCGGCATCCTTTTCTACCGGCAAACGGCGGCGCTGCAGGCTGAGCTTCTCGCGGACCGGACGCAACTTGCCGAAAAGAGCCTCGCGCTCGATGAAATGAAAGACGAGATCGCTACACTCTCGCGCCAGATCTACGCGCTCAGGGACTATTCGATCGCGCGTTCGAGCGAACGTGAGAAGGCAAAAAAAGCCGAGGGAGCGCAAGCGCCAGCCGCTGCCGCGCCTGCCGTTGCCGCTGCCACGACGCCAGCGGTGGCGCCGCCGAAGAAGCAGGGAAGGCCGAAACCCGAGGGACAAAACTGCGAAATGGTCGGCAAGTCGCCCGCCGAGCAGGCGGCAACGCTGCAGCGCTGCGTCAGCGTCATGGACAATCCGCGGGCGGCGAAGCGCTCGCCTTGAACCTGGCTTGGCCTAAGATCGGAAACGCGGCGCTATGCGCTTGTTTTATTGCGCTCGTTCAACCGACGGTGGTATCGGCACAGAGCGCGCGATACACCGCATAGCGGCGGGGCGCGATGCCGCCGGCATCGGCGGCGGCGCGAATCGCGCAGTCGGGTTCCTTGTCGTGGCGGCAGTTGCGGAAGCGACACTGGCCGATGAGCGGGCGCAATTCGCGAAAGCCATTGGCGATCGACGCGGGCCCGAGGTGGTGCAGGCCGAACTCCTGCAAGCCGGGCGAATCGATCAGCGACGAGGCGGCGTCGAGCCGGTAAAGCGTGGCGTGCGTCGTCGTGTGCTTTCCCGAATCGAGCGCTGAAGAAATCTCGCGCGTCCGCGCGCTGGCGCCGGCGACGAGCGCATTGATCACCGTCGACTTGCCCATCCCCGATTGCCCGACGAGCACGCTCGTCTGACCTGCAAGGTAAGGCCGCAGCGCTTCGGCATTCGCGCGCGCGCAGATCTCGACGACCGGGTAAGCAAGCGCGGCAAACGGCGCGAGCGCCGCGCTGGCGGCGGCGAGCCTGTCGCTGAGGTCGGCCTTGTTGAGGACGATCAGCACCTGCAAATCCTGGCTTTCGGCGGCGACGATGCAGCGGCTGACGAGTTCGTCCGAAAACGAGGGTTCGGTCGCGACGACGACGACGATTTGCGTGACGTTGGCGGCGATCAGTTTCTGCTTGTAGAGGTTGGAGCGGTAGAGCAGCGTGCTGCGCGGCGCGACCTCGGCAATGACGCCCTGGCCGTCGCCGCTGCGTTCGATGACGACGTGATCGCCGCAGGCAAGCTCGCTTTTCTTGCCGCGCGGAAAACACAGCAGGCTTTCCTCGCCGGCGCCGGCAAGCTCGACGCGATACTGCCGTCCGTGCGCTGCAACGATCGTCCCGGCAAGCTTCAAGGGCTGCAATCGGTAGCTGCCGCCTGCGACATCCGGGCGCTGCGTGCGCTGCCTGCGATGCGTGCGATATGTGCGATGCGCAGCGCCGCCGGCGGATGGCTGTCGTAGAAGAGCGAGTGCACAGGATCGGGCGTGAGCGTCGTCGCATTGTCTTCGTACAGCTTCACGAGCGCCCGCACGAGGTCGTCACCCGAGGCGTGGGCAATGGCGTAGGCATCGGCCTCGAACTCGTGGCGGCGCGAGAGCCCGCTCATCAGCGGCGTGAACAGGAAGGTGAAGACCGGCGCCACCATGAAGAAGAGGATCAGCGCCAGCGTCGTGTTCTGCGAACTCACGCCGAGGCCATTGAAGAACCAGGCGCTGCCCATGAGTTGACCGAGTCCTGCGAGCAGCGCCAGCGAGACCGCGAAGATCAGAAGCAGCCGTTTGATGATGTGGCGATGCTTGAAGTGGCCGAGCTCGTGCGCGAGCACCGCCTCGACTTCGACCGGCAAAAGGCGGCTCAGGAGCGTGTCGAAGAAGACGATGCGCTTCGTCTTGCCGAAGCCCGTGAAGTAGGCGTTGCCGTGGTTCGAGCGCTTCGAGCCGTCCATCACGAAGAGGCCGGAAGTGGCGAAGCCGCAGCGCGCGAGCAGCGCTTCGATACGCGTCTTGAGCGTCGCGTCTTCGAGCGGCGAGAACTTGTTGAAGAGGGGCGCGATCCACGTCGGGTAGATCAACATGATGAGGAGGTTGAAGGCGCACCAGAAGATCCACGCGTAAAGCCACCAGAATTGCCCCATGCCTTCCATCAGCCAAAGCACGGCGAGCAGGACCGGCGTACCGATCGCGGCACCGAGCAGCGCCTGCTTGGCGAGGTCGACGAAGAAAAGCTTCATGGTCATGCGGTTGAAGCCAAAGCGCTCCTCGATGACGAACTGCGTATAGAGCGAGAGCGGCAGATCGACGAGCCCGGAAATCAGCGTCACGGAAAAAACCATGGCGACGCCGTAAGCGAGGCCCGACACCCGCGTCGCCCAGAATGCATCGAGCGCCTGCAAACCGCCGCCGAAAGTGAAAGCGAGCAGAATCGCGACTTCGACGATGAGCGAGAGCATGCCAAAGCGCGTCCTCGCGACGCTGTAATCGGCGGCCTTCTGATGCGCGGAAAGCTCGATGCGACCGGCAAACTGCTCAGGAACGCTTTCGCGGTGCGCGCGCACGTGCGCGATCTGGCGCGACGACAACCACAAACGCAGCGCGACCATCAGCGCGAGCGCGCAGAGGAAGAGGAGGGAAAATTTATTGATCATCAACTGTGACAGAATATCGGGTTTAGGAAGCTGGACAGATTATATGGCACAAGACCCGAACCATCTCGTATGGCTGGACATGGAAATGACCGGACTTGATCCCGAACGCGAACGCATCATCGAGCTTGCGATGATCGTCACCGACAGCGATCTCAACACGATCGCCGAATCGCCGGCCTGGGTCGTCCATCAATCCGATGCCCAGCTGGCTGCGATGGACGAGTGGAATCAGAAGACGCATGCACGCACCGGACTCATCGCGAAAGTGAAAGCCTCGAGCCTTGACGAGGCGGCCGTCGAAGCAGCCGCGCTCGCTTTTGTCCAGGCCTACTGCCCGAAAGAGGCGAGCCCGATGTGCGGCAACTCGATCGGCCAGGACCGCCGCTTCATGGCCCGCTACATGCCGCAGCTCGAGGCCTGGTTTCACTACCGCAACCTCGACGTGAGCACGCTCAAGGAGCTTTGCCGGCGCTGGAAACCGGAAGTGGCCAAAGGCTTCGTCAAGCAATCGGACCATACGGCGCTTGCCGACATTCGCGAATCGATTGCCGAGATGAAGTACTACCGCGAGCACTTCATCAAGCTCTAGGAAGAAAATACGAGGCAAACCGCCAAGCCACCAAGACACCAGGTTCCACCAAGTGTTTCCTTGAGTCTGGTGGCTGGTTCTATCGGCTGGCTTGCGGCTGGGTCGTCGACGGCTCGGCGGCGACGATGTCGACGGCCGAGAGCGGCGCCGAGTTTTTCGCCGTCCGCCGATAGAGGTGAAAACGGTCGCTCTCGCGGCGGTCGGACGGCCGGTTCGCCTGCCATACCGGCCGCCAGCCGGCCGCGCTGAGCGCCGCCGGGTCACGCGGCGTTCCGTAGAGGAGCAGCCATGAGCAGCGCTTGGCCGCGGCGCTGGCGAGCGGAATCGTCCGCGTGCCGTCGAAGTAGTCGAAGGAGGCGAGAACCGCGTCGGCGAGGTTGGCGTTGGCGATACAGTCGACTTTCGCCGGCAAGGCTTTCACGAGGGAAGCCGAAACGGCACGATAGCTCTTGCCGTAATCGATCCAGGGCATCCAGAGCGTCGCGATCAGCAGCCAGAACAGCGTCAGCCCCGCCATCCAGTGCATGAGGCCGCGCATCGGCGAGCGCGGGCTCGTAATGATCAGCCAGATCCAGGTTGCGGTCGCCAGCGCGGCGAACAGGCAGGCGATCAGCGAGAATTCCCCGACAAAGCCCGGTTGCAGCCGCACCGCCTGGCGCGCGAGGCGTTCGGGCCAGCCGAAAACCATCGCGCCCCAGACGATCCAGACGACGATCGCAAACAGCGTGAAGGTCATCATGCCGAACCAGTCGAAGGCATTCGCTGCGCCGCGCCGCAAGGAGGCAACGCCAGGGACGGCGAGCAGGACGAGCGGCGGCAGGAGCAGCAGCGCTGCCGCGCTGCGCAGGTCGATGCTGGCACCAAGCATCAGCAAAACGGCGAGAAACGAAGTCGTCGGCAGCGCCAGCGGCGCGCTCGCGAGCGCCCGGCGCTTTGCCCAGAGCGCCCACGCGGCAAGCGGCAGGGCGGGCCACGCGTACCAGAGCAGAATATTGAGGTAACGCAGCGTATTGGCAAACGGCGAGACGCCCTTCGTCAGCGAAGCGATTTCGGCCTGCAGGAAAGCGGCGAAAAACTGCGGCGCGGCGCTTTGCAGCGGCAGCAGCCACAAGGCGCAGAGCAGGGCGGCGAGCGCCGCCGAGGCGACGAGAAAGACGGCGTTCTTCGCGGCGTCGCCCGTCAGCCACATGGCGGCGATCGTGATCGGCAGCAGCGTCAGCAGCGGCAGCAGTCCGTTCGCGAGGAAGGCCATGACAAGGGCGCCGGCAAAGACCCCGGCGGCATAGCGGGGTCGGCGCAGACGCAGCGTCAGCGCCCAGTAAGCCGCGGTGTGCGCGGTGAGCGCAGCCAGCATCGGCTGCGCTTCGTGCGCGTGGAAAAGGAAGCCGATGCTGCCGGCGAGCAGCAAGGGCGCCGCTGCGGCGTGGTCGCGGCCGTGCAGTTCGCGCGCCGCGAGGAGAATGAACTCGAGCGCGAGCAGCGTAAACAGCCCGCTGGCGAGTCGGGCCGCGTCGTGCAGCGGCAGCAGCCAGGAAAAAAGCTCGCTCATGATCGCCGCGACCCAGTAGTAGAGCGGCGCGTCAGGATACGGTCGCCCGGCAAGATGGGTAACGAGCCAGTTGCCCTTCGTGGCGATATCGTAAGCGACGCCGATCGTGATCGCGTCGTCGTGCTTCCACGGATCGTGGCCGATGAGGCCGACGAAGATGTAGACGGCGAGCAGCACCGCCAGCACCCAGCCGCTCGGCGGCAGCGAGATGCCTTTCAGCGACGAAGGTCGGGCGGCCGTTGTCATCACCGTCTTGTCAGCAGTTTCGTGTCAGAAAAAAGCATCTTGCGGCTGCCCCCAACACAAAAAAGGCAGCCTTGCGGCTGCGCCGCCCACAAAAAAGGCAGCCTTGCGGCTGCCTTTGCGCGGAGTCCGCATGAACTCGAAAGTCTTTAGGCGGACTTCGTTTTGGTTCCGTACTTGCGGTTGAATTTCTCGACGCGACCGGCGGTGTCGATGATCTTCTGCTTGCCGGTATAGAACGGATGGCAGGCCGAGCACACTTCGATGTGCAGCGGTTTCTTCATCGTCGATTGCGTCTTGAACACGCTGCCACACGAGCAGGTGACTTCGACTTCTTGGTAATCGGGGTGGATATTGGACTTCATGTCGAGAAATTCCTGTAAGTCAGATCTAGCCGGCTCGAGACAACGACGTCACCTCGGTGGCCGACTCCGGCGAACGCGGGATTATCCGCTTCTTTATGGCAATTTGCAAACGCAGTCTTTAACGTCCACCGCAAAGACGCGAAGGCGCAAAGGAAACGCAAAGACGAGCAAAGAAGAGCAAAGAAGAGCAAAGAAGAGCAAAGAAGAGCAAAGAAGAGCAAAGAAGCAAAGCAGGTCTCGCGATTTCCTTTGCGTGACCTTGTTGTTCTTCTTTGCGCCTTTACGGTGGACTTTGACCTTGCTCTTAGCGACGCATCGAATCGAAGAACTCGGCGTTGTTCTTGGTCGCCTTGATCTTGTCGAGCAGGAATTCCATCGCTTCGAGGTCGTCCATGTTGTAGAGAAGCTTTCTCAAGACCCACATCTTCTGCAGGACGTCGGGCATCAGCAGCAGTTCCTCGCGGCGCGTCCCCGAGCGATTGACGTTGATCGCAGGATAAACGCGCTTCTCGGCCATGCGCCGGTCGAGGTGGATTTCCATGTTGCCGGTGCCCTTGAATTCTTCGTAGATGACGTCGTCCATGCGGCTGCCGGTGTCGATCAGCGCGGTCGCGATGATCGTCAGCGAGCCGCCTTCCTCGATATTGCGCGCCGCGCCGAAGAAGCGCTTCGGCTTCTGCAGCGCGTTGGCATCGACGCCGCCGGTGAGCACCTTGCCAGAAGCCGGCTGCACGGTGTTGTAGGCGCGCGCGAGACGCGTGATCGAGTCGAGCCGGATGACGACGTCGCGCTTGTGCTCGACGAGGCGCTTGGCTTTCTCGATGACCATTTCGGCGACCTGCACGTGGCGCGTGGCCGGTTCGTCGAAGGTCGAGGCGACGACTTCGCCGCGCACCGAGCGCGTCATTTCGGTCACTTCCTCGGGGCGCTCGTCGATGAGCAGAACGATCAGCGTGACGTCGGGATGGTTGGCGGTGATCGCGTGCGCGATATGCTGCATCATCACCGTCTTGCCGCTCTTCGGGCTCGAGACGAGCAGGCCGCGCTGGCCTTTTCCGATCGGCGCGATGATATCGACGATGCGGCTCGTGATGTTTTCCTCGCCGCGGATGTCGCGCTCGAGCTTGAGGTGCGTTTCCGGATGCAGCGGCGTCAGGTTTTCAAAGAGAATCTTGTTCTTCGACGCTTCCGGCGATTCGCCGTTGATCTTGTCGACCTTGACGAGCGCGAAATAGCGTTCGCCGTCTTTTGGCGTGCGGATCTCGCCCTCGATCGTGTCGCCGGTGTGCAGGTTGAAGCGGCGAATCTGGCTCGGGCTGACATAGATGTCGTCGGTGCTCGCGAGGTAGGACGTGTCCGGCGAGCGCAGGAAGCCGAAGCCGTCAGGCAGCGTCTCGAGCGTGCCGTCGCCGAAAATCGTTTCGCCTTTTCGCGCCTGGTTTTTCAGCAGCGAAAAAATGAGTTCATGCTTGCGTAGCCGGTTGGCGCCCTCGATGTCGTTGGTGACGGCCATGTCGAGCAACTGGCTTACGTGGTGCGCTTTGAGTTCGGATAGATGCATGAGGGAGGGGACGTGAATGGAAGAACTGCGTGCGCCGGCGTGGTGAAACGCTTGTGGCGAAGAATGGGGTGCTGCCGGGATGTTTTTTTACGAAACCGTCAAGGCATTTCGTCTGAAAGTCTGGAGCGGGTTTTGTTGTCTTCAGGCGCCGCTTCTGCAAACTTTCAGACGGAGGGTATAGCGTTTAGAGGTGGCTGTCAATGAATGCGGCCAGCTTGGACTTGGAGACCGCGCCGACCTGCGTTCCCTCGATATTGCCGTTCTTGAACAGCATCAGCGTCGGGATGCCACGCACGCCGTAGTTGGCCGTCGTCGCCTGATTGTCGTCGATGTTGAGCTTGGCTACTTTCAGGCGCCCGGCGTACTGCGCGGCGATTTCGTCGAGGATCGGCGCGATGGTCTTGCAGGGCCCGCACCATTCGGCCCAGTAATCGACGAGTACCGGCTGCTGCGCCTGCAGAACCTCGGCGTCAAAGCTGTCGTCGGTCACGTAATGGATATGTTCGCTCATGAGTTTTAAGCCTCTCTCGGATTTCCGATGGAAAAGGATGGTCGGGTGGGTCAGGACTGCGGTAAACGCGGGGGATTCAAGACCGGCTGGATGCAGCTATGCTAGCGAAAAAAGCACGAAGTGGGAAGCGAGCGGCGGCTGGCCGAAGGCCTGAGCCGCTTTGCCCGCGACCCGACGGGGCGTCGACAACAGCAAGCCGGAAAAGGTCATTTCCACTTCCTTCGCCCCGCCCCTCGGGTCGCTGGTGCGGCCGCCGATGCCCTCGCGAGCGTCATGAAACTGGGCAATCACGCGCATTGATTGCCGAGGCAAGCCGGCAAGCCGGCACCGCCGGCCCGAACAACCCGGCAGAAGGCCCTGACGCAGGCAGGGTCAAGGCCCTGCGGCGAAGCAAATGCGCTATAGTTTTTCCCCCATGACCTTAACGAAGCGAAGCGCACAATGGCTTACGTCGTTACCGAGAACTGCATCAAGTGCAAATTCACCGACTGCGTTGACGTCTGCCCCGTCGACTGTTTCCACGAAGGCCCCAACTTTCTCGCGATCGATCCCGACGAGTGCATCGACTGCACGCTGTGCGTCGCCGAATGTCCGGCCGAAGCGATCTTTGCCGAAGACGACGTCCCCGATCATCAGCGGCAGTTCATCGCGCTCAACGCCGAACTCTCGAAAGTCTGGCCGGTGATCATCGAGCGGCGCGAGCCGCCCGCCGACGCCGAGGAGTGGAACGGCAAGCCGGGCAAGGGCGATCTGCTCGAGCGCTAGAGTGGCGCACGACGCCGAGGCCTTGCCGGCGACTGTTTTGCCGGCCGGCGAGGGCTTTCTCGACGGGCTGGCGCGGGAAATCTGCCTTCGCCATGCCCGGGAGATCGACGCCGGCGACCTCTCGTCGATCGTCATCCTCGTCCCCGCGCTGGCGCTTGCCGCCGACCTGCGCGCCGCGCTCATGCGCGCGGCCTCGCGGCCGTTGCTCCTGCCGCACTTCGCTACGCTGCGGGAGTGGATAGAAAGCGCAGCCGGCAGTGAGATCGCCGATGCGGCCCCGGACAGCCAGCGCCTCGTCCTCCTGCACGAAGCCTTGCGCCGCCGCGGCTGGTTCGACGAGACGGCGCTGTGGGGGATCGCCGCTGAAATCGCGCAGCTCTTCGACGAGTTGAGCGAGGCCGCGCTGGCGCTTCCGGCCGACGAAGGCGCGCTCGCGCTGCAGATGGAGCACGCCTATGGCTTGCGCGCCTCGACGCCGCTTGCTTTCGAGGCGCGCGTCGTCCATGAACTGTGGCGCGCGCTCTCTGCGAGCGGCGCGCTCGACGCCGCAGCGGTTTATCGCATGCGCCTTGCGGCCGTTTTGCGCAAAGCGCCAGCCGTTGACTTGATCGTCGTCCTTCCCGCTGCGCCGCAGGCAGCGCTGATGCCGGCCGAGATCGAATTCCTGCGCGCTTTTGCTGAGGCACAAAGCGTTGCCGTCTGTCATCCGCTCGCACGCGCGGCGGGTGCGGCCGCGCCCGAGGCTTCGCCGCTGCTCGCGACGCTCGCCGCGGCGTGGCCGGAACTGCCGGCGTCGTCCGGGTCGTTCGCCACGTCCGCCACGTCCGCCACGTCCGCATCGTCGGAACTCGCGCCGCTGATCGAGCGCGCCGGCAAACTTGCGCGGCAATTGCCGCAAAGCCCCCTGGCCGGCCGCCTGCAACTTGTCGCGGCCGACGGTCGCGAGCAGGAAGCGCAAGCGGCGGTCGCGCAGGTCGGGCAGTGGCTCGCCGCCGGCCTGCGCCGGATCGTCCTCATCGCGCAGGACCGCCTGAGCGCGCGGCGGATACGGGCGCTGCTCGAACGCGAACAGGTGCTCGTCAGCGACGAGACCGGGTGGACGCTCTCGACTTCGCGCGCCGCGGCGGCCATCGACGCGCTGCTCGAGACGATCGAGAGCGGCGCCTATTACCGCGACTTCGTGGACCTGTGCAAATCTCCTTTTGTCTTTGCCGACGGCGAAGAGGGCAAAGACGGCGAGCGCAAAAGCGCCGTCTTTGCGATCGAGTCGGCCTTGCGCGCAGCGTCGGTGAAAGCGGGGCTGACGCGCATCCGGAGCGCTTTCTCGGCGGCCGACTGCGATCCGGCGACGCTTGCGCAGGGGCTTGCGCTGATCGATCGCGTCGAAGCGGCGGTGGGCGCGCTGCGCTCGCCGGCGGCGCCGCTGGCGCGTTGGCTCGCGCGGCTGCAGCAGGCGCTCGCAAGCCTCGGCGCGAGCCAGGCGCTCGAGAGCGATGCCGCCGGGCGCGTCATCCTCGACCTGATCGAGGCGCGGCGCGCCGAGCTCGACGGCGTGCCCAATCCGCCCCTGTTCTCGTTCGCTTCCTGGCGCGACTGGCTCAACCGCGAGTTCGAGGCCGCGACCTTTCGCGATGGCAGCATCGCGAGCAGCATTGTCCTGACTTCGCTCAAGGCCGTCCGCCTGCGCCCGTTCGAAGCCGCCATCCTGATCGGCGGCGACGCGCGAGAGCTTGCGCCGGCGAGCGGCGGCGCCTTTTTCAACTCGGCGGTGCGCCGCGAGCTCGGGCTGAAGACGCGCGAAGACGGCGAGCGCGAGCTTCGCCACGACCTCGAGCTGCTGCTCGCCGGACTCCCGCGCGTCGTCGTCACCTGGCAAGCGAAAATCGACGGCGAAGCCAATCTGCTCGCGCCCGACCTCGCGCTCTTGTCGACGCTGCATGCGCTGGCCTGGAACGAGGACCTGCAAGCCTTGCCGCTGTCCGCGCGCGCGCCGGCTCGCGCCGATCCGGCGACGGCGCCTTTGCGCACGCAACGCGCCGCGCCCGTCGTTCCGCCCGGGCACTTGCCGCAGCGCGTCTCGGTGAGCGCGTATGCGAGCCTCGTCGCCTGCCCTTACCGCTTTTTCGCAAGCCAGGTGCTCGGTCTCGGAGAGATTGACGAAGTGGCCGAGGAAATGGACAAGAGCGATTACGGCGCGCTCGTGCACCGCGTGCTCGAGCGCTTCCACGAGCGCCACGCGCTGATCCTCTCGCTCTCGCACGAGTTTGCCCTCGCCGAGCTCGTGCGCTGCAGCGACGAGGTTTTTGCGCCCGCCATCGCCGATAATTTTCTCGCCACCGGCTGGCGCTTGCGCTGGCAGAAGCGGCTGGCCGCCTATCTCGACTGGCAACGCGCCCGCGAAGCCGAGGGCTGGCGCTGGCTGCGCGCCGAGGCGAGGTTCGAGCGCCGGCTTGAACTTGCCAACGGCGGCGAGATCGAGTTCTACGGCCGCATCGACCGCATCGATCGCCGGCTCGCCAGCGAAAATGCCGACGCTGGCCAGCAGGCGCTGCTCGACTACAAGACGCAGTCGGCCAAGCTCATCGGCGAGCGCCTGCGCGACGACATCCAGTTGCCTTCTTACGCGCTGCTGCACGGCGACGCCGAAGAGGCCGCCTACGTCGCGCTTGATGACGAGCGCGTGCTCGCCATCGCCAGCGAGGCAAGCGGCGCCGGGGCGAGCTCGCTCGCCGATCAGGCGCAGGCGCAAGGCGAACGTCTGCGCGCCGCCTTCACGGCCATGCACAGCGGCGCCGCGCTGCCGGCGCACGGCGTCGCGTCCGTGTGCAAATGGTGCGCGATGCGCGGGCTGTGCCGGAGGGATCATGTCTGAGCGCAGCCTTGCAGCGGGCGACAGCGGCGAACGGGCAGGACTCGCGGCAGCGTCGATTCTCGAGGCGATCGACCCGGCGCAGAGCGCCGTCGTCGAAGCCTGCGCCGGCAGCGGCAAGACCTGGCTCCTCGCTTCGCGCATCGTTCGCCTGCTGATCGCCGGGCTCGCCCCCGGCGAGATCCTCGCGATCACCTTCACGCGCAAGGCGGCGCGCGAAATTGAAGAGCGCGTCGTGCTCTGGCTGCAGTTGCTCGCGACCGCCGACGCGAGCGCCCTGAGCGTTTTTCTCGCCGAGCGCGGCATCGCCGAAAACGACGAGGTGGTGAGGCGCGCGCGCGGCCTCTATGAGCGCGTCCTGCGCGCGCAGCCGCCGCTCGCGGTGACGACCTTCCACGGCTGGTTCCTGCAGCTCGTCGAGGCCGCGCCGCTTGCCGACAAGGTCGCCGGCGCGAGGCTCGTCGAAGTCGATTCGCGCCTGTTCGCCGAGCTCTGGCAGTCGTTCGCGCTCGCTCTGCAAAAAGCGCCGTCAAGTCCGGCGACCGAAGCTTTCGTTCGACTCGTCGACGACGCCGGCCTCGAGGCCACGCGCCGCCTGATTCGCCGCGCGCTGGCGCGGCGCAGCGAGTGGCTCGCTTTCGGCAGAGGCTGCGGCGGCGCAGGGGCGAGCGCCGTCGTCGCCGCGCTCGCCGAATTGTTTGGCGGGGGGGCAGGTGAGGGCAGCGAAGGCGCAAGCGGGCAGGCGCTTGGCGAATTTTTTGCCGGCGCAGAAGGACGAGACGCTGGCGCCGGGAGCGAAAGAGCCGAGGCGGCCGGCGCCGCTTTGCAGGGGGCGATGTCGGCCGAATTTGCCGCCTACCTCGACTGCCTCGGACAAAGCCCGCTCGCGAGCGATCTCGCGCTGCGCGACGAACTTGCTCTGGCGCTCGCCGAGAGCGATCGCGCGGCTTGCTTTGCGCGGCTGTGCGCCGTCTTGCTCACCAAGGACAAGGGCCTGCGCCAGCGCAGCGCCGGGCCGACGCTCACCAAACGCTTCGGCAGCGCAGGCGCGGCGCGTTTTCTCGACCTGCACGCACGCCTCGGCGAGCGCGTTCTGGCCTGTCTTGAACGCCAGCTCGAAGAGCGCATCCTCGCTTTCAACCGTGACGCCTGTGCCGTTTTCGCAGCCTTCCTCACGCACGTCGAGGCCTTCAAGAAAGCGCGCCGGCAGTTCGACTTTGCCGACGCCGAGTGGAAAGTCCTCGAGCTTCTGCGCAACGAATCGAGCGCCGGCTTCGTGCAGGCGCGGCTCGACGCGCGCTATCGCGAGGTCCTCGTCGACGAGTTCCAGGACACCAATCCGCTGCAGTGGCAGATCCTCACCGCCTGGCTTGCCGCCTACAGCGATGCGAGCCGCCCGGGCGTCTTCATCGTCGGCGACCCGAAGCAGTCGATCTATCGCTTCCGTCGCGCCGAGCCCCGGCTCTTTACCGTCGCGGCCGATTTTCTCGTGCGCGAATACGGCGCGGTCTATTGCGTGCGCGACGAAACCTTCCGCAACGCGCCGGCCATCGTCGATGTCGTCAACGCGCTCTTTTCGGGCCTTCCCGAGTTCCTGCCGTTTCGCCGGCAAAGCTCGCTCGCGCGCGACCTGCCCGGACGCGTCGAGCTGATGCCGCTCGCTGCGCGCGCGCCGGCGCTCGAAATGCCGCCTCGCCTGCGCCTGCGCGATCCCTTGAGTGAAGCCGACGACGAGAGCGAGGACGAGCGGCTCTCGCTGGAAGCGCAAACGCTCGCGCAGAAGATTCTTCAGATCGTCGGGCGCCGGCGCGAGCGCCAGGCAAGCGGCGAGGAAGGCGGGGAGGGTGAGGAGGGTGAGGCCTGGCTGATCGAAGAGCGCATGGCCGGCGGCGAACGCCGGCAGCGACCCGCGCGCTACGGCGATATCCTCGTTCTCTCGCGCACGCGCACGCAGCTTGCAATCTACGAGCGCGCGCTCGCCGCCGCCGACATCCCTTTCGACGTCGCTTCGCGCGGCGGCCTGCTCTCGGCGCTCGAAGTCCGCGACATCAACGCACTGCTCGAGTTTCTCGTCAGCCCCGTCGACGATCTCAAGCTCGCGCAAGCCTTGCGCTCTCCGCTCTTCGCGTGCACCGACGACGATCTTCTCGCGCTCGCCGGCCGCGACGAGGCTTCGTGGTGGCAGCGCCTGCAGGCGCTCGTCGCCGGGCGCAGCGCCTCGGCAAGACTCGAGCGCGCCGAACGCCTGCTCGACGACTGGCTGCGCGCGGCGGAGCGCTTGCCGGCGCACGATCTCATCGATCGCATCTATCACGAGGGGGAAGCATCGGAGCGCTACCGCCTCGCCGTCCCGGAGCCCATGGCCGCGAGCGTCGAGGCCAACCTGCGCGCGCTGCTGCTGCTCGCCCTCGACGTCGACGGCGGACGCTATCCGAGCCTGCCGCGTTTCATCGACGAGCTGCGCGATCTTGCCGTTGCCGAGGCGAACGATGCGCCTGACGAAGGCGAAATCGAGACCCTGCACGCCGACGACGGGCGCGTTCGTCTGCTCACGATTCATTCGGCCAAGGGGCTGGAAGCGCCGATTGTCTGGCTGATCGGCGCGAACAGCGCACCGCGCTCGCAGGACCCCTGGGATATTCTCGTCGATTGGCCGCCGGCAGCGCCGGCGCCGCGACACTTCTCTTTCTTCGCCCGCAAGGAAGAACGCGGCACGGCGCGCCAGGCCATCTTCGAGGCCGAAGCGGCGGCGGCGCGGCGGGAGGAATTGAACCTCCTTTACGTGGCGCTGACGCGCGCCAAGCAGGTCTTTATCGCAAGCGGGATCGAGAGCGCCAAGGCAGCCGGGCGTGGCAGCGTCGACGCCCCTGCCGCTGCCGGCAGGCTGACGCCGTATCGTTTGCTCGAGGCGGCGCTCGGGCGGCTCGGCGCCTCTCTTGCCTACGGCGACGCGCTGCCGGTCGCGGCAGCGGACGACGCTGGCGCAAGCGCTGCCGCAAACGCCAAGCCGGCGAGCGCGGAAAGCCCGCTGCCGGCGATCGGCGAACGGCGCCCCGCCGCCGACGCCGGCGAGCGCTTCGGCATCCTGTTGCACGCCTTGCTCGAGCGCGCCACGGGGCCTCACTCTCGCGCCCCGGGCCTTGCCGTCGGCAAGCGCGACGAGGCTGGCCTCTGTCTGCCCGGCGGATTCGACGAGGCCGAATACCGCCAGGTTCTGCCGGTCGCCGAGCGCCTGCTCGCGGCCACGGTGCTGCAGCGCTTCTTCGACCCGGCGCAGCATCGCCGCGCCTGGAACGAGGTCGAAGTCGCGAGCGCGGACGGCCTTTTGCGACGCATCGACCGGCTCGTCGAATTCGAGGAAGCGGTCTGGGTGCTCGACTACAAGAGCTCGGGCCGGGACAGCGCCCGGCTTGCCGATTACGAGCGCCAGCTGCGCGACTATTGCGCAGCGGTGAGTGCGATCTTTCCCGGTCGGCCGGTGCGCGGCGCGCTGGTTTTTGCCGATGCGGTGCTCGTCGAGGTGGGCTGATCGACGCGAGTCTTCAACTTTCGCAAAGCGCGCGGATCGAATAACATCCAATGCTGATATTTTGCGGGGCACATGATGGACAAAATCTGGTTGCAGAGCTACGAGGAAGGCGTTCCGGCCGAGATCGACGTGAACGAATTCCGCTCGCTCGCGGAAATGTTCGAAAGAAGCGTCGAGCGCTTTGGCGACCGTGTCGCCTATGTCTGTCTCGGCGCCACGATCACCTACAGTGAGCTCGATACGCTGTCGCGCGACTTTGCCGCTTATCTGCAAAGCGTTCTGCGGCTGCCGCGCGGCGAGCGCGTCGCGATCATGATGCCGAACGTCCTGCAATATCCCGTCTGCCTGCTCGGCGCCTTGCGCGGCGGCTACACGGTGGTCAATTGCAATCCGCTGTACACGAGCCGCGAGCTCGAGCACCAGCTTGTCGATTCGGGCGCGCAGACGATCGTCATCCTGGAGAATTTCGCGCATGTGCTCGAGCGCGTCGTGGCCAGCACGCCGGTGAAGAACGTCGTCGTCGCGCGCATCGGCGACATGCTCGGCGGCATCAAGGGAACGCTCGCCAATCTCGTCGTCAGGCACGTCAAGAGGCTCGTGCCTGCCTGGCACCTGGCGCGCGCGGTGAGTTTCAAGAACGCCATGGCGCAGTCGGAAATGGCGCACTTCCAGAGCGTCGATGTCGGTCCCGAAGAGATCGCCTTTCTGCAATACACGGGGGGCACGACCGGCGTTTCCAAAGGCGCCATGCTGACGCATCGCAACATCATCGCCAACGTCGCGCAGGCGCATGCCTGGGTGAAATCGGTGGTCACCGGTGAAAATGAAATCGTCGTCACGGCGCTGCCGCTCTACCATATCTTTGCCCTGACGGCGAACTGCTTCCTCTTTCTGAAAATCGGCGCGACGAATCTCCTGATTCCCAATGCGCGCGACATTCCCCACCTCGTCTCCGAGCTTGGAAAATATCCCTTTACCGTTCTTACCGGCGTCAATACGCTGTTCAACGCCTTGCTCAATCACAAGAAGTTCTCGACGCTCGATTTCAGCACGCTGCGCGTTGCGCTCGGCGGCGGCGCCGCGGTGCAGAAGCCGGTTGCCGAACGCTGGCAGCAGGTGACCGGGAAACCCCTGATCGAAGCTTACGGGCTCACTGAAACCTCGCCGGCAGCCAGCATCAACCCGATCAACATCACGCACTATAACGGTTCGATCGGACTGCCCGTCTCCTCGACCGAGATCGTGATTCGTGACGACAACGGCGCCGACGTGCCGATCGGTGAGCGCGGCGAGCTGTGCGTGCGCGGGCCGCAGGTGATGAAAGGCTACTACAAGCAGCCGAACGAGACCGCGGGCGTCCTCATGGCCGACGGTTTCCTGCGCACGGGCGACGTCGCCGTCATGGACGAGAAGGGCTTCCTGCGCATCGTCGATCGCAAGAAGGACATGATCCTCGTTTCGGGTTTCAACGTTTATCCCAACGAGATCGAAGAGGTGCTCGCCTCGCATCCGGGAATCGTTGAAGCCGCCGCGGTCGGCGTCCCCGACGAGCGCTCTGGCGAGGCGGTAAAGGCCTTCGTCGTGCGCCGGGATCCAGCGCTCACCCAGGCGCAGGTCATTGCCTATTGCCGCGAATACCTCACCGCGTACAAGGTGCCTCGCGTCGTTGAGTTCCGCAGCGAATTGCCGAAGTCGAACATCGGGAAGATTCTTCGCCGCCACTTGCGAGACGATGTCGTCGGCATCTCATGATGCGAGATAAATGCCGGGCCCGCCTCTTTTTTAAGCAGGCCCAGCCCCCCCTTTGGTAATACAGGGTTTGGTCTGCTGGCGCCACAGTGTGCGCACAGATTTATCCACAGCTTCTGTGGGAAAGCACGGGGCACCCGCGTGCACGCCCGGACGCATCTGCTATCCTTGCACGCAGAAAAGAGAAAGCGGGAAAGGCCATGTGGAAATCGATCGTCGCGATCACCCTCGGCGCCGCCTTGGGCGCGCTCCTGCGCTGGGGACTTGGCGGCAAGCTCAACAGCCTGTTCCCGACGATCCCGCCGGGGACGCTCACTGCCAATCTGATCGGCGCTTACGTCGTCGGCGCCGGCATCGCCTTCTTCGCAACCTGCCCGGCCATTTCGCCGGAATGGCGGCTCTTCATCATTACCGGGTTTTGCGGCGGGCTCACGACTTTTTCGACCTTTTCGGCCGAGATCACTGAACTGCTGCAGCAGGGGCGAGTCGCGTGGGCGCTCGCTGCCGTTGCGGCGCATGTTGCCGGATCGGTCTTGATGACCTTTGCCGGGATCGGTACGGTGTATTTCGTCCAGCGTGCCACCTGACGAGAGACGAGGCAGGCGCTATGCAAGGTACATTCCTGAGGTTTTACGTCGACGAAAAGGCGCGGCATGACGGAGTCATGCTCTGGGAATGGCTGCTTGAACAAGCCAACGCGATGGGCGTGCGCGGCGGTTCGGCCTTCCGCGCGATCGGTGGTTTCGGTCGTCGCCATGACCTGCACGAGAGCCGGTTCTTCGAGCTCGCCGGCAGCACCGGCGTCGAGGTCGAGTTCATCGCGACCGACGAGGAAGCCGCTTCCCTTCTCGAGCTTTGTCGCGATCAAGGCATCCGCGTTTTTTACGCGCGCATCCCGGCGCGCTTTGGCGTCGTCAACCCCGACCGCGACGATCCTCCCGGCAGCGCGAGCGAAGCGTAGCTTGCTTCGCCCGGCTGTTTGGCGCGCGGGCATTGGCGCTATTCCGTTGTATACTCGCGGCTTTGCGACGTTACCCGGTGTTTTTTCAACTTCTGTAAATGGAACCCAAAATGGCCAAGGTCATCAAAGCCGCAACTCCCAAGAAAGCTGTTCCCGCCAGCAAGCCCGCTGCCGCCAAGCCTGCCGCGAAGAAAGCCGCGGTGAAGACCGCGCCGGCGCGCAAAGCTGCTGCGCCTGCCAAGGCTGCTGCGCCAAAGTTCGTCAAGATCACGAAGGTCGTCGGCCGCCAGATCCTCGACTCGCGCGGCAACCCGACCGTTGAAGTCGACATCGTTCTCGACAACGGTTTCCTCGCTCGCGCCGCCGTTCCCTCGGGCGCATCGACCGGCGAATTCGAAGCCTGCGAACTGCGCGACGGCAACAAGAAAGTCTATCTCGGCAAAGGCGTGCTCAAAGCCGTCGAAGCCGTCAACGGCCCGATCGCCAAGTTCCTGAAAGGCAAGAACCCGCTCAACCAGCGCGAACTCGACGAAGCGATGATCGCGCTCGACGGCACGCAGAACAAGTCGAAGCTCGGCGCCAACGCCCTGCTCGGCGCCTCGATGGCGATCACCGTCGCCGCCGCGCAGGTGAGCAAGATGCCGCTCTGGAAGTACATCGGCAAGCTGCACAAGAACAAGGAGTTCGTTCTGCCGACGCCGATGGCGAACATCATCAACGGTGGCGCGCATGCCGATAACCCGATCGACTTCCAGGAATTCATGATCATGCCGGTCGGCGCCAAGAGCTTCTCGGAAGGCTTGCAGTGGATCACCGAGATTTTCCACGCGCTCAAGAGCATCCTCAAGAAGGGCGGGCACGTCACCGCGGTCGGCGATGAAGGCGGCTTCGCGCCCAACCTCTCGAACGACGAAGCGCTTGAAGTCGTCATGCAGGCGATCAACGCCGCCGGCTACAAGCCGGGCAAGCAGATCGGCATCGCGCTCGACTGCGCCTCGTCCGAACTCTTCGACGAAGGCGAGCGCAAGGGCTACAAGTTCTGGAAGTCGAACCCGGAAAAGCTCTTCAATGCCGACGACATGATCGCCAAGTACGCCGAGTGGTGCAAGAAGTACCCGATCGTCTCGATCGAGGACGGGCTTGACCAGAGCGACTGGGACGGCTACGTCAAGTTCACGAAGGCGCTCGGCAAGAAGGTGCAGATCGTCGGCGACGACTTCTTCGTCACCAACCCGACGCGCCTGAAAAAGGGCATCGACATGGGCGCGTGCAACGCGATCCTGATCAAGGTCAACCAGATCGGCACCGTGACCGAAACGCTCGACGCGATCAAGATGGCGCAAAAAGCCGGTTACGGCGTGATCTCCTCGCACCGCTCGGGCGAGACCGAAGACTCGTTCATCGCCGACCTCGCCGTCGGTACCGGCGCCGGCCAGATCAAGACCGGTTCGCTGTCGCGCACCGACCGCATCTGCAAGTACAACCAGCTCATCCGCATCGAAGAGCAGCTTGCCGGCAAGGGCCTCTACAAGGGCCTGAAGTCGATCAAGGGCGCCGGCTACTAAGCGGTCGCAGGCCTTACGGAAAAGCACCGCCGCGGCGGTGCTTTTTTTATCTGCCCGAACTCGCGCCGCAACCGACCCCGACGCGGCGGTTTTCTCGTTTACACTGAAGGCATGGACGAGTCGCCGACCGACGAGACCCTGATGCTGGCCTATCGCGGCGGCGACGTCGAGGCCTTCGAGGCGCTGTACGCGCGTTATCGCACGCGACTCTACCGTTATCTGCTGCACCACTGCGGGCGCCGTCAGCTGGCCGATGAAATGTTCCAGGAGATTTGGATGTCGGTGGTCAGGGCACGCACTCATTACGAAGTCGCTGCGAAGTTTCGCACCTGGCTCTTTCGCATTGCGCATAACCGGCTGATCGATGGCTATCGCGCCAGCGGGCGCCTTGCCGAATTCGAAGTCGAAGTCGTGGGTGAGGCGGGCGAGGTGTGCGAATGGCCGGACGGCCCGGCGCCGGCAAGCGAAGAGCCCGAGCGCCGGCTCGAGCGCGCCGAGCTTGCCAGGCGCCTGTGCGCAGCGGTCGAAGCCTTGCCCGCGCCGCAGCGCGAAGCCTTCCTGCTCTCGGCCGAAGGCGGGCTCAGCGTCGAGGACATCGGCAAGGCGACCGCGACCGGTTTTGAAACCGCCAAGAGTCGTTTGCGCTACGCTTACGCGCGTCTGCGCAAGCAGCTGGGAGACTTGCAATGAGCCGGCCGCACGAGCCCGACGATCGCCAAGCGAAGCTGGCCCTTGCCGACGAAATCGACGCCCTTTACCGGCAAGGCGAGGGCGCCGAGCCCGACGCCGAGCTCGACCGGCGCATTCTCGCGGCGGCACGGCGCGAAGTCGAGAGCGCCAGGGCGCGTCCGCGGCCCGGCGGGTGGCGTTGGCTGACCGCGGGTTCCGCGCTGGTGGTCGCGCTGCTCGGCGTTTCGCTTGCCTGGCGCGTCGCCGACGAAGAAACGCGGCAGTTGCCGACGACCGGCCGTGGCGACGAAGGCAGCTCGCCTGGCGCCAAGCAGGACGGCGCGTCCGGACAGCCCGGCGCGCCGGCTGAGCGCGCCGCGAGTGCGGAGGCAAAGGCGCGTGCTCAAGCGCCAGCTCCGGCGCGGCCCGCCAAACCGGCGCCGCCAGTGGCTTTCCCCGCGGCCCCGGCAGCCGGCAGCGCGACCTTGCCGGAAGCCGAGTCGCGTGAAGCGGACAAGAGCGCAAGCGATTCGGCCCGCGTGGCCGAGCCGGCTGCCCAAAACGAGGCGGCCGTATCGGCGCGGCGCGGCAAGGCGGCGCCGGGCGAAGAGCGCCAAGCCGCGCCGCAGGCCGTGGCGCCAGCGCCAGGCCCGCAGGTGCTGCTGCGCGAGATTCGCGAACTGCGCGCTGCCGGCCGCTTCGACGAAGCCGCGGCGGTGCTTAAGCGCTTGCGTGCGCTCTATCCCGATTACATCGTCCCCGACGATCTGAAATAAACGCGGCCTTTTAACCCCATTTCACGAGCTCAGCCGTTTGCCGCTTTGCGCACTGGCGCAAATCAACCCTGTCAGTGGTCGCTGCAACGCGCAGCGGCAACTGCGGACAACGGAGGAAAGGCTCATGAAAAAACCGGCTTTCGCATCCTGGCTGCTCGTCATTGCCGCATCGGCTGCGCTCTCTGGCTGCGCCGAGAATGCGCTCGCCGCGCGGCTCGTTGATGTTGTCGTCGTCGACCGCACGAGCAATCAACGGCTGCCCGTCTATCGGCATGCCGGCAGCACTTACGTCGTCGGCACGCCCGGCGAGCGCTATGCGCTCGAGCTCAGGAGCCGCGGCGGCGAGCGTCTGTTGACGGTGGTGTCGGTCGACGGCGTCAATGTCCTCACCGGGCAGAGCGCCGCACCGCTGCAGTCAGGCTATGTGCTCGAAACGGGCCAGCGTTACGGCCTCAGCGGCTGGCGCAAGAGCCTCGACGAAGTCGCGCAATTCTATTTCACCGACCTCTCGAACAGTTATGCTGCGCGCACAGGTCGCCCGGCCAATGTCGGCGTGATCGGCGTCGCCGTCTATCGCGAGCGGCTGCCTGAACGGCCGGCGGTTGCCGCGTCGCCGGCTGTTCCTCGCGGCGAGGCGCAGGACGAGCGCGCAGGCGAGCAGCCACAAAGCGCCTTGGGCCGGCGGCAAAGCGACATTGCCGCTGCCGAGCGTGACGCCGATGCCAGCTCGCGTCAGTCGGCCGCGGGCGCGGCCGATGCGAGCGGCGTCGAGCGGCGATCGTTGTCGCCTTTGCCGGGCGAAGCGAAGAAGAGCGCGCCGCTCGGCACCGGGCACGGCGAGCGCGAATACGCACCGACGCGCTATACGCAATTCCTTCGGGCGAGCGATGTGCCCGATGAAGTGATCACGATCTATTACGACTCGCGCGCCAATCTGATCGCGCGCGGCATCATCCCGACGCCTCCCCTGCGCCGGCCGCCGCAAGCCTTCCCCGAGGCCCCAGGCTTCGTTCCGGATCCGCGCGGTTAGTCAATTTCAATCGCCGCGCGCGAGGGTCTATAGTGAAGCTGCAGGTCCCACGAAGAAAGGAGTCATCATGTTCAAGAACATTCTTGTTCCGACCGATGGTTCTCCCTTTTCTCAGGATACCGTCCGCCGGGCAGTCGTATTCGCCAAGGAAACCGGGGCTGAGATCACCGCCTTCTATGCCAGACCCGAGCGCACCGTGCCTCACTACATCGGCGGCGTCGAAATTCGGCAGGCCTCGCTCTCCGCCTTTGACGAGGCCGACGAAAAGCAGGCCAGCGAAATCCTCGACTTCGTTGCCGGGCTTTGCGCCGAGGCCGGCGTCAAATGCAGGAAGCTGACGATGCGCAGCAACGTCGTCTACGAGGCGATCATCGCCGCGGCGAGCGAGGCCGGATGCGACCTCATCTTCATGGCTTCGCACGGGCGCAGCGGCCTCAGCGCCTTGCTGCTCGGCAGCGAAACGGTCAAGGTGCTCACGCACTCGAAGATCCCGGTCCTCGTCTGCCGCTGAAGGCCGGGCGGTACGCTGCCCGCGCGCCTGGCCTTGCCGCTACTTGACGATATCGAGGAGTTCGACTTCGAAGGTCAGCGTCGCGTCGGGCGGGATCGTCCCGGGAACGCCGCGGCCGCCGTAAGCGAGCTGGGGCGGGCAAACGAGCCTGGCTTTGCCGCCGACCTTCATCGTCTGCACGCCTTCGGTCCAGCAGGGGATGACACGGTTGAGCGGGAACACCGCGGCCTGTCCGCGCGCGTACGAACTATCGAACTCGCTGCCGTTGGCGAGCACGCCACGATAGTGGACTTTTACGTTGTCGCTGGCTTTGGGTTGCGCACCCGTTCCCGCTTTGAGCGTCGTGATGCCGATTCCCGATGCGGTTTTGATTTCCGCGGGGTCTGCCGCAGCCGCGGGCAGCGAGAAAGTGAGGACGAGAGCGGCGCTGATCGCCGTGAAGCTATACATGGCTTTTTCCTTTGCTTGAAGAGGGCCTGTCGCATGCCGGTGGCGCTTGACCGCAGACGCGCTAATGATAAGCTTTATCTTCGTCGAAAGAATGGCGGGGCAGGCAGAGCCTTGCCGGTGAGACTTCGCGAATTTTCGCGCTACGGGGGATGAGCAACACTATCCGGCCGAGGAGACGAAAGTGGAAAACCAGGTCGATTACGATATCCCGGCGATCAGGGCGAAACTCCTGGAAAAGATGCGAGAGCACGCCGCTCTTTACCCGACGCAGGTCGAGCGCGAATTCCCGCGCATCCTTGCGAAGATTGCCGATCTTTGGGGAACGGCCGAGCTCGACGCCTATTTCGAAACGCTGATGTTGCCGCCTCGCTTTGACCGGCAGGGCTTTCCGGCGCAGGTCGCGAGCGAACTGTTGCGATTGACGACGCTGCACGACCGTTTCGGCCTCGCGCCGAAAACCGGCGGCCTTGGCTGGGGCGTCGTCGAGCAGGGCGCGCTGAAGAAAGCCGACGAGTAGCAAAGCCGACCGGCGCACTCGCAGGAGCGCCTGTATTGACGGCCGCTGCACGCCGGGCAGCGCGTTTCTCGCGCCTCAAGTAGAATCCGCGCTGGACCTTTGTCTGCGAAACCAGGATGACGAGCCAGCGACCCCAGCCGCGATCACCCAGCGAGCTTTTTTTCGCCTTTACCCTGCTCGCGCTGCAAGGTTTCGGCGGCGTCCTCGCAGTCGTCCAGCACGAACTCGTTGAGCGCAAGGGCTGGCTGTCGCGCGAGGAGTTCCTCGAGGAATGGGCGGTCGCGCAAATCATGCCCGGTCCCAACGTCGTGAACCTGACGCTCGCCCTCGGCGCGCGTTACTTCGGCCTCGCCGGGGCGATGGCATCGCTTGCCGGTCTCATCACGCTGCCGCTTTGCCTCGTGCTCGTCCTCGGCGCCGCCTACGTCGAATATGGCAGCCATCCGCACGTCGCCGGGGCCTTGCGCGGGATGGGCGCGGTCGCCGCGGGACTCATCATCGCTGCCGGCATGAAGCTCTTCGGCGCGCTCAGGAGCAACGTGCTCGGCCTGCCGCTGTGCATCGCGCTCTCGGTCGCCACTTTCGCCGGCGCCGCGCTTTTGCACTGGCCGCTCGTCTATATCCTGCTGGCGCTCGGCGGCGTCGGCTGCCTTGTCGCTTACCGGAAGCTCGCGCCTTGAGCGGCGCGCCTGACCTGACGCTGTACTGGGACGATTGGCTCAGCCTGCTCACGCACTATCTGACGCTGTCGCTGATGGCGGTCGGTGGCGCGATCACGACGCTGCCCGAAATGCACCGCTATCTTGTCGATCAGCAGCACTGGCTCTCCGACTCGCAGTTCAGCGCGTCGATCGCGATCGCGCAGGCTTCTCCCGGCCCCAACGTGCTTTTTGTCGCGCTGATGGGATGGAACATCGGAATGAACGCCGGCGGCTTGCCGACCGCGCTGCTCGGCGTCCTCGTCAACATGACGGGCATTCTGCTGCCGAGCACGACGCTCGCCTACCTTAGCGCCCGCTGGTCGCATCGCAACCGGCAGCTGCGCGCGGTCCGCGCCTTCAAGGCCGGCATGGGCCCGATCGTCGTCGCGCTTTTGATCTCGACCGGCTGGATCCTTGCCAGCGCGCATCACGATCTTGCGCGCGATGCATCGCTCTGGCTGCTCACCGCGGTTTCGGCGCTGATCATCTGGCGCACGAAAACGCATTTGCTCTGGCTGCTCGCAGCCGGCGCGCTCCTTGGCATCACGGGACTCGTCTGAAGGCGCCAGACAACGGTACGGCACCTCCGTCGTGATCGCGGGTCAAACGGCTGCCTCGCGCCCGTTCGCCCATCCATCGTCCTCGGAGACCCTCATGCCTCAATACGAGATCGCAGTCATCGTCGGCAGCCTGCGCCGCGACTCCTTCAATCGCAAATTCGCCGACGCGCTCGCCAGACTGGCGCCGCCTGAAGTCTTATTAAAGCAGCTCAAGATCGGCGATCTGCCGCTTTACAACCAGGACGACGACGGCAATCCGGCGCCATCGGTGCAGCGCTTGAAGAGCGAGATTGCTGCCTCACAAGGCGTCATTTTCGTGACGCCCGAATACAATCGCTCGCTGCCCGGCGTGCTCAAGAACGCCATTGACCACGCTTCGCGCCCCTATGGCAAGAGCGCGTGGAAAGGCAAGCCGGCGGCGGTCATCGGCGTTTCGCCCGGCGCCGTCGGAACGGCGATCGCGCAGCAGCAGCTTCGCAACATCCTTGCCTACCTCGACATGCCGACGCTCGCTCAGCCCGAAGCCTTCATCCAGGCCAAGGACGGCCTCTTCGACGCCGATGGCAGCATCGGCGCGGCGAGCCGGCAGTTCGTCGAAAGCTGGCTGCAGCAATTCCTCGCCTGGGTCGACAAGCACCGCGCCTGAACCCGGCGCGCCTGTTCGGCACGGTGGCCTTGCCGGGAACGATCGTCGGGCCAGCGAGTCAATGCGGGACAGGAGAAAAGACCATGAAGATTTCAACGATCAAGCGTTTGGCCGGCTTGGGCTTTGCCGCCCTCTTTGCGCTGGCCGCCAATGCCGCCTCGCTCCCCGATCCGCGCGCCGACCTTGCCGAAAAGGCGCAGGGCGCACAGACCGCCGTCTTCGCCGGCGGCTGTTTCTGGGGCGTCGACGCCGTTTTCAAGCACGTGAAAGGCGTATCGAGCGTGGCGTCGGGCTACGCCGGCGGCACGCCCGAAACGGCGAAATACGAGCTCGTGAGTTCGGGGCGGACCGGTCACGCCGAGTCGGTTCGCGTCAGCTACGATCCGGCGCAAGTGACTTACGGACAGCTTCTGAAAGTCTTCTTTGCAGTCGCGCACGACCCCACCCAGCTCAATCGTCAGGGGCCCGACGTCGGCACGCAGTACCGCTCGGCGATCTTTTACACGAACGACGAGCAGAAGCGCATTGCCTCAGGCTACATCGATCAACTGAAGAGCGCGAAAGCGTTCGCACGCCCGATCGTAACGGAGGTCGCGCCGCTGCAGAAGTTCTACGAAGCCGAGGCTTATCACCAGAACTACCTCGCGCTGCACCTCGACAACCCCTACATCATCTACCACGATCTGCCCAAGCTTGCAGACCTCAGGAAGACGCTGCCGTCGCTCTACGTCGGCAAATAGGCAAGACGCGCCCTGACCGTCAGCATGCGCGCCGGTCCGGGCAGCTTCCGGCCCTCAGGCGCCACCGCGCGGCTCGACGACCCCCTTGGTCTCGGTGATCAGGCGGTACATCTCCGGTTCGCGGTGCAGGCCGAAATTGAAGACGTTGTCCTTGATTTCGCGGCAGCGCTCGAGGTCGCAGACCGCGGTCGCGAGTTCATCGCCGAGCGTCGAGCACATCGCGATGATTTCGCCGGTCGGCGCGATGATGCAGCTCTGTCCGAGGAGGTCGCAGTTCTCCTCCTTGCCCGCCTTGGCGATGCCGACGACCCACATGCCGTTCTGGTAAGCGCCCGCCTGCAACGAGAGGTGGTTGTGGAAGCCCTGCAGGTGATCGTGCTCGGGAACCTGCGGATAATGGATCGGCGTGTTGTAGCCGATGAAAGTCATCTCGGTGCCCTGCAGCCCGAGCACGCGGAAGGTTTCGGGCCAGCGCCGGTCATTGCACAGCGCCATGCCGAAAATGCCTTCGCAGTCCGAAAGGCTTGTGCGGTAAGCCGGAAAGCCCAAATTGCCGGACTCGAAATAGCGTTTCTCGAGATGCTGGAAAGCGCGCCAGGGTTCGTTCTCGCGATGACCTGGCAAATGCACCTTGCGGTACTTGCCGACGATCTTGCCGCTCTTGTTCACGAGAATGGACGCGTTGTAGCGATGGACGCCGTCGGCTTGCCGGTCGATTTCGGCGTAGCCGAGGTAGAAGCCGATGCCCAAGCGGCGCGCTTCATCGAAGAAAGGCTGCGTCTCGCGGCCGGGCATTTCGCTTTCGAACCAGCCATCGACTTCGGGCTGCGTCGCGAAATACCAGCGCGGGAAGAAAGTCGTGAGCGCAAGCTCGGGAAAGGCGACGACGTCGCAACCACGCGCCTTCGCTTCGCGAGTCAGTTCGATGAGGCGCGCGACGACTTCGGCGCGGCTTTCGTTGCGGGCGATCGGGCCGAGCTGCGCGGCGCCGACGATTATTTTGCGGCTCATGGTTTCAAGGCTCCTGGCGGCGCGACTTCGGCCAGCTCGCAGAGAACTGCGAGCAGAACGTTGGCGCCCTGTTCGATGTGGTGGGGATGCGAAAACTCGCGAACGTTATGGCTGATGCCCTCGACGCTCGGGATGAAAATCATTGCGCTCGGGCAGATTGCCGCGAGCATCTGCGCGTCGTGGCCGGCGCCGCTCGGCATGCGTTTGGTTGAGCACCCTTGCGCCTGCGCGTGGCGCTCGACGCGCGCGATCATTTCGGGCGCGAAAAGCACCGGCTCGAAGCGCGCGAGCGTTCGCGTTTCGATCTCGACTTTCTCGCTGGTGCGCAGTGCCTCGAGGTACTGCGCGAGCCTTGCCTCGGCACGCTTGAGGATTGCCTCGTCGGTGTTGCGCAGATCGACGGTGAGGCGGGCGCGGTTGGCAACGACATTGACGAGGTTCGGAAAAAACTCGATGCGGCCGACGGTGGCGACCTGATTGCCGCCAAACTCGGTCGCCAGCTCGCGAACGAAGGCGACGATCGCGCCCGCGGCAAAGCCGGCGTCGCGGCGCAGCGCCATCGGCGTCGTGCCGGCGTGGTTCGACGTGCCCGCGATCGTGATTTCGGTCCACGAGATTCCCTGCACCGATTCGACGACGCCGATCTCGATGCCTTCGTGGTCGAGCACCGGTCCCTGCTCGATGTGCAGTTCGACGTAGGCGCGCGGCCTTGGCGCGGGCAGCGGCGCCTCGCCGGCGTAAGCGATGCGCGCGAGGTTCTCGCCGACCGTGCTGCCGTCGATGCCGCGGATTGCCAGCGTTTCGGCAAGCGGCAGCGCGCCGGTAAAAACCAGGCTGCCCATCATGTCGGGCGCAAAACGCGAACCTTCCTCGTTGGTGAAGAAAGCGACGGCGAGCGGGTATTCGGTCTCGACCTGCGCGTCGTTCAGCGTCGCGATCACTTCGAGCCCGGCGAGAACGCCGAGGTTGCCGTCGTAGCGACCGCCCGTTGCCACCGTGTCGATGTGCGAACCGGCCATCACCGCCGCGCCGCTCCGGCGCCCGGCGCGCGTGCCGACGACGTTGCCGATGGCGTCGATCGCCAGCGTAAGACCCAGTTCGCGCATCCAGCCGCAGACGAGATCGCGGCCGGCCTTGTCGGCGTCGGAGAGCGCGAGGCGCGCGCAGCCGCCGCCTTCGATCGCGCCGATCTCGGCGAGGCGGGCGATGCGTTCAAGCAAGCGCGCGCCGTTGATGCGCAGATTGGAAGTCATGGTTCGTCCTCGACGAGCGGATTTGTCGACGCGGGCGGGTGCCCCGCGGCGCGGAGCGGCCGCCCGCGTACCCGGCGTTCGCCGGGTACGCGGCCCGGTTTATTGCTTGGCCGCCTTGTCGAGCGCGACCTGGAATTCCTTCAGCATCGCCTCGCCTTCCTTGCCGTAGCTCTTGGCGATCTGCGCCTTCACCGCCGGCTGCGCGAGTTCGCGGAACTTGGCGAGTTCGGCGGCGGTCGGCGAATAGACCTGCATCTTCTGCGCGAGCGCCGGCAGGCCCCGGTCGGACGCCTCGATGATGCGGTTGATGCCGCGGCAGGCGACGATTGCCGAGCGCGCGGCGGCCTTGACGACGTCTTTTTCCTGCGCGCTGAGGCCGTCGAAGAAGGGCTTGTTGAAGATCCAGACGTAGGGCGTAAACAGGTGGTTCGTCAGCGTCAGGTACTTTTGCACTTCGTCGAACTTGGCGAACTTGACGATCGGGATCGGGTTCATCTGGCCGTCGGCGACGCCGGTCTGCAGCGAGGTGTACACTTCGGCCCAGTTGATCGCGACCGGCTGGCCGCCCATGCTCGAGACGACGGTCTTGTGCGACTCGAGGCCCATCGTGCGGATCTTCAGGCCCTTCATGTCGTCGGGCGTCTTGATCGGGCGCTTCGAGTTGGTGAACGCGAAGAAGCCGCCCGAGTCGCCGTAACCGAGCACTTCAAGGCCGGTCTTCTTGGTGATGTCGGCGGCCATCATCTGGCCGAAGGGGCCGTCGAGGACCTCGTAGGTCGCGGCGATGTTCGGGAAGGCGAAGGGCACATCGAGGACGCCGATCATCGGATAGATCGAGGCGATGCCGCCGACGCTCGAGATCGACGACTGCACGACGCCGCCCTTGACCTGCTGGATCACTTCGTTGTCCTTGCCGAGCTGTCCGTCGGGGAAGACCTCGACCTTGACCGCGCCGTTCGTCCCCGACTCGACGAGCGACTTGAAGACGATCGCCATCGCGCCGGTGCCGTTGTCGAAGGGGTCGTTCTTGTTGAGGTGCGCGAGCTTGATCGTTTTCTCGGCGTGCGCGGCGAGCGGCATGGCGCCGATCGCGACGGCGAGGGCGGCGGCAACTGCGACTGACTTGAACATACGCATGGCGTTGGACTCCATCGGTTGGGGTGGCAGGGGTTTGACGCGGGGAAAGTGAGAGGCGAAATTTTTCACAGGCCGAGCAGGCGCGGAACCGAGAGCGTCAGGCCGGGCCAGTACGCGACGAGGAAAAGGACGGCAACCTCGGCGATGATGAACGGCCACATCGCCGAGGTGATGCGCTCGATGCGCTCGCCGGTGATCGAACTCAAGACGAAAAGGCTGGCGCCGACCGGCGGCGTCATCAGCCCGATGTTAAGCGCCAGGACGATCATGATGCCGGCCTGGATCGGCTCCATGCCGATTGAGGTCGCGAGCGCGCCGAGGATGGGGCCGAGGACGATCAGGATCGCGTTGATGTCCATGAACATGCCGAGAATGAGCAGCAGGACGAGGATCATCAGGGTGATCATCGACGGATCGGAGCTGACGCCGAGAAAGAGATGCGTGATCATCTGCGGCAGCTTCATGAAGGTCATCCACCAGCTCAGGATCGACGCCGCCGCGATGATCAGGAAAACGACGCCGGTGACGCGCGCCGTGCGCACGAGCATTTCGACGATGTCCTTGAAACCGACGAGGCGGTAGACGAAAACGCCGAGGACGAGCGCGTAGAAAACGGCGATCGCCGCGCCTTCGGTCGGCGTCACCCAGCCGCTCATGATGCCGCCGAGGATGATGAAAGGCATGATCAACGCCGAGAGCGAATCGCGGAAAGCCTTGACGATGCCGAAAAGGCTCGGGCGATTGCCGCTTTTCGGCAGGTTGAGCCGGCGGCCGAGGCCGGCAATCACCGCCATGCAGAAAAGTCCCATGACAAGGCCAGGCAGGATGCCCGCGGCAAACAGGCCGGCGATCGAGACGCCCATCATCGACCCGTAGATCACCATCAGGTTGGACGGCGGAATCGTCGGCCCGATGATCGAGCCGGCGACGACGACTGCGCAGGCGAAAGGCCGCTTGTAGCCGTTGTTCGTCATCGCCGGAACCATCGTGCTGCCGAAAGCCGCGGCCTCGGCGACAGCGGCGCCGGTAATTCCCGCGAAGAGCACTGACGAGACCATGCACGACTGCGCCATGCCGCCGCGCAAGTGGCCGACGAGCGCGTCGGCAAAGGCTGCGAGCCGTGCCGTGATGCCGGCGCGGTTCATGATTTCGCCGGCGAAAATGAAGAGCGGCATCGCCAGGAAGGTAAACAGATCGAGGCCGGCGAAATAGCGTTGCGGCGCCATCGCGAGCATTGCCGTGCCGCCGATCTGGATCATGCCGAGAACGCCCGAGATGCCGAGCACGTAACCGATCGGAACGCCGATCACGAGGAGAACGAAAAACGTCGTCAAGACCCAGATCATGACAGCTCCTCCATGATCGTTGCGGTGGGGGCGCCGCGCGAAAAGTCGCGAATCGCCACGAGGACGAGCTGCGCGCAAACGAGCGCCGATGAAACCGGCACCGAGGCAAACGGAATCCACATCGTCATCTCGAAAATCGACGCGAACTGCGTCGCACCGTCCTGCGTCATGCCGATGCCGAAATAGCCGATGAAAGCGAAGAAAGCGAAAGCGAGGACGTCGATGGCAAGGCACAGTCGGCGCCGGTTAGCCGCTGACAGGCGATTGAGGACCTCGGTCACCGCGACGTGCTCGCGCCGGGCGACCCCGCAGGAGACCGCCAGAAGCGCCGCCCAGATCATCAGGTAACGCGCGAGTTCCTCGGCCCAGGTGATCGGCAGTTCGAAGACGTAGCGACCAAAAACGCCGGCCCAGACGTCGACCACGAGGACCGCGAGGATCGCCGCGCAAACATATTCGACGCCCCGGTTGAGGCGATCGCTCAGCCGCGCGCAAGTCTCTCCGGGTCCCGGCGCTGCTGAAGGCTTTTTGTCGGTCATTGGCGTTTCCGTCGATAGAGATGAAATCGTGGGCTCGAAAAAAATCAATGCAAGCGTCAATGCGTGATGTCGCCAAGCGTCTGGTGCAGGGCTTCGATCGCTTCAAGGCGCTTGCGGCTCGTCTTGCCGAGTTCTTTTGCGACGCAGCTGGCGAGGTAGTTCACGAGGCTCACCGCGGCGACGTAGGAATCGAAGATCGAGGCGCCGTCGGTCAGGCAGAGAATCACCGTATCGCCGGGCCGCGACAGCGCCGACATTCCCGGGTTGGCAATGAAAACGAGTTGCACGCCCCGGCTGCGAGCGGCGCCGACGATGGTGCGCAGGAGCGCCGCGCGGCGGCGAAAATCCATGACGACGAGGACGTCGCCGGCGGACAGCGACGCCAGATCCTCGGCGAGCGTCATCGCCGAAGCGGGCAGCGATGCGACGCCTTGCTTGAGCTGGGCGAACAGGCTCGCCGCGTAGAGTGCGATGAAATGGCCGTTGCGCAGGCCGACGACGCCGACCCGTGGCGCCGCGGCAATGAGGCTTGCGGCAGCGGCGAGCGGCTCTCTGTTCGGCAGTTCGAAGGTCGCTGAAAGATTCCTGATGTCGGCGGTGACGTGGCCGGCGAGCGCGTTGTGCGAGGGCGGCTGCGGGCTCACGCCGGCGAGCGCGTAGAGCGGCGAAGCCAGATGCGCCTCGGCGCGCGCCTGTCGCCTGGCGTGCCCGAAGGTGCGATACCCGGCGCGACGGAAGAAACGCGCGGCGGTGGCTTTGGAGACGACGGCTTCGGCGGCAAGCTCGGTTGCCGAGTAGCTCGCGAGGTTGTTCAGCTTGGAAAGAATCGTGTCGGCGAGCTTGCGCTCGCTTGGCGGCAGATGGTCATAGACCGCCATGATCGATTCCTGGATGGTGGGCTTGATTCGCGACATTCGAGACCCGGTCTTGTGCGCTGAGCCTGCGCAGCGTGCAGTGTTTGCGGCTGCGTCGGCCGGAACGACATGAAAAAAACGTTTCGGACGGATCGTTTCATAGAACGATTGTTTCGTCAACGCGCGAGCGCCGGCGTGCCGTGCAAGCCGGCGCGCGTGAAATCGGGATGTCTTTCCGGGTGGGTTTAGCGCTCGACGCCGGAGAAAATCACGGCGCAGCGCTCGCCGCCCTGCGCGGGCGCCGAGAGCAGGCCGGCGAGGCCGGCGCTGCCGGTCGCCGAAACGCAAATGCTCGTGTGCTCGGAAGCGAGCGCATGCGCGCGCGCGATGCTCGCTTCGGCGGCAACGATTGTTTCGCCGCCGGTCGCCTGCAAGGCCTTGACGATCTCGAGCCAGTCGTAGGTCTCGTCGTCGAGGATGCCGTGCGCGAGGCTCGCGGGCGGGCTCTCCCACGGCCACATGCAGGCCGAGCGCTGGCGCGCGGCGCTGACAGGATCGCCCGTGGCGCCGATCTTGCGCCAGGCGCGCACGAGCGGCGCGCAGCCTTCGGCCTGCACCGCGTAGAGTCTCGGCAGTTTGCCGATCAGGCCGATTTGCCGGGCAAGCGCGAAGCCCTGCGCGAGCGCGCTCGCGAGCGCGCCGCCGCCGACCTGGACGAAGAGAGCGTCGAGCGCGTCGCCAGCAGGCGAAGCGATGGCAGCGAGGCGCTCCGCCATTTCGAAAGCAAGCGTGCGGCCGCCCTCGATCGCCAGCCCGTTTTCGCTGCCCTGCACGCCAAAGGGAATCGCGCCATTTTTCACGGCCGCGCGAAAACGCAGGAAGCAGGGGTCGCCGGGTGCTGCGTCCTGGCGTTCGC
>CAZALA010000012.1:0-42185 GCA_964485725.1 uncultured Propionivibrio sp. | reverse complement strand
TCGGTCTCGGAGCCGATGCGCGCCATCAGGTCGCCGGTGCGCTTGCCGCCGAAGTATTCCTGCGAGAGCTTGAGCAGGTGTTCGTAAGTCGTCGTTCTCAGGTCGGCGCCGATGCGTTCGGAAACGAGCGCGAGAATATAGGTTCGCGCCCAGCCGAGGACCCATGCCAGCGCCGCCGCGCCGAAAAGTCCGCCGAGATAGAGCATGACGAGCGACTTGTCGATCGGCTGCCCGTTCTGATACGGGATCAGCACGTTGTCCATCATCGGCATCGTCAGGTAGGGCGGCACCAGCGTCGCGGCGGTCGATGCCAGCGAAAGCAGAAAGCCCGCGAGCAGGCGCCAGCGGTAGGGATGCGCGAAGCGCCACAGGCGGAACAGCGTCCAGGTTGAGGGCGGGCTGTGGATCGCCTTGCTGCACAGCGGGCATTCTTCCTGGCCCGCGAGCAGCGGCGTCTCGCACTTCGGGCAGAGCGAGGGCGGTGGCGCAGGCGGCAACTTGCCGGTCAGCGCACAGGCGAGCTGACGGTCGAAAGCGTCGATCAGCCGGCCGGCGGCGACGTCGGTGGCGAGCGTATAGCGCCAGGCATCGATCCTGCCATCGGGACCGAAAAGTTCGAGACTGCCGACGCCCGAGTGGTCGCGGCGCGACAGCGAGAGCCCTGCGGCGAAGGGATGGCTTTGCCAGTGCGCGTCGTCGGCTGATTTTGCGAGCAGGCGGCGATCGGTCAGCGCGACGATGCCGGGCGCAAAATTGAGCTTGCGATCAAGATCGATCTCGATCCAGGAAAGGATGGTTTCGTCGGCCGCAAGTTCGCTGGCGACGGGCGCGAGCCAGGCCGGCGGCAGCGTGCCGATCGCGCCATTGAGGCTGGGAGCAGCCTGCGTCGCTTGCAGGGCATCGTCACCATGCGCGTTCACCGCGATCGTGGCGGGGGAGGGGGGACTCATCGTCGAGTGTCAGCCGGCTGCGTCAAGAAAAGCCCTCAAGTATACCCGTGTTCGCTCGCGAACTGGGGCGGGGGTCGGTGCCTCGTAAAGCGTCGCGGAAGATTGCGAAAAAATGGCTTGCCAGCGGCAGCGCTTGTCACTAAGATGCGAACCGCAGATGCGAACCGTTCTCAACAACTAATCATCAGAACTCGAAAAATCCTCATGCTGAAAATCTTCTCACCCCCTCCTCAACGCGCCGCGATCAAAAGCGGCTTACTTGCCCTCGCGCTCGCTTCCTTTCACGCCTGCGCGCTGCAACCCCTGATCACCGACGATACCGGCACGCAAGGCAGTGGCGGCAATCAGATCGAAGCTTCCTTCAACCACGACCGCAGCACCGGTGGCGGTGCGCTCGAGCGTTTTTACGGCTTGCCGCTCGTCTATACGCGCGGTTTTGGCGAGCGCCTCGATGTCTTCGTCGCTTCGGGCTATGCCAGCCTGCGCGGCGAGAGCGGCACGGCAAGCGGCGTCCCGAGTTCCTCGCTCGGCGCGAAATGTCGTTTCTTCGACGACAAGGAGAGCGGGACGAGTCTTGCCATCAAGCCCGAAGTCGTTTTCCCGGTGAGTCCGCGGCGCGAGGAAGCAGGCCTTGGCGTCGGCAAGACTTCGGCCAATCTCAGCCTGATCCTGAGCCAGGAAATGCCTTTCGGCGCGCTGCACGTCAACGCCGGAATCGGTCGCGAACGCTTTCGCGACGGGGCTGCCGAGCCCGACGCGACGACGCGCCGCTTTTCGCTCGCGCCGGTCTGGGACGTTTGCGAAGAGTGGAAGCTCGCGCTCGATCTGGGCGTCGAATCAGCTCGCGCTGCAGGCCACACGGTCAACGCGAAATTCGCCGAAATCGGCGCCATCTATTCCCCGGGCAAAGATCTCGATCTCGCTTTCGGCTTCATTCGCACGCGCGACAACCAGAGTCCGCGCAGCACCACCGACAGCGCCACGCTCGGCGCGACTTACCGCTTCTGAAGGCGAGCGAGATGACGATGCTGACGACTTCCCTCGCCGCCTCCCCCGCCCTCATGGACGACGACATGCCCCTGCCCGAAGTGCCACCGGTGACGCTCGACCTTGCCGCGATCGGCGACGCTTTCTACGTTGAAGAGCTGCTGCCCGCAACGGGCGCGCCCGAATGGACGCGCTGGCTCGAGGAAATCGGCTTTGTCGCTGGCGAGCGCGTCATGCTGATGGCGCGCGGCCTGCCCGGCGGCGACCCGCTCGTCGTCCGCGTCGGCCAATCGACTTTCGCCTTGCGCCGCGCCGAAGCGGCGTGCATCAGGGTCAGCCCCGCGGCTGCGCCGGTGGGCAGTTCGTTGGCCAACGCATGCGCGGAGGGCCACTCATGAATCAGGCGGTCATCCACCTGCACGCCAGCGGCCCGTTGCTCGCGCTTGTCGGCAACCCGAACTGCGGCAAGACGGCAATTTTCAACCTCCTCACCGGCAGCCGCCAGAAAGTTGCCAACTACGCCGGCGTCACCGTCGAGCGCAAGGAAGGAAAACTGACGACGCCGGCCGGCAAGACGCTGCGCGTCCTCGACCTGCCCGGTGCCTACAGTCTTTATCCGCGCTCGCCCGACGAGCGCGTGACCTGCGACGTGCTCTTCGGCCGCGCCGTCGGCGAGAAGAAGCCCGACCTCGTCGTCTGCGTCGTCGACGCGACCAACCTGCGCCGCAACCTGCGCCTCGCGCTCGCCGTCAAGCGCCTCGGCCTGCCCTGCGTCGTCGCGCTCAACATGGCCGACCTCGCCGCAGAGCGCGGCATCCGCATCGACGCCGCGGCGCTTTCGCGCGAGCTCGAGCTGCCGGTCGTCAGCACCGTCGCGATCAGGAAGAAAGGCGTCGATGAGTTGCTTTCGCTCTTCGATGAAGAGCATGTATGGCGTTCGAACCCGGCGGCCGTCGTCGAAGCGTCGTCTTCGAACGAGTCGGACCATATCGAGGTCCGCGCCATCCTGCAGCGCCTCGGCCTCGACGACATCGTTCCGCATACGGCGAGCGACCGCATCGACCGCGTCGTCCTGCATCCGGTCGTCGGGCCGCTGCTGCTCGCGCTAATCCTCTTCCTCGTTTTCCAGGCGGTGTTCGCCTGGGCCGAAGTGCCGATGACGCTGATCGAGGACGCGACGGCGGCGCTCAGCGAAGCGGTTGGCGGTCTGCTCGCCGACGGCTGGCTGAAGAGCCTCGTCGTCGACGGCATCATCGCCGGCGCCGGCGGCGTCGTCGTCTTCCTGCCGCAGATCATCATCCTCTACTTCTTCATCCTCGTTCTCGAGGAGTCGGGCTATCTGCCGCGCGCGGCCTTCCTGCTCGACCGGCTGATGGGCGGCGTCGGCCTCTCGGGCCGCTCCTTCATCCCGCTCTTGTCGAGTTTTGCCTGCGCGATTCCCGGCGTCATGGCGGCGCGCACGATCGCCAACCCGCGCGACCGCCTGGTGACGATCATGATCGCGCCCCTGATGACCTGCTCGGCACGGCTGCCCGTCGATGCGCTCCTGATCGGCGCCTTCATTCCGCAGCGCGCGGTGTGGGGCGCGCTCGAACTGCAGGGCCTCGTCCTGCTCGCCCTCTACATCGCCGGCATCGTCGGCGCGCTCGCGGTGGCCTGGCTGCTCAAGCGGTTTACGTCGAGCGGCCGGCAAGTGCGGCCCTTGATGATGGAGCTGCCGAGCTATCACCTGCCGAGCGTGCGCAACGTGGCCATCGGCTGCTGGCAGAAGGCGGCCACCTTCCTGAAACGCGTCGGCGGAATCATTCTGCTGCTGACGATCGGCCTGTGGTTCCTCGCCACTTTCCCGGGCGCGCCCGAAGGCGCGACGGGTGCGGCGATCGAATACAGCTTCGCCGGCATGCTCGGCCGGGGCCTCGCGGTGATCTTCGAGCCGATCGGCTTCAACTGGCAGATCAGCATCGCGCTCGTCCCGGGGCTTGCCGCGCGCGAAATCGCAGTGAGCGCGCT
The DNA here is from genome assembly GCA_964485725.1 of uncultured Propionivibrio sp. Taxonomy (GTDB): domain Bacteria; phylum Pseudomonadota; class Gammaproteobacteria; order Burkholderiales; family Rhodocyclaceae; genus Propionivibrio. The sequence goes on along the minus strand of CAZALA010000012.1, from coordinate 38,238 downwards.
CGGCACCGTCTACGCGCTTTCGGCGACCGGCGTGGACACCGAAGTCGCTCTGGCGCCGCTCATTGCCGCCCAATGGAGTCTCGCGACCTGCCTCTCGCTGCTCGCCTGGTTCGTCTTCGCGCCGCAATGCCTGGCGACGCTGGCGACGGTCAAGCGCGAGACCGGCGGCTGGACGATGCCGGTGGTGATGGCCGCCTATCTTTTCGGCCTCGCCTATCTGGCGTCCTTCATCACCTACCGCGTCGCGCTCGGCTTCGGCCTCGGCTGAGCACCTCGATCGCCGCCGTGGCGGCGGCGCAGCGCATCTCATCGATGCGCTGCTCGGCGCGTATCGCGTCAGTTTGCCACCTGAACAGGCGCTTGAGCGGAGGCTTGTGCGGCTAGGGCGGCGGCGGGTAAGTGAGCTCGACCTTGCGCAAGCTGCGCCGGCATTCTTCGGACCGGCAATCGGACCGCGTTTCGCCGCCGAGCGAAAGACGGCGGATCTGGCTGTTCGCGACGCCCTGTGATCTGAGGTATTTTGCGACGGCCTCGACGCGCGCATCGCCGAGCGCGAGATTGAAGGCGCGGCTGCCGACGCCGTCGGTATGCCCGACCAGCGTCACGACAATTTTGCGGTCGGCTTTCAGGCGCTCGGCGTGGCTGGCGAGCGTCTGGTAGCCACGATCGCTGATGTTGGCTTTGCCGAGGTCGAAATAGACGTTGTTGTCAAAATTCAGCGGCGGCGCCGCCTCCGGCCTTGCGCTGCGGGGAGGACTGGCGGTGCTGGCCGCCGGCGCCGGCGGTTTTTCGGCCGGCATCGCTTGCACTGCCGGCGGCGGCGCTGCGCGGGCCGGCGCGGCTTCGGGCGGGCGCGCGGGCGGGGGTGGGGCGACCTGACATCCTGCCGCGGCGACGAGCGCGCAGGCCGATAAAACGAGCCTGACGTGGATAAAGCGCTGAGCGGGCGGGCGCACGCGCGCCTGCCGGGCGGCTGGCAACGTCCCGGCGACGATCCCGCGTGCCGACTCAACTGGCTTGCGCGCCCCGGGAACACGGCTTGCTTCGCTCAGCAGCCGGATTTTCCAGCCGGAAATTCGGCAGCGCGCGGCGAAGTCGCGAAGCTGCGCGCCTGGCGTGCGAAAAAACATTCGGAACTGTCGCAGGACTTCGGTGGCAAAGGGCTTCATGGTGGCGTCGGTTTGGTGAAAAGCCCGCTCAATTCTATTGATATCAATGCAGATTGCAAATCGATCGGAGGCAAACGCAGGAAAGCGCCGTACGCCAGTGTGCCGGCCCGCCGCGCTTGTCAGCATTTTTCGCCGGGCGCTGCGCCGGCGCCGGATCCCCGATTTCACTGCGAGGGAGCAAAGCTCATGAGACTGTCGCTGCGCTTCGTTCTTCCCCTGCTCGTCGTGCTCTCCGCGCTCGCCTACGTCGTCGGCCCGCAAGTCGATCGCCTGACGCTCAAGTGGTTCGTCCGCGACCTCGATATGCGCGCAACGCTGATCGCCAATACAGTCGGCGAACCTTTGCGCGAGGAGCTCGCCGCCGGCAAAAAAGCCAGGATAGGCGATTATTTCGCCAATGTGGCTCGCGACGAAAGGCTCTACGCCGTTGGCTACTGCGCAACGCCCGCGAGCGTGCCGCAGGCGACCCGGACCTTGCCCGTCCAGGTCAAATGCGACACGCTCGAAGCCTGGCAGTCGGGCCCGCGACAGCTGCTCGAAACGGCGCAGGGCCCGCTGCACGTCGCCGTGCGCCCCTTGCCGAGCGCAGCCAATCCGCAGGGCCAGCTCATTCTCGTGCACGACATGAGCTTCGTGACGCGCCGCAGCGAAGAGACCCGCCTCTACATTTTCTACGTGTTCGCCGGACTCGGCGCGATCGTCTCGCTGATCACCGTCATCGTCGCCCAGCTTTCCTGGCGCGGCTGGGTCGCCGGCACGCGCGCGCTGCTGCGCGGCGAAGGCATCGTGCGCAAGCCGGGGGCGCTGATCGCAACGCCCGAGTTCACGCCGATCGCGCGCGATTTGCAGCGGCTCATCCAGGACCTCAACGCCGAATACCGTTCGCGCGACGAGAGCCAGATCATCTGGGGGCCGGACACCCTGCGCGCAGTCCTGCACGGCGAACTGCGCGGCGAAGACATCGTCGTCGTTTCCAACCGCGAGCCCTACATCCACGTGCGGCGCGGCGAGCAGGTCGAGGTGCAGCGGCCGGCGAGCGGCCTCGTCACCGCGCTCGAGCCGATCATGCGCGCGTGCTCGGGGACCTGGATCGCGCACGGCGGGGGGTCGGCCGACCGCGAGACCGTCGATGAGAAGGACCGCGTCGCCGTGCCGCCCGGCAAGCCGGCTTACTCCCTGCGCCGCGTCTGGCTCAGCGCCGAAGAGGAGGCGGGTTATTACGCCGGTTTTGCCAATGAAGGCCTGTGGCCGCTCTGCCACATCGCGCACGTTCGGCCGATCTTTCGCTCGAGCGACTGGGCGCATTACGTCAATGTCAATCGCAAGTTCGCCAAGGCGGTCGTCGCCGAATCGAAGACCAAGGATCCGATCATTCTCGTCCAGGATTACCACTTCGCGCTCCTGCCGGCGATGATTCGCGAGGAAATGCCCGAGGCGACGGTGATCACTTTCTGGCACATTCCCTGGCCAAACCCCGAATCCTTCGCGATCTGCCCCTGGCGCGAAGAGATCCTGACCGGCATGCTCGGCAGCAGCATCCTCGGTTTCCACACGCAGTTTCATTGCAACAACTTCGTCGATACCGTCGATCGCTTCATCGAAGCGCGCGTCGACCGCGAAGACTTCACGGTCTCGCTCGCCGGGCGGCTCACCGCCGTGCACCGCTATCCGATTTCGATCGCCTGGCCGCCGGATCCCGAACTCGTCGCCACGCCACCGGCCGCTTGCCGCGACGAGGTCATGCGCATCAACGCGCTGCCGGCCGGCACACTGATCGGCGTCGGCGTCGACCGCCTCGACTACACCAAGGGGATCATCGAGCGCTTTCCCGCCGTCCAGCGCCTGATGGAACTCAATCCGCAGTGGATCGGGCGTTTCTCCTTCATCCAGATCGCCGCGCCGAGCCGCTCGGGAATCGACGAATACCAGCATCACGAAAGCCAGGTGATCGCGCTCGCCGCGGCGATCAACGAGCGTTTCGGCGCCAGCGCGGGCGGGGAGGGCAAGGGCGCTCCGCCGATCGTCTTGAAGATCGAGCATCACGACGCACAGCGCGTCTACACGTATTTTCGCGCTGCCGACGTCTGCTTCGTGAGCAGCCTGCACGACGGCATGAACCTTGTCGCCAAGGAGTTCGTCGCGGCGCGCGACGACCAGCTCGGCGTCCTCGTCTTGAGCCAGTTCACGGGCGCCGCCCGCGAGCTGCCGGAAGCCCTGATCGTCAATCCTTACGATGCCGACCAGTGCGCAGCGGCGCTGCATCTGGCGCTCAGCATGCCCGAGCCGGAACGGCGCGATCGCATGCGCCTGATGCGCAGCCTGGTGTCCGAGTTCAACGTCTATCGCTGGGCCGGCCGCATGCTCATCGACGCGGCGACGATGCGCCGCCGCATGCGCGTGCTCGAAGGAGGGCGCAGTGGCCGCGCCTGAACGCGAAGAGGCCGACGAGCGCGTCGCGCAGGATCGTCTGGCGCCGCCTTCGGCGAGCAGCGCCTATGCTTTCCTGCTCGACGTCGACGGCACGCTGATCGAGTTTGCGCAAACGCCCGACGAGGTGCAGCTCGACCTGCGCCTCCTGGGTCTTATGGAGTGTCTGTTCCGGGCAAGCGGCGGCGCGACGGCGTTGATCAGCGGCCGCAGCATTGCCGATCTCGACCGGCGCATCCGCCGCCCCGACTTGCCGATCGCCGGCCAGCACGGTCTCGAGCGCCGCGACGCCAGCGGCGCAACGACGCGGCTTGCTGCGCGCGGCCAGAGCCTCGCGGCGATGAGCGCGCGGCTGCGCGAGCTCGTCGCAATTGATCCTGCCCTGCTGCTCGAGGACAAGGGGCTTGCCGTGGCGCTGCACTACCGGCGCGCGCCGGCGCTCGCGAGCTACCTCGAGGCGCGTGTGCGCGAACTGATGGCGGCGATGCCGGGGCTCGAGATCTACGTCGGCAAGCAGGTGATCGAAGTCAAGCCGGCCGGCATCGACAAGGGCACGGCAATTTCCGCGTATCTTGACGAAGCGCCTTTTCGCGGACGCGTGCCGGTCTTCATCGGCGACGACGTCACCGACGAGCGTGGCTTTGCCATCGTCAACGCCGCTGCCGGTCTTTCGATCAAGGTCGGCGCCGGCGCCAGCTGCGCGCGCTACCGCTTGCCCAACGTCGCAGCCGTGCGCGCCTGGCTGAGCCACGCAGCCGAGGAGGCGTGCAAATGAATCGGCCTGGCAGGAGTTGACGACCGGGATATCGCGGCGCGCGCCAAAGCGGATAAAATGCCGCGTTTAGTTGCAGGGAAGCGGCATGCCGACCGGAATCATCGAATCGCTCGATCACGAAGCGCGCGGCGTCACCCGGCTCGACGGCAAGACGATTTTCGTCGAGGGCGCCTTGCCGGGCGAGCAGGTCGACTACGTCTCTTTTCGCAAGAAACCGACTTTCGAAGTCGCGCACTGCGAGCGCGTCGTCACGCCTTCGCCTGACCGCGTGACGCCAAGGTGCCCGCATTTTGGCGTGTGCGGCGGCTGCAGCATGCAGCATCTCGACGCCGCGGCGCAGGTTGCCGCCAAGCAGCGCGTCCTCGAAGCCAATCTCTGGCACTTGGGCCGGCTCAAGGCCGAAGAACTCTACCCTGCGATCTACGGCGCAGCCTGGGGCTACCGCTGGCGCGCCCGGCTCTCGGCGCGCCTGGTTGTGAAGAAGGGCGGGATGCTGATCGGCTTTCACGAAAGAAAGAGTAGTTACGTCGCCGACATGCGCCAGTGCGAGATCCTGCCGCCGCACGTCTCGGACCTGCTCGTGCCGCTGCGCGAGCTGATCGGCGCCCTCTCGATCGCGCAGGCGATGCCGCAGATCGAGCTTGCGATCGGCGAAGCGATGACGGCGCTGGTGCTGCGCATTCTCGAGCCCTTGAACGCCGCCGACGAAGCGCTGCTCAGGGTTTTCGCCGATCGTCATCAGGTCGTTTTCTACCTGCAGCCGAAGGGGCCGGCGACGGCGTATCGTTTCTATCCCGAGGACGGTCCGCGGCTCTCGTATCGCTTGCCCGACTTTGACGTCGAACACTACTTCTCGCCGACCGAATTCACCCAGGTCAATCACGCGATCAATCGCGTCCTCGTGCGCCGCGCCGTCACGCTGATCGATCCGCAGGCGGGCGAGCGCATCGCCGACATGTTCTGCGGCCTCGGCAACTTCACGCTGCCGCTCGCGCGCTCGGGCGCGAGCGTCGTCGGCGTCGAGGGCAGCGCGGAGCTCGTCGCGCGCGCCGGCGAGAACGCGCTCGCCAACGGTCTTGGCGGGCAGGCGACCTACGTCGCCGCCAACCTCTTTGCGCTGACCGCCGAATCGCTCGCTGCGCTTGGCCGCTTCGACAAGATGCTGATCGACCCGCCGCGCGAAGGCGCGGTCGAACTCGTCAACGCGCTGGCCGTGGACGCGAGCGCGCCGCGACGCATCGTCTACGTTTCGTGCAATCCGGCGACGCTGGCGCGCGACGCGGCCATCCTCGTCACGCAAAAGGGCTATCGCCTGCGCGGCGCCGGCGTCATCAACATGTTTCCGCAGACTTCGCACGTCGAGTCGATCGCGCTCTTTGAACGAGACGGCGAAGGCCAGGACCTTGCCCCTGGAGTCGAGCCGCCGCCGGCGCTGGGCGAAGGCTCGCAGCAAGGTCAAGCCACTTGACAATAGGCGCATAAACCGTATCCTGCCAGACTAAATCGAAGCGATGCGGCACGATTGAATCGCGTCATGGTTTTCGGGAAGAATGAACAGCGCAAGGGTCGATCGCACGGCGGCCCGCGTATCGACGAGTGCGAAAATCAGAGGAGAGGGAAAAAATGAAAAAAATCGCAGTTGCAATGATGCTCGCGCTGGGGACGACCTGCGCGCTGGCAGCGGTCGAACTCAAGCTCGGTCACTTCGCTTCGGACACGCATCCTTGCGGGATCGCCGCCAAGGAATTCAAGGCCAACGTTGAAAAACGCACCAACGGCGAAGTGAAGATCCAGCTCTTTGGCAACAACGCGCTCGGTTCGCCCCCCGAAGTCCTCGAACAGGTGCTGATCGGCGCCGTCGACATGAGTCTCTCGGGCCAGGACCAGCTCGCCAAGCACCTGCCGTTCTACGACGTCATCAGCACGCCGTTCGCTTTCAAGGACTACGCGACCGCCGACAAGATCATCGACGGCGACTTCAAGGCCTGGGCCGACCCCGAGCTGGCGAAAAAGAACCTCGTGCACCTCTCCGACTGGGAGTGGGGCTTCCGTCAGCTGACCAACTCGAAGAAGCCGGTGCTCACGCCAGCCGACTTGAAGGGCATGAAGATCCGCACGCCGCCGGCTTTCGCCTACCAGGCCTTCGTCGAAGCGGCCGGCGGCAACGCCGTGACGATCGCTTTTGCCGAACTCGTCATGGCGATGAAGCAGGGCGTCGTCGACGGCCAGGAGAACCCGGTCGGAACAATTTACGACTTGAAGCTCTACGAGACGCAGAAGTACATGTCGATCCTCAACTACACGTACAGCTCGATGGTGCACGTCGTCAACAAGAAGAGCTGGGACAAGCTGAACGCCGCGCAGCAGAAGATCGTCACGGAAGAGTCGATGATCGCCGCGAAGGCCGCGCGCAAGCAGCTGCGCGACAACGAGGCGGTGCAGCTCAAGGACCTCGAGACGAACAAGGGCATCGTCGTCGCGCGTCCCGACCTCGGACCGTGGAAGGCCGCGATGGGCCCGGCCTGGGAGAAGGTGAAGACGCGCGTCGGCGCTGACAACTTCAAGCGCTTCATGGACATGGTCGAGAAGAACAGCAAGTAAGCAGGCGGCACGAAGCGGGCGGGGCATCCAGCGGATGCCCCGCCTTTTCATGTGCGTCGCTCGCTGCCCATCTCTCGAGTAAACGTCGTAAAGGTTCCCCATGCTGACTCTTTCCATTTTTACCGTGCTGCTTGTCCTCCTGATGATCGACGTGCCGATCGCCGTCGCCATCGGCCTCACCGCGATCGGCTTCTTCGTTTTCCAGGACCAGGGCGCTTTCCTCGCCATGCTGCCGCAGCGCATGTACTCGGGAACGACCGGTTTTACCTTGCTCGCGATTCCCTTCTTCATTCTCGCCGGCAACCTGATGAACACTGGCGGCACCACCGTCCGCCTGTTCCGCTTCGCGCGCGCCCTCGTTGGCCACGTGCCCGGCGGCCTCGGCCAGGTCAGCGTCGTCTCGTCGATGATCTTTTCCGGCATGTCGGGTTCGGCCGTCGCCGACGCCGCGGGCCTCGGTCAGATCCAGCACCGCGCGATGGTCGATGCCGGTTACAAGCCTTCGATTTCGGCGGCGATCGTCGCCGGCGCCTCGACCATCGGCCCGGTGATCCCGCCGTCGATCCCCTTCGTCCTCTACGGCGCGATCACCTCGGTCTCGGTCAGCCGGCTCTTCCTCGCCGGCGCGATCCCGGGCGTCGTCATGGGCCTCGCGATGATGGTCGCGATCTGGTTCATGGCAGGTCCCCGCGGCTTGCCGAAAGATCCGCGCGCCAACCTGCGCGAGATCCTGATCAGCTCGAAGGAGGCGTTCTGGCCGCTGATGGCGCCGGTGATCATCATCGGCGGCATCACGACCGGTTTCTTCACGCCGACCGAAGCCTCGGTCATCGCGACGCTCTATGCCTTGCTGCTCGGCTTCTGCTACCGCGACCTCAAGGTCCGCGACCTGCCGGCGATTCTTTTCGCCTCGCTGAAGCAGACCTGCGGCCTGATGTTCATCATCGCGACGGCCAACTTCTTCGGCTGGTTCACGATCTTTGAGCGCATTCCCGACGCGCTGATCATGCAGCTCTCGGCCCTCGGCGCTTCGGCGACGGCTTTCCTGTGGATCGTCATTGTCATCATTCTGGTCTTGGGCTGCTTCCTCGACGGCAACGCGATCTTCCTGATCACGCTGCCGATCTTCATGAAGATCTGCCCGCTCTTCGGCATCGACATGGTGAACTTCGGCGTCGTCATGACGCTGCTCATCATGATCGGCAACCTGACCCCGCCGGTCGGCATGTGCCTGTTCGCGGTCGAGAGCTTTGCCAAGGTCGGGCTGTGGAATCTGGCCGCCGAATGCCTGCCCTACCTGATCGCGATCCTTGCGGTGACGATCCTCTGCGCTTTCGTTCCCGAAATCGCGCTCTGGCTGCCCAATTACGTGATGGGCGCGAATTGAGCCCCGCTAGCCCGCTGACCGGTGAAGACAAGGAATCCTGATATGAACAGTTCATTGATCAAAACGCTCAATCGCTTCGACAAGGGCCTGATGCTCGCGCTCGAATGGATTTGCATCGTTCTTTTCGTCCTGATCACGGCGATCCTGACGCTCAATATTTTCGTCCGCTTCGTGCCGATCATGTCGATGCACTGGTTCGACGAAATCCTCGAGCTGATTTACGGCGCGCTCATTTTCTACGGCGCCGCCGCGGTGTGGGTCGCGCACGGGCATTTTTCGGTCGGCGACTGGATCTCGAAATTCATCCCGAGCGTGCGCGGCCGCTTCGCCTACCGCCTGCTCGTCGAGCTTTGCTCGCTCGTTTTCATCGCGATCTTCTTCTGGTACTCGCTCGAGCTCTTGATGAAGACCGAAGAGATGACCACCGCCTTCGCGATGTCGAAAAAGTGGCTGTACGCGTGCATGCCGATCACCGGCGCGATCATGGTCGTCTACAGCCTGAAGAACATGTATCTGGAACTTGCCAAGATCGTCGATCCGACGCTCGACGTCGAGATCGGCAAGGAGAACCTGAACCACTGAGGTTGCAAAGACAACATCCACCGCAAAGGCGCAAAGTGGCAAAGGAATCGCAAAGGAATCGCAAAGAATGCCTTTGCGCAAACTCTGCGCCTTCGCGCCTTTGCGGTGGGTGTTGCAATAATTTCGCTGCCTATTGGTCATGCCACCCGACACGGCGCGGCGATTGAATAAGCATCCTTGCCGCGGCGCAACCGCCTGCGCCAAGGGCTTGCCGGACGCGGGCTCCTGCGGGGGAAAACGATTGCAATGTAGGTTGCGGATGCTTACCATAGCTTGCCTTTTGCGACCCCGATCCCGCACGAACAGGAGATAAGAGATGATGCGACTCAGCGAGAAGACCCTATCCCAACTGCCGGCCACCGTTCGCAAGCCCGCGTACGATAGAAGCAAGGTCGTTCCATCGATTGTCCATCTTGGCATCGGCGCCTTCCACCGCGCCCACCAGGCGATGTTTACCGACGCGGTGCTGGCGTCGGGTGATCTTGCCTGGGGCATCGTCGGCGCCGGCGTCATCTCGGCCGAAATGAAAAACGCCTTGCTGCCGCAGGACTGCCTCTACGCGCTCGCCGAAATGAGCGCCGACGGCGAAGAGGTCAAAGTCATCGGCTCGATCGTCGATGTTCTCGGCGGCCCCGAGGAAGCCGACAAGCTGCTCGCCACGATGAGCGAGTCGAGCACGCGCATCGTCAGTATCACGGTCACCGAAAAGGGCTACTACCTCGACGTGTCGACGGGCAAGCTGCAGCTCTCGGCGCCGGCGATCGCCGCCGACCTGGCGAGCCCGGCGACGCCCAAAACCATCCTCGGCCTCATCGTGCAGGCGCTCAAGAATCGCCGTGCCAAGGGCATCCTCCCCTTCACCGTGCTCTCCTGCGACAACCTGCCGAACAACGGCAAGCTGGCGAAGAACGCCGTCCTCGCCTTTGCCCGCGAAGTCGATGACGAACTCGCCAAATGGATTGAGGCGAACGTCTGTTTCCCGTGCACGATGGTCGACCGCATCACGCCGGCGACGACCGACGCCGACCGCGCGCACGTGAACGGCGTGATCGGTCTTGAGGACGCGTGGCCGGTGGTCACCGAATCCTTCGTGCAATGGGTGATCGAAGACGAGTTCACGATGGGACGGCCCGACTGGACGATCGCCGGCGCGGTCTTTTCCAACGAGATCGAGCGCTGGGAAAACATGAAGCTGCGCTGCCTCAACGGTTCGCACTCGACGCTTTCCTACCTTGGCCAGCTGACCGGTCGCGAAACCGTCGCCGACGCCATGGCGCTGCCGCTCATCACCGACATCCTCGATCCGCTGTGGATCGAAATTCGCGCAGTGCTCGAGGCACCCAAGGGCGTCGACACGGCGGCCTACGTCGATAGCCTGAAGCTGCGCTTCCGCAACCCGGCGCTCAAGCACCGCACCGCGCAGATCGCCTGCGATGGCTCGCAGAAACTGCCGCAACGCCTCTGCGCGCCCTTGCGCGACCGCATCGCCAAGGGCCTCTCTTCGCCGATGATCGCCACCGCGATCGCGGCCTGGATGCATTTTGTCGTCAAGACCGCGGTCACCGGCGCCGTGCTCAACGACCCGATGGCGGCCGAGATCATCGCCAAGGCCAAGCTCGCGACCAAGGCGACGGCGATTGTCGACAACCTGCTCGCGCTCGAAAAGATCTTCGGCACCGACCTGCCGGCGAACGAAGCTTTCCGTGCCGCGCTGATCGCAAAATTCATCGAGCTTGCAAACAATCCGGCCGTCGCGACGGCAAAAGAAATCACCGTCTGACCGCGAGGCGGCGTCGGCAACACGGCTGCCCGCTTGCGGGTGGCCGTTTTTCTTGGAGCATGCAATGAAGACGATACGCTGGGGAATGATCGGCTGCGGTTCGGTCGCTGAAGTCAAAAGCGGGCCGGGATTCTACAAGGCGCAGAACTCGGCGCTCGTCGCCGTGACGAGCCGGCGCATCGAAGCTGCGCGCGACTTCGCCAGGCGGCACGGCGTTGCCACGGTGCATGAAAACGCCGAAGCCCTCGTCGCCGACCCCGGGATCGACGCCGTCTATATCGCGACGCCGCCTTCATCGCACCGTGCCTATGCCTTGCTTGCGGCCGGCGCGGGCAAGCACGTCTATGTCGAAAAGCCGATGGCGATGAACGCCGGCGAATGCCGCGACATCGTCGCCTGCTGCGAGCAGAACGGCGTTAGGCTCTTCGTCGCTTTTTACCGGCGCGCGATGCCGCGCTTCCTCAAGATCAAGGAGTGGATAGACGAGGGCGCGATCGGCGAAGTGCGCTGCGTGCGCGTGCTCCAGCACCAGAGCCCGGAGCCCGATGAGAAGTCGCGCGAGACGATGCCCTGGCGGCTGCGTCCCGAGCTTGCCGGGGGCGGCAAATTCCTCGACATGGGAATCCACATGCTCGACTTCTTCGATCTTGTCTTCGGCCCGATCGACGAAGTGCATGGGATTGCCGCCAATCGCGGCGGGCTCTATGACGCCGAGGATACGGTGACGGCAACCTGGCGCCACGCGAGCGGCGTGCAGGGCTGCGGCTCGTGGTGCTATGTCTGCGGAGAAGCGGAGGATCGCATCGAGATCGCAGGCTCGGCGGGGCGCATCGAATTCGAGTTTTTCGCCGATTCGCCGCTCAAGCTCTTTCGCGTCGGCGCGACCGGCGCACTCGAAGCGCAGGAGATCCGCATTGCCAACCCGCCGCACGTGCAACAGCCTTTCATCCAGAGCATCGTCGATGATTTGAATGGCCTCTCGCCTTCTCCGGCGAGCGTTGCCAGTGCGCTGCGCTCGACCGAGGTCGCCGACGCGATCCTGAGAACTTACCGCGAGCAGGCTGAAGGCAAGTAGAGGGCGCACGCCGCCCGCCGCGCGCGCCAGGTGCCAACAATTCGCGACGCAAGCTGCGCGCTGCCATGCGCTTAGCGAGCCGCGGCGAATCCCCGTATAATTTCGGCTGGCTTGACGGCGTTCGGGTCCTGCGCGACCGCGCCGCAGGGCGGCCTTCATCTTCCGGCGGATGTTCTTGGGCCGCTTCCTCTGGCGCATCAATGGGTCGATATGCGAATCCTGCTCAGCAACGACGATGGTTATTTTTCCCCCGGAATTGAAATTCTCGCGCGCGTCCTCGGCGAGGTCGCCGACATCACCGTCGTCGCGCCCGAGCGCGATCGCAGCGGCGCGAGCAATTCGCTGACGCTCGACCGGCCGCTTTCGGTGAAGCGCGCGGCCAACGGCTACTACCATGTCAACGGCACGCCGACCGATTGCGTGCATCTTGCCGTCACCGGCATGCTCGACGAACTCCCCGACATGATCGTCTCCGGCATCAATCACGGCGCCAACATGGGTGACGACACGATCTACTCGGGCACCGTCGCCGCCGCGACCGAAGGCTTCCTGCTCGGCATCCCGTCGCTGGCCGTCTCTTTGTGCAGCCGAACCGGCAGCAATTTCGAAACGGCGGCACGCATAGCGCTCGAAGTCGTGCAGAGCGTCGAGCGCCGGCGCCAGGGCGAATCGGTGCTGCTCAATATCAACGTCCCCGACCTGCCTTACGAAGCCTTGCGAGGCCGTGTCGTGACGCGCCTCGGCAAGCGCCACAAGGCCGAAGGCGTCGTGCGCACGATCACGCCGCGGCACGAGACCGTCTATTGGATCGGCGCCGCCGGCGAAGCCCAGGACGCCGGCGAGGGCACCGATTTCTTTGCGGTGGCGAACGGGCAGGTTTCGATCACGCCTTTGCAAATCGACCTCACGCACAGCGCGCAGCTTGGCCTGATCAAGAGCTGGCTCGAGCCATGAGCACGCTCGCCGCCGGCATCGGCATGACCTCGCAGCGCACGCGCACGCGCATGATCGAGCGCCTGCGCGTCAAGGGAATTACCGACGAAAGCGTGCTCGCTGCGATCGCCGCCGTTCCGCGCCACATTTTCGTCGAAGAGGCGCTTGCTTCCCGCGCCTACGACGACACCGCCCTGCCGCTCGGCTTCGCGCAGACGATTTCGCAGCCCTACATCGTCGCGCGCATGATCGAGATGCTGCGCGGCGGCGGCCGCGCGCTCGGCAAGACGCTCGAGGTCGGCACCGGCTCCGGCTATCAGGCCGCGGTGCTGGCGCAGCTGGCCGACGTCGTTTATGGCATCGAACGCATCGAGCCGCTGCTCGCCAAAGCGAAGCTCAACATGCGCGTCATCCAGCAATTCAAGGTCAGGCTCAAGCACGCCGACGGCCAGTTCGGGCTGCCCGAAGCCGCGCCTTTCGATACGATCATCGTCGCCGCAGCGTCGGCGACGGTGCCGCCCGCGCTTTTGCAGCAACTCGCGCCTGGTGGCAGAATGATCCTGCCGCTGGGGACCGACGAACAATGTCTTTTGCTGATTGAACGCCGCGGCGAAAGCTTCGTCGAAACGCGGCTCGATGCCGTTCGTTTCGTCCCCTTACTCTCAGGACTCGAATGAAGATCAATCGTTCTCCCGTCAAGGCCGGCCGGCTTGGCGCCCTGGCGATCCTTACGATCCTGCCGATCGTACTCTCCGTCGCCGGCTGCGCGAGCAAGTCGCCGGCGCCGGTGGTCAGCGGCCGCGCTCAGGCGGCGCCGCTGCCGACGGTAGCCGCCGCGCCGGCGCCGCCATCGACCTATACGGTGAAGAAGGGCGATACGCTCTACAGCATCGCGCGCGACCATGGCATGGATTTTCGCGAGCTCATCGCGCTCAACAATATTGAGAGCGCAAGCCGGATTACCGAAGGCACGGTGCTCAAGGTCAGGCCGGCCGCCAGCGCCGCCACGGCGAACTCATCGGTCGCGACGACCGCGCCGGTGACGAGCGACGTCGTCGTCAGCCGCCCGATCGATGCGGCGACGCTCGAGCAGCGCCCGCTCGCCGGCAGCGTCGCGAGTGGCGGCGAATTGAAGCGCGAGCCCAAAGGCGGCAAGGAGGCTTACTCCGACCAGGCGCTCGCGCTCGCGCAAGGCTTGCCGAAGGCGCCCGAAGCGTCAACGTCGCTGCCGGCGCCGGGGCCGGCTGCGGCGCCGAAGGCCGAAGCAACCCCCGAAGCGCGGCCTGATGCGAAGCCGGAAGCCAAGACTGCGGAGCCGGCGGCGGGCGGTGAAGAAACGACCTGGCTCTGGCCAGCCAACGGAAAGCTCATCGGCAGCTTCAGCGAAGGCGGCAGCAAGGGCATCGACATTGCGGGCAAGAGCGGCGATGCGGTTGTCGCCACCGCTGACGGCAAGGTCATTCTTGCCAACAATACGCTGCGCGGCTACGGCAACATGATCGTGATCAAGCACAACAACGCCTGGCTCACGGTGTATGCGCACAACAGCAAGCTCCTCGTGAAAGAGGGGCAGACCGTGAGCAAGGGCCAGAAGATCGCCGAGATGGGCAGCAGCGACGCCGACCAGGTCAAGCTGCACTTCGAAGTGCGGCGCCAGGGAACGCCGATCGACCCGCTCAAGTATCTGCCGGCGCGATGACGATTGCCGGTGACGAAGAGCGGCCGGGCGAGAGCGACGCCGACGCCGGCGCGCTTCCTGCCGACGAAGACCTCTCCCTGGGCGCCGATCCTGGCGAAGCGTCGCCGCAGCGCGATCAGGAGCAGGCCGCGGCGACGACGCCTGAAGCCGAACTTCTCAACGACCTGACTCAGCACTATCTCAACGAGATGGGCGCCAAGCCGCTGTTCACGCCGGCCGAGGAGCATGCGTGGGCCCGCCGCGCCCGCGCCGGCGAGTTTGCCGCGCGGCAGAAGATGATCGAGCACAATCTGCGGCTCGTCGTCAGCAACGCCAAGCGTTACCTCAATCGCGGCATGCCGCTCCTCGACCTCATCGAAGAGGGCAACCTCGGCCTCATTCACGCGATCGAGAAATTCGACCCGGCGCGCGGTTTCCGCTTCTCGACCTACGCGACCTGGTGGATCCGCCAGAGCATCGAACGCGCGATCATGAACCAGTCGCGGACGATCCGGCTGCCGGTGCATGTGATCAAGGAAATCAACCTGATCCTGCGCGCGATTCGCCACCTCGGGCTCGCCAACGGCAAGGCGGTTAGCCTTGAGCAGATCGCGCACCTGATCGACCGGCCGCTCGCCGACGTGCAGCGCGCGATTGATCTCAACGAGCACATCGCCTCGATCGACGTCCCGCTTGAAATTGATTCCGAACAGACGATCGTCGATACGCTCGTCGATGACAATGCCGCCGATCCGGAAGGCGCGCGCCAGGCAAGTGAAGTGTCCGACCTCGTCAATGAGTGGGTGGCGCGCCTGCCGGAAAGGCAGCGGCATGTGATCGAGCGCCGCTACGGCCTGCACGGCACGGAAACGAGCCGGCTCGAGGAAATTGCCGCCGACCTTGGTCTGACGCGCGAACGCGTGCGTCAGATTCAGTTCGAAGCGCTCGAGCGGCTGCGGCAGATCATCAAGCAAGGCGGCGGCAGTTCGGATAATCTGATTTCGTAGCGCTTTTCGCGCTCGGGCGTCTTCGCGTGAAGATCCGCTCGCGGCCCGGAAGCGCTGTGCCCGCAAGGGCTGAATGTTTTTTGCCAAGGATGAGCTTAATGGGCGACAAGATCGCGATCTTCGATTCCTCGCTGCGCGATGGCGCGCAAGCCGAAGGCATTTCCTTCTCGGTCGAGGACAAGCTGAAACTCCTCGAACTGCTCGACGCCCACGGCGTCGCTTACATCGAGGCGGGCAATCCCGGGTCCAACCCCAAGGATCTCGAATTTTTCGCGCGCGCGAAAAACATCGCCCTCAAGCACGCGAAGCTCGCCGCTTTCGGCAGCACGCGCCGGCGCGAAATGAAAGTCGAAGACGACGGCAACGTCCAGTCGCTGCTGCTCGCGGCGACGCCGGTCGTCGTCATTTTCGGCAAGAGCTGGGATTTTCACGTCACCGACATCATCCGCACGAGCCTTGCCGAAAACCTCGCGATGATTCGGGACACGCTCGCTTTCTTCAGGGCGCACGGCAAGGAAGTCATTTACGACGCCGAGCATTTCTTCGACGGGTACAAGAACAATGCGGCGTATGCCGTTCAGACGCTCGACGCCGCGGTGGCCGGCGGGGCGCAAGCGCTCGTCCTTTGCGACACGAACGGCGGCACCTTTCCCTCCGAAGTCGCCGAGGTCGTCAGGGAAATGGTCGCGCGCTTCAAGGTGCCGATCGGCATCCACGCGCACAACGATTGCGACATGGCGGTCGCCAACAGCGTCGCCGCCGTCGAGAACGGCGCGCGTCACGTGCAGGGAACGTATATCGGCTTCGGCGAGCGCTGCGGCAACGCCAACCTGTCGACGATCATCGCCAACCTTGGCGTCAAGCGCGACTTCGACTGCCTGCCGGCAGGCGAGTACCAGCACATCACTCGCGTCGCGCGCCACATCGCGGCGATTTCCAACGTCGCCCTCAACGAACGCGATCCCTACGTCGGCAATTGCGCCTTCGCGCACAAGGGCGGCATGCACATCGACGGCGTCAACAAGGCCTCACGCTCTTTCGAGCACATTTCGCCGGAGCTCGTGGGCGGCGAGCGGCGCTTCCTGATGAGCGAGGTCTCGGGCCGGCGCATGATCCTCGAGAAGATCTGGGAAGTCGACGCCAGCATCACCAAGGACGACGCGGTCACCGACAGCGTCGTCAAGCGCCTGAAGGAAATGGAGCACGAGGGCTACCAGTTCGAGGGCGCCGAAAGCACTTTCGAGCTCGTGATCAGGAAGCAGCTCGGCAAGTACCGTCCTTTCTTCGAACTCGAGCACTTCAAGATCATCGGCGAGCAACCGGCGAACGGCGAATACAGTTCATCGGCGATCATCAAGATCAAGGTCGATGGCCGCGACGAGATCACCGCCGCCGAGGGCGACGGCCCGGTGCACGCGCTCGACCGCGCGCTGCGCAAGGTGCTCGACGGTTTCTACCCCGAGCTCGCGAACGTTCACCTTACCGATTACAAGGTGCGCGTGATCAACGGCGTCGACGCGACCGCCGCACGCGTGCGCGTGCTGCTGCAATCGACCGACGGCGATTCGGTGTGGACGACGGTCGGCGTCTCGACCGACATCATCGAAGCGAGCTGGCTCGCGCTCGTCGATTCGATCGAATACAAGCTGTTCAAGCTCGAGGCCGCGAAATCGGCTTAAGCCTCGGGCGGAATAAAAATTCGGGCTGCCGCAAATTGCTGGAAAGGCTTTTTGCCGGGGCGCGGCTTTCGGCTTTGTATTAGAAAATAAAACTATATTTTTCCGTTAAATTGAATAGATTTTGCTATCTTTACTGACGGGTGAGAATAGTATTGCGTCTGACGACCCGCTTTTGTTATAAATTATTACCCCATTTGTGGATGCAACCAGGCGATGATCCAACGCAAGCTGTGGCCCGAATTTCTCAAGGCCGTCAAACACGAAGTCCTGCCGGCGCTCGGCTGCACCGAGCCCATCTCGCTGGCGCTGGCCTCGGCGCTGGCCTGCCGTCATCTCGGCGCGGCGCCCGAGCGGATCGACGCCAAGGTGTCGGCCAACCTGATGAAGAACGGCATGGGCGTCACCGTGCCGGGCACCGGCATGGTCGGTCTGCCGATTGCCGCCGCGGTGGGCGCGCTCGGCGGTGATCCCGACGGCGGTCTCGAGGTCTTGCGCAAGCTCACGCCGGAGATCGTCGCGGCTGCCAGGCAAATGCTTGCCGAAAGAAAAGTCGAAGTCGGCATTGCCGACGACGTCCCCATCCTGTACTCGGAAGCGCGGGTCTATCGAGGCGAGGATTGCGTGCGCGTCTGCATCGCGCACGCGCACACCAACGTCGTCCTGATCGAGAAGAACGGCAAGACGATCTTCAAGTCCGACGGCGGCGGCGAAGAAATCGCCGGCTATTCGCTCGCCGGCGCGAAGGCGCGCGACGTCTATGATTTTGCGACGATGGCGCCCTTCTCCGACATCGCTTTCATTCTCGATGCCGCCAAGCTCAATTCGGCGCTCGCGGTGGAGGGGATTTCCGGCCACTACGGTCTGCACATCGGCGCGACTTTCCAGCGGCAGATCGCCAACGGCCTGCTCTCGGACGACCTGCAGACGAGAATCGTGATGCGCGCAACTGCGGCATCGGATGCGCGCATGGGCGGGGCTTCGCTGCCGGCGATGAGCAACTCCGGGTCGGGCAACCAGGGCATCGCGGCGACGATGCCGATCGTCGTCCTCGCCGAACATCTGAAGGCCGACGAGGAAACGCTGGCGCGCGCGCTGATGCTCTCGCATCTGATGGCGGTCTATATTCACAGCAAGCTGCCCAAGCTTTCGGCGCTGTGCGCGGTGACGACGGCAGCGATGGGCGCGGCGGCGGGAATGGCGTGGCTCCTGCGGGGCGGCTACAGCGCGGTGAGCATGGCGATTTGCAGCATGATCGGCGACGTCTCGGGGATCATTTGCGACGGCGCCTCGAACAGCTGCGCCATGAAGGTGTCGACGGCGGTCACCGCAGCCTACAAGTCCGTCCTGATGGCGCTCGACAATTCACGCGTCAGCGCTGACGACGGCATCGTCGAGGAGAGCGTCGACGCGTCGATCGGCAACATTTGCGCGCTGGCCTGCGGCAGCCTCGTGCACGCCGACCGTCAGATCCTTCAGATCATGGTCAGCAAGACCTGCTGAGCGGCAATGGACCGTGATGGATAGCGTCGACAAGGCCATTCTGTCGCTGCTGCAGCAGGACTCGGACATCGCGCTCGCCGACATCGCCGCGCAGGTGAATCTCTCGACCACGCCGTGCTGGCGGCGCATCCAGCGCCTGCAGGCCGACGGCTACATCCGGCGCCGGGTCGCCTTGCTCGACCCGGCACGCCTCAATGTCGGCGTGACCGTTTTCGTTCTCCTGAAGACGAGCCAGCACAATCAGGCATGGTTCAGGAAGCTCGCCGCGACGATCGAGAAGATTCCCGAAGTCGTCGATTTCTACCGCATGAGCGGATCAATCGATTACCTCTTGCGCGTCGTCGTTCCGGATATCGCCGCTTACGACGAGGTCTACAAGAAGCTCACGCAGAACATCGAAATCCTCGAAGTGAATTCGAGCTTTGCGATGGAGGAAATCAAGCACACGAGCGCGCTGCCCCTCCATTACGTCGATTCAGAGACCTGATGCGGTTGCCGCGGCTGCCGCGCCCGGGCGAACCTCGCGACAGCGCGGCGCTCGCCGCCTTTGTGGGCTAAGATTCGACGAGAGCGAGGCGGCGAGCGTTGCGCGCGGCGCGGCTCGCTTGCAGGACGACAAGGAACTTCGATGTCACAGTTGCAGAAAATACAGGCGACGACGCAGCAAATCGCCGAAGTCATCTCGAGCGTGCTGGAAATCGACGTGACGATTTTTGACGAGGACATGCTGAGAATCGCCGGCACCGGTCGGCACAACGAATCGGTCGGGCAGAAGATCGCAGGCTATACGGTCGGCCAGCAGGTGATCCTGCACGGCAAGGAATACGTGATCACCGACGTGCGCAGCGACCTTGCCTGCGAAGTCTGCGAGAAGCAGCCGACCTGTCTCGAGCTCGCGCAGGTCTGCTGTCCGATCCTGCTCGGCAGGGAAACGATAGGCGTCATCAGCATGATCGCCTCTTCGCGCGAGCAGCAGGAAAAGCTCATCGAAAACAAGGACAACCTGCTCGACTTCGTGCGCAAGATGGCCGACTTCATCGCCTCCAAAGTCGTCGAGAAAAACACGATCTACCGGCTCTTCCTTCTGAACAACCAGCTCGAGACGGTCCTCAACTTCGTTGCCGAAGGCATCATCGCCGTCGACGACAGCGCGCAGATCATCAACATCAACTACGCCGCCGAAAAAATGCTCGGCGTCAAGGCGCGCGAAGTGATGGGCTTCCACGTCAATGAAATTTTCCCGGGGACGCCGATCGCCGAAGTGCTGCACACCGGCATGGCCTTCGTCGATCGCGAAGTGAAAGTCTGGCGCAGCGGACGGCAACAGCACTTCATGATCAACGCCATGCCGATGCTCACTGAAGGCCTGGTGCAAGGCGTCGTCGCGAGCTTCAGGGCGGCGGTTGATTGGCGGCAGCCGCAGATCGGCAAACAAGCGAAGCTGACGCTTGCCGACATCGTCGGTTGCAGCGCGGCGCTCGAGTTCGTCAAGGACGAAGCGCGCAAGGCAGCGCAGGCACGAACGACGATCATGCTGACCGGGGAGAGCGGCACCGGCAAGGAAATCTTCGCGCGCGCGATCCATTTCGAGAGCGAGCGCTGCGACGGTCCTTTCATCGCGCTCAATTGCGCGGCGATTCCCGAGAGCCTGCTCGAGAGCGAACTTTTCGGCTACGAGGAAGGCGCTTTCACCGGCGCCAAGAAGGGCGGCAAGCCCGGCAAGTTCCTGCTTGCCGACGGCGGCACGCTGTTCATGGACGAGATCGGCGACATGCCGATGGCGCTGCAGGCGAAGATGCTGCGCGTGATCCAGGACCGCGTCGTCGAGCGCGTCGGCGGCACGCGCACGGTCCTTGCGAACGTTCGCATCATCACCGCGACGCACCGCAACCTCGAGGCGATGGTCAGCGAAGGGCGCTTTCGCGAGGACCTCTACTATCGCCTGCACGTGTTCACGATCCACCTGCCGGCGCTCAGGGAGCGGCGGGACGATATCCTGCTCCTTGCCAATTGCTTCCTCAAGAAACACGCGCTCGCCAATCACAAGGACGTGCCGAAAATCTCGGGCGAAGTGGCGAGGATCCTGACCGACTATGCCTGGCCGGGAAATATCCGCGAACTCGAGAACGTCATCGAGTGCGGCATCGTCAAGTCGAGCGGAGCCGTGCTCGAGAAGTGCGACCTGCCGGCGAAGCTGCTGGCCGAAACGGCACCGGCGGCGGTCAGTGCCCGCAGCGACTGCGAACGCGAGAGCATCCGCAAGGCGCTCGCGGCTTTTGCCGGCGGCGTCGATGGCAAGGCGCAGGCCGCCTCGGCGCTCGGCATGAGCATGGCGACCCTGTACCGCAAGATCCGCAAATACGATTTGTGAGCGTCCCGGCGCCTGCCGCTTGCGCAGGGGTTGAGCCGCGCGCTGACGGGCGCCTCGCCGCAGCGCCGGGCGTCGTTCGCGCACGAAAAGCGTGCTTCTTTCTTGTTTTTTTCTCAGGATTTCTCAAGCGCGGTGCGAATCTTGAGAATGCACGATGGAAAAGCGTTGATTTTCAATGGCGCGCCAGTGGCACGCAATTCGCTTTATGCGATACGAGCGAAGGCCGCACCGGGCGCATTTCGAGGCAATAAAGCGGCTGCGCAAGCGTATTTTTTTCGTTGGCGCCAATCCCGAGGCTGATAAGATACGGATCGATTTTGAAGTTTCCCGAAACAGGAAAGAGGAGAACTGGATGAACGAAACCGATGACCTGCGCCAGCAACTGACAATGGCGCTCAAGAGCCGTGCTCTCGTCTATGCGGCCGTGTATGAGGAACTGATTCCTGAAGTCGGCGCCGAGCGCGCCGAAGCGATTTTGAAGCGCGCCATCTACAAGCGCGGCGCGGCGATTTCGCCGAAGTTCGCGCCGCACGCGCCGGGCGACTTCGAGGGGCTGCGCGACAAGTTCATCGATTTTGTCCCCGACCACGGGCGTCTCTTTCAACCCGAGGTGCGCCGCTGCGACGCGGACGGACTCGACATCAAGTTCCAGGATTGTCCGCTGAAGAACGCCTGGGTCGAAGCCGGCTACGACGATAAGATGGTCGAGACGCTCTGCCGCATCGCCGGCATCGTCGACAACGGCACCTTCGAAGGCGCCGGCTTTGGATTCGAAGGCACGACCTGGAAGCCCGGCGAGACCGGCTGCTGCCACTTGCGCGTGCGCAAGCCTGCTTAAGACGCGTCCGCAAACCCGCTTGATCGACCCTTTCCTTTCTTAAATCCCGACGGAGTTATTAGTCATGACGAAACGACGCTCATTCCTGTTTGCGGCTCTTTCGCTGGCCTTGCTCGCCAGCGGCGCATACGCCCAGAACAAAACGGTGGCGATCGGCTACCACGCTCCCTTAAGCGGCGAGAACGCGCAGTACGGCGTGCTCTTCCGCAACTCGGCGACGCTCGCCGTCGAAGAGTTCAACAAGTCGGGCAAGCTGCCCGGCGTCACCGTTCAGCTCAAGTTCGAAGACAGCAAGGGCGACGCCAAGGAAGGCGTCAACATCGCGCGCAAGTTCTCGGACGACCAGAGCATCGTCGCCGCGATCGGCGACTTCAGCTCCGGCGTTTCGATGGCCGCAGGCCAGGTCTATGCGCAGACGAAGCTGGCGCAGCTCTCGCAGACCGCTTCGCATCCGGACTTCGTGAAGATCAGCGAATACCAGTTCCGCAACATCACGACGCAGGCCTACGAAGGCCCGCTGATCGCCAAGTGGGCGATCAGCAACGGCGCGAAGAAAATCGCCATCGTCGCGATCCAGAACGACTGGGGACAGTCGGTCGTCTCGAACTTCGCCGACGCGGCCAAGGCGAACGGCGCGACGATCACCGACGTCGAGATGTTCAATCCCGGCACGCGCGACTTCCGCTCGATCCTCACCAAGATCGGCCGCAGCCAGCCCGACGCGATCTATCTCGGTTCCTTCTACGAGGACGGCGCCGCCTTCCTGCAGCAGAAGGCGCAAATGGGCGTCAAGCAGCCGCTCTACGCGACCTCGTCGCTCTACGAGCAGAAGCTCCTCGACCTCGCGGGACCCGCGGCCAACGACACCTTCCTGTCCACGACCTTCCTCGTCGATAGCCCCGAGCCGAACGTGCAGGCTTTCGTCAAGGCGTACGAATCGCGCTACAACAGCAAGCCGCAGATGTTCGCGGCGCAGGCCTACGACGCGACCAACATCGTGCTCAACGCGATCGTTGCCGCCGGCGGCGCCAACGCGACGCGCGCCAAGGTTCGCGACGCGCTCGCCGCGACGCAGAACTTCCCGGGCGTCACCGGCGTCACGTCGTTCGACCCGAAGACGCGCGAACCGTCGAAAGTGCTGACCAAGCTGCAAATCCAGAATGGCAAGTACGTGCTCGTGAAATAAGCGTAGCCACTCCGTACCCGAACCATTCTTGGAGCGACCGGCTGACCCCAAAGGTCAGCCGGCAGTAAAAACATGTTCGACATCTTTTTCGTCCAGCAACTTGTCAACGGCCTCTCGGTCGGCTTCATCTACGCGCTCGTCGCGATCGGCTTCACGCTGATCTTCGGCGTCCTCAACGTCGTGAACTTCGCGCACGGCGAAATCTACATGATCGGCTCGTTCGCCGGCCTGATGGCGATCACGACTTTCGCGCCGCCGCTCTTCGTCGTCATCCTGCTCGCGATGGCGGCCGGCGCGCTCTCCGGCTTCGGCCTCGAACGCATCGCCTTCAGGCCGTTTCGCCGCTTCCGTGACGAAGCTTCGCTGAAGTCGAAAGCGATCCGCGAAGCGACGCTGCTCTCGTCGCTGGCGCTCTCGATCATCGTTCGTGAAGTCGCCGAGAAGATCTTCGGCTCGAACATGCAGTCGATCCCGCAGGAGTACCTGCTGCTCAAGCCGATCCAGATCGGCCCGCTGACTTTCGCCGACGGTCAGTTCCTGATCTTCGGCCTGTCGATCGTCATGCTCGGCGGACTGCAGTGGCTGCTCAAGCGCACGCGCGTCGGTATGGCCATCCGCGCGGTCGCCAACAACCCGATGGGCGCGGCCTACGTCGGCATCGACACCGAACGCACGATCATTGCGACCTTCATCATCGGCTCGACGCTCGGCGCTGCCGCCGGCGTCGTCGTCGGCCTCTATCAGGGCGCGATCTTCCCGGCGATGGGCTTCGTTCCGGGGGTCAAGGCTTTCGTCGCGATGGTCATGGGCGGCCTCTCGTCGATCGGCGGCGCCGTCGTCTGCGCGCTCATTCTCGGCGTCGCCGAAGCGGTCACGACGAGCTTCGTCGCGCAGGGGTGGGGCGACCTCGTCGCTTACGTCTTTCTCGTCATCACCTTGATCTTTTTCCCGACCGGCTTGTTCGGCGGTGGCCGGGAGCGTGTCTGACCATGCGAAGAAAAATCTCGATCCTGATTCTTATCGCCGCCGTGCTCGTCGTGCTGCCGGCGATTCTCTATGCGGTCGGCGGCGGCTACTGGTTCCGCGTCACGACGACGATCGGCGTCTTCGCGATCCTGACGATGAGCGCCAACGTCGTCACCGGAACGACCGGCCTGATGTCGCTCGGACACGCCGGTTTCTACGGCATCGGTGCCTATACGGCGGCGCTGCTCGCGACCAAGCTGCAGTGGTCCTTCCTCGTGACCTTGCCGGTCGCCGGGGCGGTGACGGCGATTTTCGGCATCCTGCTCGCGCTGCCGACGATGCGGCTGATCGGCATCTATTTTGCCGTCGCGACGCTCGGCCTCGGTGAAATCATCCACCTCATGCTGCTCAACTGGGTCGATTTCACGCGCGGCCCGATGGGCATCTCGGCGATCCCGGGGATCTCGTGGACAGGTCTTTTCAGTTCTTCGGACATCGGCAATTACTACGCCGTCGCGATCACCGCGGTGATCACCGCCTTCGTTCTCGGGCGGCTCACGCACTCGTACTACGGCAACGCCTTGCGCGCGGTGCGCGAGGACGACCAGTGCGCGGCGGCGATGGGCCTCAATGTCGTGCGCCTGAAAGTCCAGTCCTTCGCCTTCGCGTGCTTTTTCGCCGGCGTCGCCGGCGCGCTCTGGGCGCACACGACGGGCTACATCTCGCCGGGCGATTTCCGCTTTTCCGAGTCGATCCTGATCCTCGCGATGCTCGTCGTCGGCGGCCTCGGCAGCCTCCCCGGCGCGGTGCTCGGCGCCGTCATCCTGCTCGGCCTGCCGGAAGTGCTGCGGCCGATCGGCGACTACCGCATGATCGTCGTCGGCTGCGTGATGTTCTTCTCGATTCTCTTCCTGCCGCGCGGCCTGCTCGGCGAAACTTCAGTGATCTCGGTGCTGCGCCGGCATTTCGGCTCGGCCTGGAACGATGGCAGCGCAAAGCAAGTGGGATGGCGCCAGTGACGACAACGACCCCTCTTCTCGAAATCAAGGGCGCGAGCCGGCGCTTCGGCGGCCTGCTCGCCGTCGACAACTTCTCCGGTATCGTGCAGCGCGGCGAGCGCGTCGGACTGATCGGCCCCAACGGCGCCGGCAAGACGACGCTCTTCAACCTGATCACCTGCTTCACGCCGCTTTCTTCCGGAGCCATCGTCTTCGACGGCGCCGACATTTCGCAGCTCAAGTCGTTTCAGGTGGCGCGGCTCGGCATCTCGCGGACTTTCCAGAACCTGCGCGTGATGCCCAATCTCAGCGTCTTCGACAACGTCTCGATCGGCGCGCTCGGCGCGCTCGGCCATTCGCCGGGGTCGGCGCTCTTCGGGCGTCGTGGCTACGCCGATGTGATCAGCCGCCGCACCTGGGAGGCGCTCGAACGCTCTGGTCTGGCGGCGCAGGCCGGCGAGCTTGCGGCCAACCTCTCGTACGGCAAGCGCAAGTATCTTGAAATCGCGCGCGCGCTCGCGCTCTCGCCGCGCCTGCTGATCCTCGACGAACCGGCGGCCGGCCTCAACGACACCGAGACCGCGCAGCTCTCCGAATTCGTCACCGGGCTTTCCAAGGAAGGGCTGACGCTGCTGCTCGTCGAACACGACATGAACTTCGTGATGAACCTGTGCGAGCGCGTGATGGTCATGGCTTCGGGCCGCAAGATCGCCGACGGCACGCCGAAAGAGGTCTCGCGCGATCCGATCGTGCTTGAAGCCTATCTTGGCAGCGAAGAAGAGGAGGAGGCGGCATGAACGCAAACAACGCGCCGCTTCTCGACATCAGCGACCTTGAGGTGCGGATGGGCGAGCAGACGATCATCAACGGCATCTCGCTCAATGTACCGAACGGCGGCATCGTCACCGTGCTTGGCAGCAACGGCGTCGGCAAGACGACGCTGATGCGAGCGATCTCGGGCGTCTATCGCAGCACCGGCGGCAGCATCCGCTTCGACGGCACCGACATTTCGCACTGGCCGTCGCACCGCATCGTCGCTGCCGGTCTTGCGCAGGCGCCTGAGGGGAGGCAGATCTTTTCGTCGATGACGGTCGAGGACAACCTGCGCATCGGCGCCGTCGGCCTGGCACCGGCTGCGCTCGCCGAAGAAATGGAAACGCAGTTGCAGCGCTTCCCGATTCTGCGCGAGCGCTTCAGCCAGCGCGGCGGCACGCTGTCGGGCGGCGAGCAGCAGATGCTGTGCATCGCGCGCGCCCTGATGTCGCGTCCCAAGCTGCTGCTCATGGACGAGCCCTCGCTCGGGCTCGCGCCCAAGATCGTGCGCATGATCTTCGATTTGATCGGACAGATTCGCGCCGAAGGGCATTCGGTTCTGCTCGTCGAGCAGAACGCGAAAGCCGCGCTGCGCGTCGCCGATTATGCCTACGTGATGGACGGCGGGCGCATCGTGATCGAGGGCAGCAGCGCTGAACTTGCCGGCGATGCACGGGTCAGGGCGGCGTATCTGGGCGGCCACGCGGCTTAAAAAGCGAACCGCATACAACGCATAGGACGCAGAGGCGCAGAGGACGCAGAGAAGACAATTCGGTCCTGCCGCGAGGTTTTCTTTGCGATCTCTGCGTCTCTGCGAACGCTGCGTTGAAAGAGGTTTACATCGTCTTTTGGGGGATTGAAATGAAGAAATTTCTGAATGCACCGGAAGCCTTCGTCGACGACATGCTTGAAGGGATTTACGCGGCGCATCCGACGCTCCTCAGCTGTGCCGCCGACGACCCGCGCTGCGTCGTCACGGCGCGTCCGGTGCGCGGCAAGGTCGGCATCGCGACCGGCGGCGGTTCGGGCCATTTGCCGCTCTTTCTCGGTTACGTCGGCGAAGGCCTGCTCGACGGTTGCGCGGTCGGCGGCGTCTTCCAGTCGCCGAGCGCCGACCAGATGCTCGAAGTCACCAAGCGCATCAGCCAGGGCGCCGGCGTGCTTTACATCTACGGCAATTACACGGGCGACATCATGAACTTCGACATGGCGGCGGAAATGGCCGACCTGGAAGAGATCAAGGTGCGCTCGCTGACCGGCAACGACGACGTCGCTTCTTCGCCGAAGGGCGAGGAGCACAAGCGCCGTGGCGTCGCTGGCATCTTCTTCGTTTACAAGGCCGCAGGCGCCGCCGCCGCCGAGGGAATGAGCCTCGACGAAGTCGCGCGCGTCGCCGAAAAGGCCAAAGCCAACGTACGCACCATGGGGGTGGCGCTCACCTCGTGCATCGTTCCCGAGGTCGGGCACGCGTCGTTCTCGATCGGCGAGAACGAAATGGAAATCGGCATGGGCATCCACGGCGAGCCCGGCATCCGCCGCGGCGTCCTGAGAACAGCCGACGAAGTCGTCGCCGAAATGATGGCGCCGATTCTTGCCGACCTGCCGTTTGCCAAAGGCGACGAAGTCGCGGTTCTCGTGAACGGGCTCGGCGCAACGCCGAAGGAAGAACTCTACGTGCTCTACCGCAAGGTCGCGGCGGTGCTTGCGGAGGCCGGCATTGCAGTCTTCCACGTCTATGTCGGCGAGTTCGCGACGGCAATGGAAATGGCCGGCGCCTCGATCTCGCTCCTGAAGCTCGACACCGAATTGAAGCGCCTCCTCGCACGCCCGGCGCACACGCCTTTCTTCGAGCAGCGGCAACTCTAGCCATGCAGGCGATCGGCAAGGCCGAACTCGCGCCGCTCTTTGAGCGGCTGCGCGAAGTCTTCGTCGCGCAGCGCGCTTTTCTCATCGAGCTCGACGGCAAGGTCGGCGACAGCGACCTTGGCATTACGATGAACAAGGCTTTTGTCGCGGCGAGCGAAGCGGTTGCCGCGAACGCCGCCGACCCGGTCGGGCGCACGCTTCAGCTCGCGGGAATGGCGATCGCCAAGGCCGCGCCGTCGACGATGGGGACGCTCGTGGCGACGGGCTTCATGCGCGGCGGCAAGGCGCTCGAAGCGGCAACGCAGATCGGCACGCCGCAGATGGCGGTTTTCTGGCGCGCTTTTCTCAACGGCGTCCTCGAGCGCGGCAAGGCCAAGCCCGGCGACAAGACGCTTGTCGACGTGCTCGCGCCGCTTGCCGATTCGCTTGAGGCTTCCGCTGCGCGCGCGGCGAGCCTCGAAGAAGCGCTGACGCAAGCCGCTGCTGCGGCGGCAGCGGGCCTCGAAGCGACCAAGGCGATGCGCGCGCAACACGGCAAGGCCGCGTGCTTCCAGGAAAAGACGATCGGTCTGCAGGACGCCGGCGCGACCGTCGGCGTCTTCCTCATCGCCGCCATGCGCGACTTTGTGACGGCCTGACTTCGTGCGCGGCCGGTGGTGCAACGGGCCCGTTGCACCGCTTTCCCGCAAGCTGACGGCGCAATGTGCCGCGAAGGAAAATCCCTTGGCGGACCCTGCGGTGATTGCGCCTGTATCCTGTGGCAGGCAGCGGCCCACCGGCTCGTCGCTTTGCCACTTGAACCGCTTCAATCTTTCGCGCGACTTTCTCAGCTTTTTCTCACGAAGTGATGCGAAGGATGAGAATCGGCGCCGATGAAAGCCTGATTTCACGGGCTTTTCCCGGGGCATGCAACTTGCTTTTAGGGGCAGGCCAGTCGTGGACGGAAAGCTTTTTCCGGCAAGCAACGTACCGTGCAGGGTGGTTGCGCCTGCGCCTTGAACCGAGTCCGCATCAAAACTTTTGGAGAAATGATCATGAGCTGTGTGAACGTTGAACTGACCGATGCCATCCGAAGCGCCATCAAGGATCGCGCCACCTGGTTTTATCTGCTGCTGCAGGAAGCCAAGAAGCAGAACGCCGATTCCGACGAAATCGCCAAGAAGGCGATTTTCAAGTACGGCCAGTTGAAGGGCGCCAAGCTCGGCGATTGCACCAACCCGCGCGAATTTTTCGACGCGATCGCGACCAAGAACGGCGCGCTTGCGTTTGCGATGGAAGAAGTCAAGGTCGAAGAGCATGAAGGCACGATGCGCTTCCACTTCTGCGCGCTCACCGAAGCCTGGAAGGAACTTGGCTGCACGCCCGAGGAAATCAGCCAGCTGTGCGACCTCGCTTCGGAAGGCGATTACGGCATGATCAGCAACTTCCCGCTCAAGCTCCACTTCAACGGCACCATCGCCCACGGCGACAAGTGCTGCGAAATGGTCGTTACAAAGAAATAGGACGAGAATGCGGCGATGAAGAAAATCATCAACAAACCCGATGCGGTCGTCGGCGACATGCTCGACGGCATGGTGGCAGCTCACCCCGAGTACGTGAAGAAGCTCGCCGACTACAACTGCCTCGTCTATCAGGCAGCGCCGGTCAAGGGCAAGGTCGGCATCATCTCGGGCGGCGGCAGCGGACACGAGCCCGCGCACGCCGGCTATATCGGCAGAGGCATGCTCGACGCCGCCTGTATCGGTAATGTTTTTTCTTCGCCGACCCCCGACCATTTCTACGAGGCCGCCAAGGCCGTCGACAGCGGCGCCGGCGTCCTGATGGTGATCAAGAATTACTCGGGCGACCTGATGAATTCGCAGATGGCCGAGGAGCTTGCCGAGCTGGAGGACGTCAAGGTCGCACGCGTCATCGTCGATGACGACGTCGCGGTCAAGAACAGCACTTACACGACGGGCCGGCGCGGTATCGCCGGTACTGTTTTCGTGCACAAGATCGCGGGTGCGAGAGCCGCTCAGGGCGCCGACCTTGCCGAGGTCAAGCGCGTCGCCGAGAAGGTCGTCGCCAACGTGCGCTCGATGGGAATCGCGCTGACGCCGTGCATCGTCCCGATCGCCGGCAAGGCGAATTTCGCGCTCGCCGATGGCGAGATGGAAATCGGCATGGGCATCCACGGCGAGCCAGGAATCAACCGCGGCCCGCTCGTCGAGGCCGACGAGATCGTCGCGCACCTGATGGGCAAGATCGTCGAGGACCTGCCCTACGGCGCCGGTGACGAAGTCGCGGTGATGGTCAATGGCCTCGGCGCGACGCCGCTGATGGAGCTCTACGTCATGAACCGCAAGGTTGCCGAGATCTGCGCCGGCAAGGGCATCAGGATCCACCGGACCTACGTCGGCGAGTTCATGACCGCGCTCGAAATGGCGGGCGCTTCGATCAGCCTGCTGCGGCTCGATGACGAGTTGAAGGCACTGCTCGACGCGCCGGCCGACAGCATCGCGTTCAAGCAGTTCTGAGGAAAAGCCAATGGAGACCTTCAACGCCGGTGATGTGCACACGGTTCTGCGAAAAATGGCGAGCGCCATCATTTCGAACCGCGATT
Source organism: uncultured Propionivibrio sp. (assembly GCA_964485725.1). Lineage (GTDB taxonomy): Bacteria > Pseudomonadota > Gammaproteobacteria > Burkholderiales > Rhodocyclaceae > Propionivibrio. Next base: position 8,005 of record CAZALA010000012.1, on the reverse strand, counting down.
ATCTCAACGAGCTCGACGGCAAGCTTGGCGACGCCGACTTCGGGACGAGCATTTCGGCGGGCTTTGTCGCCGTCGAAAAAATCCTGCCCGAGCTTGCCGAACTGCCGCCGGGAACGGCGATCGCGAAGACCGGCGCGATGCTCCTGAAATCGATGGGCGGCGCCTCGGGGCCGCTCTTCGGATCCATTTTCATGAAGGCCGGCAAGGCGCTCGGCAACCGCGAACACATCGGCACGCACGAACTTGGCGAGATGCTCTCGGCGAGCCTTGCCGCGGTGAAAGCGCTGGGCAAGTCCGACGTCGGTGACAAGACGCTGATCGATGCGCTCGAACCGGCGACGCTCGCGATTGTCCGTGCCGCTCAAAGCGGCTCGTCGCTCAAGACCGCCCTCGACGAAGCCAGCGCAGCGGCGGCGCAAGGCGTCGAGAAGACGAAGGCAATGGTGGCGAGCCGCGGGCGCGCGCACTATGTCGGCGAACGCGCGATCGGTCACCAGGACGCCGGGGCAACGGCGATCGCGATGCTCTTTGCCGTGCTCGCCGAGCACGCGCTGTAAATTTGCACGAGCGCTTAAGTTGAAGGCAGTGGCTATGGATGAATTGAAAAAACGCATCAAGAACCTGACGAGCCTCGTCGGCAACACGCCGCTGCTCGAAGTAAGCTTTCTGTACCGGGGCCAGCCCCGGGTCTTGTTCGCGAAAGCCGAGTACTTCAACGTCTCGGGCAGCATCAAGGACCGCGTCGCGCTGCACGTCGTCAGGAAGGCGTACGAGAGCGGCAAGCTGAAACCCGGCGATCTCATCGCCGAGGCGACGAGCGGCAATACCGGCATCGCCTTTGCCGCGATCGGCAGCGCGATGGGGCATCCGGTGAAGATCTTCATGCCCGAGTGGATGAGCGAAGAGCGCAAGAGCCTGATCAGGAGCTACGGCGCGGATATCCGCCTCGTCACTCGCGACGAGGGCGGCTTCCGCGGCAGCATCCGCATGACCGAGGAGCTCGCGGCTGAGGACAGCTCGGTCTTCCTGCCCTGCCAGTTTTCGAACGAGGACAACTCCGAGGCGCACTACCAATCGACCGGGCCGGAGATCTTGGCGCAGCTTGCGACGCGAGGGCTCGTCGCCGACGCTTTCGTCGCCGGCGTGGGCACCGGCGGCACGGTGATGGGAACCGGAAAATTCCTCAAGGAACGCAACCCGGCGATCCGGGTGCACGCGCTCGAGCCGGCGAACTCGCCGACGCTCTCGACCGGGCACAAGATCGGCAAGCATCGCATCGAGGGGATCTCGGACGAGTTCATTCCGCCAATCGTGCGTCTTGACGAACTCGACGAAGTGATTGCCGTCGACGACGGCGACGCCATTCTGATGGCGCAGAAACTCGCGCGAATGGGAATCGGCGTCGGTATTTCGTCGGGCGCAAACTTCATCGGTGCCTTGATCGCGCAGGAAAAGCTCGGCGGCGACGCGACCGTCGTGACGATCTTCTCGGACGACAACAAGAAATACCTTTCGACCGACCTCATGAAAGACGAGCCGGTGCAGCCGGGACATTACGCGAAGGATATCGAGCTGCTCGGCATCAAGGCGATCAAGCGGGCTTGCGCAATTTGCTGCGATTCGGAAGAATGCATGGGCTTGCCGAGAACGGAAAGGGCGTGTTCGTTCAGCAAGTGAAGACTGATAATTGAATTTGCCGTCGCCGACTTTGCGTCGGACGATGGCGGGCTTGGGGTCGGGAGGCACCAAGAGCATGGGGGAGAGGGGCCGATTCGAGGGATTCAAGGATCGCCGACGCTGGCTTGAAGCGCGCCGGAACAAGAATTCGAAATCCCCGAATCCATCCTCTGCAGACGCTCCTGATGCCGAACGCGCAGGGACGAGACGAGAACGGGAAGGCGAGCAGCATCGCCGACTCTGTGGCGTTCCCGGCATGCGATCGCGGTATCGAGAGCGCTAGCCACTGACTGATCCGCAACTATTCCACCTTTCGCAGGAGCGCAAAAATGAAAATCCTGATCGCCGACAAGGTATCAGCCAAAATGGTCGCCGACTTGAAATCGCTCGGCTGTGACGTCGTTCTCGAACCGGACCTCACTGCCGAAGCTCTGCCTGACCATATCGCCGGGGTCGAAATGCTCATCGTGCGCTCGAAGCAGGTTACCGCCGCAACGATAGAGGCGGGCGCTTCGCTCTCCTTGATCATCCGCGCCGGGGCCGGCGTCAACACGATCGACCTGAAGACCGCGAGCGCCAAAGGCGTCTATGTCGCGAACTGCCCCGGCAAGAACACCGACGCCGTCGCCGAACTCGCGATCGGTCTTCTCATTGCCGCCGATCGCCGCATCCCCGACGCGCTTGCCGACATGCGCGCGGGCAAATGGCGCAAGAAGGAGTACGGCAAGGCGCGTGGCCTGAAAGGCCGGACGCTCGGCGTCGTCGGCCTCGGCAACATCGGCTGCGCCGTGGTGCGGCGCGCCCAGGGCCTCGACATGAACGTCGTCGGCTGGTCGAGGAGCCTTACCCCCGCGAAAGCCAAGGCGCTCGGCGTCGGCTATTGCGCAACGCTCGCCGAACTCGCCGAGGCGGCCGATGCGGTCAGCCTGCACCTGGCGCTCTCGAAGGAAACGCGCGGCCTCATCAACGCCGAGTTCTTCGCCAAGCTGAAGAAAGGCGCGCTGCTCGTCAATACCGCGCGCGCCGAGGTCGTCGATACGGCGGCACTCAAGGACGCGATCCGCACCCGGGCCTTGCGCGCGGCGCTCGACGTTTTCGAAGCCGAGCCTGCCGGTGGCGAAGCCGAGTTTGCCGACAAGGAACTCGCGGGCCTCCTTTGCGCCGCGGCGCCGCACATCGGTGCCTCGACCGACCAGGCCGAGGAAGCGATTGCCGAGGAGACGGTGCGCATCGCGCAGACTTTCATCGCGACCGGCAAACCCGTCAACGCGGTCAACCCGAGGAAGCTTCACACCGGTTTCCCGCTCGTCATCCGCCACTACAACCGCGTCGGCGTCCTCGCCTCGGTGCTGCACGAACTGCGCAACGAAGGCGTCAATATCGAGGAAATGGAGAACACGATTTTCGAAGGTGAGCTTGCCGCCTGCTGTTCGCTGCTCCTCGACAAGCTGCCGTCGGACGCGGTCTTGAAGCGCATCGCGAGCACCGAGAATGTAATCCAGGCGGCGGTGAAATAAGAAACAAAGCGAACCACCAAGACACCAAGACACCAAGGAGCACCAAGACGAGCAATAAATGGTTTTCTTGGTGAAACTTGGTGTCTTGGCGTCTTGGTGGTGAAGGGCTTTTTTAATTTCGCGCTGCGCGCAAGGCTTCGGCGAGTTCGAAGACGGCCATCGCGTAAAAGCTCGAGCGGTTGTAGCGGGTGATGACGTAGAAGTTGTCAAAGCCGATCCAGTATTCGGTCGGCTGCTGCGGGCTGACGAGGTCGATCAGCGCGGCCGGCGTCTCGGCGGGCAGGTCGGTGACGGTGCTTAGCGCGGTGATTCCCTGTGGCGCGAAGTCGCGTAGCGGCGTCGCGGGCTTGATGCCGGCTGCGAGCAGCGCAGCGAGCGCGGCCGGGTCGCCATCCAGGCGCGCCGGTACAGCGACTGGCGCCTGCGCCTGCCAGCCATGCAGCTTGAGGAAGCGCGCGAGGCTGCCGATCGCATCGCTCGTGCTGCGGATAAGGTCGATGCGCTGATCGCCGTCAAAGTCCACAGCGTAATGGCGCTGGCTGCTCGGCATGAATTGCGGGATGCCGATCGCGCCCGCGTAAGAGCCCTTGACCGCCAGCGGATCGACGCCGTTCTCGCGCGCGAGGAGCAGGAACTGCTCGAGCTCGCCGCGAAAGAAAGCGGCGCGCGGCGGGTAGGCGAAAGCGAGCGTGGCGAGCGCTTCGAGCACGCCGAAATTCCCGGTGTTGCGGCCGTATTCGGTCTCGACGCCGATGATCGCCGCGATGATCTCGGGCGGAACGCCGTAAAGGGCCTGTGCGCGCACGAGTTCGCTGCCGTTCTCTTCCCAGAAGCGCAGCCCGCCGCTGATTCGCCGTTCGTTGACGAAGCGCTCGCGATAGCGTTGCCACGAGCGCTGCTGTTCGGGCACCGCCGCCGGCCGGATCGCCCGCAGCACGGTCGCGTTGGCGTGCACCTTGGCAAAGCGGCGGGTGAGTTCGGCGATGTCGAAGCCGTTTTTTTCGTGCATCTCTCCGATGAAGGCGCGCGCTTCGGCGTGCGTGCCGATGGCGATGGCCGGCGTCTTGTGCGCGGCGCTCGCGTGCGTCGGCGCGGCGACTGCCGAACTCGTGAAAAGCGCGGCGCAGGCCGTGGCCAGAAGCGTTGCAAGCGGTGTTCTCAAATCGTCTGTCTCCGGAAAATGGGTCGGGTGCGGCGCGACAGCTCGCGGCCGCAGGCCTTGAGCGCGGCGAGGGTCTGCTGGTTGCCGCTGCCATAATGCAGCTCGGCGAAGCAGGCCGCCGCCTCTCTGGCGAGCGCAGCGAACTCGGGTCGTTCGCGCTCGACGCGCGCGGCAAATTCAATCGGGCCTTCCCAGCTCTCGCGGTCCACGCCCTGCCTTGCCAGCCGGCGACAGAAATCGCGCCAGGCGCGCGCCGCGGCGCTTTCGACGCGGCGGCCGCGCAGCACGGCGAGCGCGACGATGGCAAGCGCGAGCGCGCACAGCGCGGACAGTGCCAGCGTCATCTTCCGCCAGTCGGGCTCCTTCCAGCCCAGCGACGTCAGCACGTCGCGCTGGCGCTGCGGCGTATAGCCGAGGACCCACTGGTTCCACGCGTTGCCGGCCGCTTCCCAGCGGTCACGCAAAGCGCGCAGCCAGCTCGCGTTGAAGCGCAGCAGCGCGGGCAGGCCGTCGGCGGCAGACAGCGCGCGCTCGATGCCCTGTTCGATGCGCGAGGGCGCGACGGCGGCGGTCGGATCGACGCGCAACCAGCCTCTTCCGGCGATCCAGATTTCGGCCCAGGCGTGCGCGTCGGACTGGCGCACGGTGAAGTAACCGTCGACCGGATTCATCGCGCCGCCCTGATAGCCCGCGACGATGCGGGCCGGGACGCCGGCGGCGCGCATCAGGAAAACGTAGGCGGAAGCGAAGTGTTCGCAGAAGCCGCTCTTCGTCGTGAACAGAAAATCGTCGACGCCCATCTCGCCAAGCAGCGGCGGCTGCAGCGTATAGGAGAAATTCTGCTCGCGAAAATAGCGCAGCGCCGCGTCTGAAATTTCGTCGGGCGAACGCCATTGCTCCTGCCATTGCGCGGCGAGTTCGCGTGCGCCTGGGTTGATTGCCGCCGGCAGGTGCAGCGCCTGTTGCAGCATCGCCGGGCTCTCGCTGCGGTTGACGGCAAAGGCGACGCTTGAGACCAGGCGATAGCGCGTGCGGCTGCGCACCGGTTCGCGCGCCAGCGTTTCGAACATCGGCGAGAGCGAACTCTCGGCGGCAAGGACGATCGGCAGGTCGAGCGCCAGGAGCCAGCGCAGATTGTGCGCTTCGAGCGTCACGACGTAGTCGTAGGTGTCGCCGCTTGCCTCGATCATGGGGCGTGCGCGCGCTTGCAGACCGGGCGCGCGCGCGCGCCAGCTTCGCCCGTCGTAGTCGATGAAGACGGGCCCGCGCCAGTAGAGGTCGCCCTGCTCGGGCGGCTGACCTGCGAACTGCACGCGAAAGGCGATCGCGCCCGACTCGACGAGCTCGCTGATCGACCCCGGCGAGAGCCGCTCGGAAAGGCCGCTCAAGCCCGCGTGCGCGTCCTGTGGCAGGCCCCAGAGCGGCCCCTGCACGCGCGGGAAAAGAACGAACAGGATGAGCATCAAGGGCAGCGCCTGCGCGAGCATGCTCCCGGCCTCGCCGAAGATGACGCGGGGGCTTTGCGCGCCGTGCAGACGGATCAGGGTGGCGACGAGGAAGGCGGTGGCCGCGAGCAGCCACAGCCCGGTGAGGATGCTCTGCGAATAGAAATAGTGCGTGAGCAGGAGAAAGAAACCGAGCAGGATGACGATCATCGCATCGCGCCGCGTCTTCACTTCCATCGGCTTCATCGCCATGAAAAGGACGAGCAGCGCGACGCCGCAATCGCGCCCGAGCAGGGTGCGAAATTGCCAGGCGATCGCCGCCACGCCGCAGAGGACGACGCAGAGGATCAGCCGTCGCGGCGGCAGCGGCGCTTCGCGACGCCACAGCCAGATGCGCCAGGCGAGCGTGCTGGCGGCAAAGAGCGAGAGCCAGGCCGGCAGATGCCCGAAGTGCGGCGCGATCGTCGCGGCGACGACGGCGAAAAGCCAGGGGTGGCCATCGCGGTCGAGTGGCGTCGCGGCCGGGTCAGCGCCGGTCATGGGCTTCGTCATGGAGGGCAAGCGCTTCCAGGCAGGCGGCGTAGTGCGCCTCCCCCTGCGCCGGCGGCAGCACGCGGCCGGGCAGGCGCAAACCATAGCGCAGCTGCAAGGCCTGCGCGGCGACGACCCAGCCGGCAAGAATCGACAGGCGGGTTTCGAGATCGTGATCGGCGGGCAGCTGTGCCGGATCGAGCCAGAGTTCGCGCACCGCGCCGCCGGCAAACTCCTTGACGAGGAGCGGGCGATGGTCGAAATCGCGCGCTACCGCTTTCCACGCGATGTGCCGCGGCGAGTCATTGGGCTGGCGTTCGCGCAGCCCGCTGAAATCCTCGTCGCCGCAGTCGGTTTGCAGCGGGCCGTGCACTTCGCCGCGGTCGGCCGAGGCTGCCGCGCCGGGCAACGGCCAGGCGAGCGGCCGCGGATAGACGAGGCAGGAGAGACGCGGCGAAGGATAACTCCAGGCGCGAAAAAGCCCGACCGGGTATTCGCTGGCGAGCGTGATGCGCCCCGGCTGCAGGCGACCGCGCCGTGGCGCCGGGCAGGGCAGGGCGACCGCCGCCTGCGCGTTGGCGCCGACATCGACGCTGACACCCGCATGCTCGCCGAAAGCAAGCGCGATCGAGCGGCGCGCGTGCGCGCGCGGGTTGCGCAGATGGATCGTGAAATGCGCGCTCTCCCCGGCGAAAACCGGGCTCGCATGACCGGCGCTGACTTCGAGCAGCGCGAGGTTGCGAAAGGTATGCAGCATCGCGACGAGGCCGATGGCGGCGAGCAGGAAGACGAGCGCGTGACCGAGGCTGAGGTTGTAGTTGATGGCACCGACGAGCATCGTGCACAGGACGACTACGAAGAGCAGTCCCGCGCGCGTCGGCACGATGAAAATGCGGCGCTGGCGCAGGACGATCGGTTCGGCTTCGTCGCTGCGCAGCCGGAAGAGCCATTGCCGCAGCTGGGACGCAAGTACGGTCAAGGCAGGGCGACGGAACGGATGAGCTCGGCAAGGTCGCCCGGGCGCGCATGGCTGGCGCCATTGACGAGGCGCAGGCGATGGCAGGCGACGCTCGGCAGGACCGCCTGGACGTCTTCGGGCAGCACCATCGAGCGCCCGGCGACGAAGGCCCAGGCGCGCGCCGCGGCGAGCAGCGCGAGCCCCGCACGCGGACTTAGGCCGTGCACGAATTTCGTACTGCTGCGCGTCGCTTCGATGAGCGCTTGCAGATAGTCAAAAAGCGCGGGCGAGGCGTGCAGCGCCGCGGTCTGTTTTTGCAGCGGGGCGAGCTGGCCCGGCGTGAAACATGCGGCGAGCTCGGGAAGCTGCTCGCGCCGGCCGCCGCTTTCGAGCAGCACGCGTTCGGCGTCGTGATCGGGATAGCCAAGTTCGATGCGCAGGAGGAAGCGGTCGAGCTGCGATTCGGGCAGCGGAAAAGTGCCGATCTGGCTCGACGGGTTCTGCGTCGCGATGACGCAGAAGGGGTCGGGCAGCGGCCGCGTTTCGCCTTCGGTCGTCACCTGTCGCTCTTCCATCGCTTCGAGCAGCGCGCTTTGCGTTTTCGGCGTCGCGCGGTTGATCTCGTCGGCCATCAGCACCTGCGAAAAGATCGCCCCCGGAAGAAACTTGAAAGCGCTGCTGTCGCGGTCGAAGATCGAAACGCCGATGACGTCGG
>CAZALA010000011.1:18617-43433 GCA_964485725.1 uncultured Propionivibrio sp. | reverse complement strand
GCCGGAAACCACGTCATAAATGTCGTAGCGGTCCAGGCGGTAGTCGGTGACAAAACCTTCGGCGTCGGTCTCGAGGCTGTGGCAAAAGAGCGTCGGCCAGGCGAGCTGGCGCATCAGCGGGTGCGCGAATTCGTAGAAGGTGTCGGAGAGGATGATGACTTCGTAGTCCTCGCGCAGCGCATCGAGGAACTCGCGCGCCCCGGGGAAAGGCCCCATCTCGCAGATCACCTTGCGGATGTCGGGCAGGCCGAGCCGGTGCTCGGCGAGCAAACGCAGGCGCGAACGCATCAGGCGATCGTAGTCGGGCTCATCGCGCGTCGTCCGCCGCAATTCCGGAATCCCGGTGCGCTCGGCAAACGAAATCCAGATTTCGGGGACGAGCACGCCCTCAAGGTCGAGACAGACGATCTTCACCCAACACTCCCTGCGCTTTAAGGAAAAAATTCAGCCGGCCATTTTACCAAACTAAAGCGCCGGCCAAGGCACCGGATTTGCCCGCATCTGCCCAAGATGCTCAGGCAGGCTGCGGCGGCGAGGCGCGCGCTGGCGCGCCTGCAAAAAACCGACTAGTTTACGGGCCTCGGAGGAAATCCATGCGTCGTCTCATTTCGATCACCCGCGGCTCGCCCTTCGCCGCTTGGCTTTTTGCTCTCGCCTTCAGTGGTGCGGTCGGCGCACAGACGCCGGCACCGGTGCAGCCGGAAAACGCCGAGCAGGCGGCCGCGCAGCGCGAGCTCTCGAAGCAGCTGAAAATCGACGCCGAGAAGGCCTACGAGAGCGAGCAGGCGGCGTGCTACAAGAAGTTTCTCGTCAATAGCTGCCTGCTCGACGCCAAGAAGCGCTACACCCAAGCCGTCATCGACGCGCGCAATGTCGATGCGCCGGCGCGCGAGTTCCAGCGCGAACTGAAGCGCCAGGAGATCGAGGCCAAGGAAGCGCAGCGCGAAGCCGATCGCCCGCGCCGCGAAAGCGAGCAGCGCGAGCAGGGCGAAAGCCACCGCGCCGAAGAGGCCGCGAAAGCCGCCGAGCGCGAAGCCAAACTCGCCGCAAAGGAAAAGCAGGCGGCCGAAGGCCGTCAGAAGCTCGCTGACGAAAAAGCCAGGCGCGAAGCGAAAAACGCCGAGCGCGCGAAGAAGAACGCCGAGCAGATCAGGAAGAACGCCGAGAAGAAAGCGCGCGAAGCCGAGAAAGCTGCGGAGCGCGCCAAGAAGGAGCAGGGTTAGCGGCCGGTCTCGCGAGCGCGGCGCTACCTGCGGTTGAAGCGGATGTCGCCGGCCTGCTCGGGATAGCGCGGCGTGATGCCGGCGTAGTAGGCGCGGATGATCGCGAGGTCGGCGTCTTCGTCACCGGAGAGGGTGATCCAGCGCTCGACGCCGACGCGCTTGGCGCCATAGTCGATGAAGGCGAGGCCGACCGGGACCTGCGCGCGGCGCGCGAGGCGGTAGAAACCGCTCTTCCAGTGGTCGGTCTTGCCGCGCGTGCCTTCGGGGGCGATGACGAGGAAAAAGCTCTCTTTCGCGGCGTAGGCGGCGACGAGTTCGTCGATGAGGCCCGCCGGCTGCCGGCGATTGACCGGCACGCCGCCCAGCCAGCGAAAGATGGCGCCGAAAGGCCAGCGAAAAAGCGTGTCCTTGCCCGCGAACTGCATGTTTACGCGCTCGGCGGCGCGAAACAGGATGCCGAGCGGAAAATCCCAGTTCGAGGTGTGCGGATAGACGAGGATCACCGCCTTCGGGCCCGGCGCGGGGCGGTAGATCGAGCGCCAGCCGATCGCCTTGAGCACGAGTGCGGCGAGCCGGCTCGTCAGCGCTGCCAGTCCTTCACCCCCGGGCGCCGGCATTATTCGATGCCCTGGCTGGAAAGGTATTCCTCGTAGTTGCCAAGGTAGTTCACGAGGCTGCCGTCGCCGCGAATCTCGAGAATGCGCGTCGCCAGCGAAGAGACGAACTCGCGGTCGTGCGAAACGAAGACCAGCGTTCCCTTGAACTTCTCGAGCGCCGTGTTCAGCGACTCGATCGATTCCATGTCGAGGTGGTTGGTCGGCTCGTCGAGGACGAGGACGTTGCAGCGCATCAGCATGAGTTTGCCGAAGATCATCCGTCCCTGTTCGCCGCCGGAGATGACGCGCACGGGTTTCTTCACTTCGTCGCCCGAAAAAAGCAGGCGGCCCAAGGTGCCGCGTATCAGCGTCTCGAGGTCGTCGCCATCGCCAAGGCTGGCGCGGGCGTAGCCTGCGATCCACTCGGTGAGCGGGGTATCGGCGGCAAACGCGTCGGCGTGATCCTGAGCGTAATAACCGACCTTGGCTTTCTCGGTCCATTTGACGCTGCCGAACGAAGGCGTGAGCTCGCCCATCAGCAATTTCAGCAGCGTCGATTTGCCGACGCCGTTTTCGCCGATCACCGCGAGCCTGTCGCCGGCGTTGAGCGTCAGGTCAAAATCATTGAAGAGCTTGCGCCCGCCGCCGGGGTAGGCGAAGGAGAGCTTCTCGACTTCGACCGCCTGGCGGTGCAGCTTTTCCTTCTCGTCGTATTCGAACCGGATCCACGGATACTGGCGCGACGAGGGCTTGACGTCTTCGGGCCGCAGTTTCTCGATGAGCTTGACGCGCGAAGTCGCCTGCCGCGCTTTCGACTTGTTCGCCGAGAAGCGGCGCACGAAGTCCTGCAGGTCGGCGATGCGCTCCTTGGCGCGCGCGTTGTCCTTCTGCTGCTGCGCGCGCGCCAGCGACGAGGCTTCCATGAAGTCGTCGTAAGTGCCCGGATACACGGTGATCTTGCCGTAATCCAGATCGGCCATGTGCGTGCACACCTGGTTCAGGAAGTGGCGATCGTGCGAGATGATGATCATCGTGCTGTTGCGCTCGTTGAGCACGTTCTCGAGCCAGCGGATGGTGCCGATGTCGAGGTTGTTGGTCGGCTCGTCGAGGAGCAGCACGTCGGGATTGGCAAAGAGCGCCTGGATCAGCAGGACGCGCAGCTTCCAGCCCGGCGCGACTTCGCTCATCGGACCGAAGTGCTGCGCCTGCGGGATGCCGACGCCGAGCAAGAGTTCGCCGGCGCGCGATTCGGCGCTGTAGCCGCCGTACTCGGCAAAGCGGTGTTCGAGCTCGGCGGCGTGCAGGTACTCGGCCTCGGTGGCCTCGGGATTCGCGTAAATCGCGTCCTTCTCCTGCATGCACGCCCACATCTCTTCGTGGCCCATCATGACGACGTCGACGACGCGCTTGTCTTCGAAAGCGAACTGGTCCTGGCGCAGGTAGGCGACGCGCTCGTGCGCGTCCTTGGAGACGTTGCCGGCGGACGCTTCAAGCTCGCCGGCGAGGATTTTCATGAAAGTCGACTTGCCCGAGCCGTTGGCGCCGATCAGGCCATAGCGGTAGCCCTCGCCGAACTTGACCGAGACGTTCTCAAAAAGGGGTTTGGCCCCGAACTGCATGGTGATGTTGGACGCAACGAGCACTGAACAAACCTCGGCAAAGTCATTGATTCGAAAAGCCGGCTATTGTACTCGATCACCGCGGCGGCAAGGCCGCCGGGGATGCGAGCAAGGGCATTCGACCGTCGCGTTCAGGCGCGAACTCGGCCGCGTCTCGCATCGCGCAGGCGTGGCGCAATACGGTGCTTTGCAGCTTCCTCAGGCGCCGCGCCGGCGCAACTCGTAGGCCTGCAGATGCGAATAGGCAAGGCGCAGCCAGGGCGCGTCGACGCCGTGTGCGGCGGCGCGCTCGACCATGTCGCCGAGGATGTGCTCGGCCTCGGTCGGTCCGCCTTTCTCGACGTCGCGCAGCATCGAAGCCATCAGCGGCGATCCTTTTTCGGTGAGGAGCGCATGATAGGCGGCGATCTGCGCGGCAGCGACCGGCTGCCCGCAGGCGTCGGCGACTTTCGCCGCTTCGCCGAGCACGCTTTCGACGAAAGCGGTGCCGGCCTTGGTCGAACCTATCGTGCCGATACTCGCCCGCAGCGCGCAGGTGGCGCCGGCGAGCGTCGTCAGGAAGACGAACTTGTCCCACATCGCCTGCTCGATGTTTTCGGAAAGAACGAAATCGAATCCGGCGTTCGCGAAGAGGTCGGCGATCGGGTGCAGCCACTTCGAGCTCTGTCCGCGCATCGGCCCGGTAATCAGGCGATGCAGGCGGTTCACGTGGCGGATTTCGCCCTTTTCGCCGAGCAGGACCGAAATGATCGCAACGCCGCCGAGCACGCGCGCCGCACCGAAGCGCGCGACCAGCGTTTCCATGTGGCGGATGCCGTTAAGGAGCGGAATGACGACGCTGTGCTCGCCGACCGCCGGCGCGATCGCCGCGATCGCCGAGTCAAGATCGTAAGCCTTGCACGAGAGCAAGATGACGTCGAAACCCTCGCTGAGCGCCTCCGCGGTAAGGACTTTCGGCGTCAACGCAAGGTCGCCGAAAGCGCTCGACACTTTCAGCCCGTCGGCGCGCAGTTGCGCCGCTCGCGCCGGGCGCACAAGAAAGCTTACGTCACCGCCGGCCTGCTGCAGCCGCGCACCGTAATAGCCGCCGACACCGCCGGCACCGAGGATGAGAATTCGCATTGCCAAACCTCTGCCTTTCTGAGGCGATCGCTGCACTTTACTCTGCTCGCGTCGATCGCGTAAGAGTCAGAAACAGTACGACGTGCGGACCAGGCAGCGGCGCGCGCTCGTGCGCCAGAAGCGCCGCGCGCGCCCGCAGCCGGGGTGAAGGGATCGGATAGAATGAGGCCTCCTCCAGCGCGCGCTGCCCAAGTGATACCCAAGTGATGCCCAAGTGATGTCCGAACTCGCCGCCATTCTCGATCGCCTGCCAGCCTGCGCGCAACGAAGCTTAGACACGTATCTCTCGCGCTGTGTTTGAAAATCGGGATGCGCCCGTGCGCGAAGAAACGGCGACGGCAGCAAACGACGTTGCGGTGCTGGGGCAGGTGTTTACGCCGGAAACCATCGTCGATTTCATGCTCGGCGGCGTGTGGAACTTCGACGGCGCGATCCTCGAGCCGTCTTGCGGCGACGGCGCTTTTCTGCGCAAGCTGCCGTCCGGCGCGATCGGCCTCGAACTCGACGCCCGCCACTGTCCGAGCGGCGCCCTTTGCGAGGACTTTTTCGCTTATCCCGAGTCCAACAAATTCGATTGCATCATCGGCAACCCGCCCTACGTCCGTTACCAGGACATCCTGCCCGCGACCAAGGCGCTGCTTCGCCGCGAGCACTTCGATGGTCGCTCGAACCTCTATCTCTTCTTTATCGAAAAGGCCGTCCGCCACCTCAACGAGGGCGGCGAGCTCGTCTTCATCACGCCGCGCGATTTCCTGAAGGCGACGAGCGCCGTCGCTCTCAATCGCTGGCTCTTCGCACACGGCACGATCACCCACGCCGTTGAACTGGGCGATGCGAAAGTTTTTTCCGACGCCATCCCCAACTGCCTCATCTGGCGCTACGAGCGCGGCAACATGTCGCACCGCACCTGGTGCGCGGCGATCGGCAGCGGCCATTCCCTGAGTCATCTTCGATCCGGCTGGGGCCTGCAGTGGCAGAGCAGGCACTTCATGGAATCGGGCGGCCACCTCTCCTTTGTCGGCAGCAAGGACGCACTGCTTCTGGCTGACCTCGCCTTCGTCAAGGTCGGCGCGGTCTCGGGCGCCGACGACATCTATTCCGATGAGCTCGCCGGAACGCGCGACTTCGTCTGTTCGAGAACGGCGAGCAGCGGCCAATTGCGGCGAATGATCTGGTGCGAACCGGGCGCCATGCCGCCGCAAGTCCTGCTCGCCCACAAGCCACGTCTGATCGCGCGCCGGATTCGCAATTTCGACGAATCAAACTGGTGGCAATGGGGACGGGGCTACCATCAGAGCGAGCGCGCGCGGGTCTACGTCAATTGCAAGACGCGCAAACGCCAGCCCTTTTTCGTCTTTGACGACTGCAAGCACTACGACGGTTCGGTGCTGGCGATTTTCCCGCGCGATCCGGCCGTCGCCGTCGAGGACCTGTGCGCGGCCTTGAATGGCGTCGATTGGTCGGAGCAGGGTTACGTCTGCGACGGGCGCTTCATGTTCTCTCAGCGCAGCCTCGAACACGCCTGTCTGCCGGCGAGCTTCGAGAGGTTTTTGCCGACGCGCGCCGACTGAGCGTCACGCGGCAGCGAACAGCATGCAAGCGCCGGGCATTCCGTTTTCTTTGCCCAGCGCCTCGCCTTCCCGGTCCGCCCGAGCGCGCCTTCAGACGGCCGACCTGCGCAGCTCGTAGGCCTGCAAGTGCGAGTAGGCGAGCTGCAGGAGCGGCGTCGCGACACCGGCGGCTGCGCCGCGCGCGTAAAGGTCGCCGACGATGTGCTCGGCCTCGGTCGGCCCGCCTTTCTCGATGTCGCGCAGCATCGAGGCGACGAGCGCCGAGCTCTTGTCGGTGAGCTGCGTGCGGTAGGCGGCAAGCTGCGCTTCGCCGACCGTATGGCCGCAGGCCGCGGCGATCGCCGCGCATTCGCCGAACAGTCCGGTGATAAAGCCTTCGCCACCGCTCGTTTGCATGATCGTACCGATGCTCGCGCGCAGCGTGCAGGTCGCTCCAGCGAGCGTCGTCAGGAAAACGACCTTGTCCCACATCGCCTGCTCGATGTTCGGGGATGAGACGAAGTCGAAGCCGGCGCGCGCGAAAAGCTCTTCGATCGCCGGCAGCCTTTGCGACGTCAGCCCGGGCCGCGCGCCGGTGATCAGCTTGTGCATCTTGTTGACGTGGCGGATCTCGCCCTCGCCCCCGAGCAGCACCGAAATGATCGCAACGCCGCCGAGAACGCGTTCGCCGCCAAAGCGCGCGACCAGCGCGTCGATGTGGCGGATGCCGTTCAAGAGCGGAACGATCGCCGTTTGCGGCCCCACCGCCGGCGCGATCGCCTCGATCGCCGAAGCGAGGTCGTAGGCCTTGCACGAAAGCAGCACGACGTCGAAGCTCGCGTCGACCGCGGTGAGCACGTTCGGCTTCAGCTCTACGTCGCCAAAAGCGCTTGAGACCTTGAGGCCGCTTGCCGCGAGCTGCGCGGCGCGCGCCGGGCGGACGAGAAAAGTGACGTCGCCGCCGGCCTGCTGCAGCCGCGCGCCGTAATAGCCGCCGATGCCGCCGGCGCCAAGAACCAGAATTCGCATTGTCTTCTCCCTGCTGTGATGTCGACCGCAGCACTCTACGCGCCGTCACCGATAAACCGCAAGTGCATGAAGCCGCCGCCGCTCGCCGGCGCGGGTATACTTCGGGCTTTCGAGAGCGCCGGAGCCCTTCCGCCATGTCTTCACTCGCCGACCCGAGCGCCGTGCCCGCTTGCGACGTCGTCGCGCTTGGGCAGATTTTCACGCCGCCCGCGATCGTCGAGGTCATGCGCGGTCTCGTCCGGAACCGCGGGCGCGTGCTCGAACCAGCGTGCGGCGACGGCGCTTTTCTGCAGCACTTCCCGGGTGCCGTCGGCGTCGAGGTCGACGCGCGTCTGGCGCCGGCCGGCACGCTCGTGATGGACTTCTTCGAGTTCGACGAAGACGAGCGCTTTGCGACGATCATCGGCAACCCGCCCTACGTGCGCTACCACGACATCTCCGAGCGCACGCGCGCGCTGACCCAGCTCAGCGTCCTCGACGGGCGCGCCAACCTCTATCAGTTCTTCATCGAGAAATGCCTCGCCCACCTCGAGCCCGGCGGCGAGCTGATCTTCATCACGCCGCGCGAGCTCCTGAAAGCGACTTCGGCGGTGCCGCTCCACCGCCTGCTGTTCGCGGCCGGGACGATCACCGATTTCATCGACCTTGGCGACTCGCGCCTGTTCGACGGGGCGACGCCGAACTGCGCGATCTGGCGCTTCGAGCGCGGCAACACGTCGCGGCGAACGCGCTACGCGACGCTCGCGCTCGCCGACGGCGCCGACGGACTCTCGCGCCTCGAATGGGAGGAGCGGCGCTTCGTCGAACGCGGCGGCCACCTCTTGTTTACGCGGCGCGATTACACGCTGCACCTCTCCGACATCGCTTTCGTCAAGGTCGGCGCGGTGTCGGGCGCCGACGATGTCTATGCCAGCGATGAATTCGGCAACCGCGACTTCGTCTGTTCGACGACGCTCGCCGACGGCGGCACGCGCAGGATGATCTGGTGCGAACCCGGCGAGCCGGCACCGGCTGCGCTGCTGCCGCACAAGGCCCGGCTGGTGGCGCGGCGCATCCGCCGCTTCGACGAGAGCAACTGGTGGCAATGGGGCCGCGGCTACCACGAATCGGCGCAGCCGCGCATTTATGTGAACAACAAGACGCGCCGCGCGCGGCCTTTCTTCGTCCACGACTGCCCGCATTATGACGGATCGGTGCTGGCGATCTTCCCGCGCGACCCCGCCATCGACGTGCGCGCTTTCGCCGCCGCGCTCAACGCCGTAGACTGGGACGAACTCGGTTTCGTCTGTGACGGCCGTTTTCTATTCACTCAACGCAGCCTCGAGCAAACGCCCCTCCCCGAGACCTTCCGGACTTTCTGCCGACGGAGCCGCGTCAAATGGTGGAAAAGGCTTCTCTTGCGCACGCCCTGAGGGCGCTGCATCGCGCCCTTCTCGCCGCCGTCCTGCTGGCGGCGCTCGTGCCCTTGGCAGCGCCGGCGACGGTACTGACGCCGCGCCTTCTCGAACGCACACTGCTGCTTGACGTCGCGCACGCCGGCACTCGCCTCGTCGCCGTCGGTGAAGCGGGAGCAATCCTCGTCAGCGACGATGGCGGCAAGCGTTGGCAAAGCGCAGCGAGCGCGACGCAGGCGACGCTGACCGCCGTGCGCTTCGTCGATTCGCGGAACGGCTGGGCGGTCGGCCATGATGCGACGATCGTGCATAGCAGCGACGGCGGCCTCTCGTGGCAACGCCAATACGTCGACACCTCGGCCTGGGGGCCGCTGCTCGGATTGTGGTTCAGCGACGCGAAAAAAGGGCTCGCGGTCGGCGCCTACGGCCTGCTGCTGCAGACGCGCGACGGTGGCAAGTCGTGGCAAGCGCGCCCGATCGGCAGCGAGGATCGCCATTTCAACGCGATTGCGGGCGGCGATGACGCGCGCGTCGTCATCGCCGGCGAGAGCGGGCTCCTTTACGTGTCCGATGACGCCGGCGAAAACTGGCGCGCAGCGCCGACAAGCTCGCACGCTTCGCTCTTCGGCATCCTGCGCTTTGCCCGCGCCGGCGTGCTCGCCTTCGGGCTGAACGGCAAGATCCTGCGCTCGCTCGACGCCGGGGCCACGTGGCAGGACGTGCGCGCCGACCAGCGCGCGAGCCTGCAGGGCGGGACGCTGACCGCCAGCGGGGCGATCGTCCTCGTCGGCCACGGCGGCACGGTGCTCGTCAGCCGCGACGTGGGCGAAAGCTTTTCGCCGCTCGCCGCGGGATCGGCCGCGAACGCGGCGGTCGTCGCCCTCGACGCCGACGCGGCGCTGGCGGTCGGCGAGAGCGGCGCACGCCGCATCGAACTCGGTGCGCCAAGATGAATGCCCGCCAGCCGGGCAGCCGGCTTGCCGAATTGCTCATCGCCAGGCGCCGCCTCGTCCTCGCCTCTTTCGCCGCGCTCACGCTCGCGCTCGCCGCCCTCGTGCCGCAGCTGCGCGGCGACACTCGCCTCGAGAAAACGCTGCCGCTCAAGCATCCCTATACGCAGACGCTGCTTGCCTATCGGCCGGTTTTCGCCGGCGCCAACCGCGTGCTCGTCGCGCTCGAGCGCAAGAGCGGCGATATCTTCGACGCCGCTTTCCTCACGGCGCTGCGCGAGGCGAGCGACGAAGTCCTGTTCATCCCGGGAATCGACCGCGGCTCGGTCGCCTCGATCTTTACGCCCAATTCGCGCTTCGTCGATTTCGTCGAAGCGGGCTTCATCGGCGGCAACATCGTGCCGGCGACGTTCCAGGGCACGCCCGACGAACTGCGCCGAATTCGCGAGAACGTGATCAAGGCGGGCGAAGTCGGTCAGCTCGTCGGCAGCGACCTGCGCAGCGCGATGATCCGCGCCGATTTTCTCGAAGTCGACCCGGCCAGCGGCGAGGCGGTCGATGTCTTCGACGCGGCGGCGCGGCTCGAAGCGCTGCGAACGCGTTTCTCGAGCCCCGACGTCGAGGTGCATATCGTCGGTCTGCCCACCGCGCTCGCGCAGATCGCCACCGCGGCGCGCAGCATCGTGCCGCTCTTCGCCGGCGCTTTCGCGCTCGTCCTCTTCGTCGTGCCGCTCGCGCTGCGCTCGCTGCGCCTTGGCGCGATCGCCTTGGCGGCCGCGCTGCTGCCCGCGCTCTGGCTGCTCGGCCTGATGCCGGTCCTCGGTTTCGGCATCGACCCCTTGTCGCTGCTGCTGCCCGACCTCGTTTTCGCGCTCGGCCTCGCGCTCGCCGTGCCAACCGTCGCTGCGTGGCGCGAGGCAACGCGCACCGTTGCGGCGGGCGCCGAAGCGGTGGCGCCGACGCTGCGCCGGCGGCTCTTGCCCGTCGCCTTCTCGCTGGCCGCTTGCGCCTTGTCCGCTCTTGCGCTCCTTGCCGTCGAAATCGACATCGTGCGCGACTTCGCTCTTGCCGCGGCGCTCGGCGCGGCCCTGATCCTGCTCGCGCAAGCGCTGCTCCTGCCGGCGCTCCTCGCGTCGACCGCGTTGCCGAAACAGCGTCCTCCACCGCAATGGCTCGCCACGCCGCAGCGGGGGCGCGTGCTGCTCGCCCTCGCCGTGCTGCTCGGCGCGGCCTGCGCCTGGCAGGCGAGCCGCATCGAGATCGGCGACCCCGGCCCGGGCATCGCGGAGCTGCCGCCGCAAGCGCCTTTTAACCGCGACCACGCGGCGCTGATGCGCGATTTCGCCTTCGGCGTCGAAGTGCTGACGATCGTCGCGCAGACGCACGCCGGCGGCGGGACGGCTTGCCTCGACTACGAAGTGATGACGAGCGTCGACCGCTTCAGCGGCGCCCTGCGGCGAGTCGAAGGCGTGCGCGCGGTCCTCGGGCTCACGGATGTCGCCAAGTACGTCAACGCCGCGCTCAACGAAGGCAGCCTCAAATGGCGGGCGCTGCCGCGCCCGGCGCCGGCGCTGGCGCAGGCCGTCAACCCGGTGCCGGCAAGCAGCGGCCTCATCAACGGCGACTGCAGCGCGCTGCAGCTCCTCGTTTTTCTCGACGACCACAGCGGGCCGACGCTGGAGCGGGTCCTGCGCGCCGCCAAGGATGCGGCCGCCGAGGCGCACGACCCGGGCGTCGAGTTCATGTTCGCCGGCGGCAACGTCGGCGTCCTCGCCGCGACGCGCGAGACGCTGCAGGCGGTCGCGTTGCCGCTGCTCGCCAGCCTCGTTGCGGCGCTCTTCGTGCTTTCACTCGTGGCCTTCGCGAAGTTTGAAGCCGCGCTGTGCGTCACGCTGCCGGCAACGCTTGCCGTACTTGGCGGCGCCGCGCTGATGACCGTCGCCGGCGTCGCGCTGCAAGTCCCGACGCTGGCCGCGCTCACGCTCGCCTTGGGGCTCGGTGCCCTGCCGGGAAGCGGCCTGTACGCCGCGCTCGCCACCGAGCGGGCGGCAGGCGTGCCGCTTGCCAACGCGATGGAACGTGCCCTGGCGCGCCACGCTCCGGCGCTCGTCTTCGGCAGCTTCACGCTCGCGCTGCTCGTCGCCGCCTGGTGTGCAGCCGCACTCAGGCCGCATGCCGAAGTCGGCTTCGTCCTCGCCTGCAGCCTCACGCTCGCCACCGCTCTGGCGCTCGTCCTCGTGCCGGCCGTAGCCGGCGACCAAAGCGCGCGGCCGGCCGCGTGAGCGACTGAGCAGCGAAGCCGCATCGACCTCTCCCGAGCGTTTGGCTACAATCGACACACACCGGAATTATGCGCTGGGCATTTTTCCGGCGATCGGAAAGGCAGGAAGACGATGGCCAACGACTCGAATCCGCGCAGCGCCGACTCTGCTTTCGACGCGATCGTAATCGGCACCGGGATGGGCGCTGGCGCCGCCGGATACGCGCTGGCCAAGGCCGGGATGCGCGTCCTCTTTCTCGAACGCGGCCTTGCGCGCAGCGATTGGAACCCCGAATACGCCGACGATTACGCCGAGCGATACGTCGTGCCGGGCGACGTCCCGCGCGACCAGGTGTATGCGCGCCGACGCGTCGATTTTCCCGGGCAGCGGCGGCGCCAACCCGTCGCTGACCGTCGCCGCCTGCGCGCTCAAGATCGCCGAACAGTTCGTTCAAGAACAATGGCATAATGAGCAGCGAACGGCAACGCCCTCGTCGCGGTGAACGGCGCCGCGCGTTGGGCAGCGGACTTGTCAGCGGTCGAGGAGGGGGGCAAAATCGACACGCGAATAGCGCCATTAGACCGGGGTTTACAGTCCCGCGCGAGCTTCGCGCCGGCCGCGCCGCGCCTCCTGGCGCGCCGACCGGTCCCCTTCCCGACTGCCGCAGTGCAGCGCAGGCGAGCGCCTCGAGCCGTCTGCCGGATCGTCGTCGCCCTCCAGCGCGGCGCGCTTCCGGCCGCGAACGCATACGGGCGACCAAGACGTGGAGGTAAGCAAGATGAAATTGCGCTCGAGGACGATCATCGGCAACGTGCACGAGTTGGCGACCCAGTGGCCGGACAAGGTCTTCTGCAGGCTCGTCGTTCCCGGCCAGGCGACGCGAACGATCACCTACGGCGAGCTCTGGCAGAAGGCCGGCGACCACGCCGCTTTCCTGCGCGCCAAGGGCGTCGCTCCGGGCGAAGTCGTCATCGTCCTGCTCAAGCACGGCGCCGAACTCGTCTTCGCCTACGTCGGCACGCTGTTCCTCGGCGCGATCCCTTCGGTGTTTGCCTTCCCCTCGGTGAAGGTGACGCCCGAGGTCTATCGGGAGACGCTGTCGACCTTGCTCGGCGTTTGCGGGAGCCGCTTCGTCCTGACTTACGCCGAAGTCGCCGCGCTGATCGCCGGCGACGCGGCCATGGCCAAGATCTGCACGCCGCTCGTCGCGCACGACGTGCAGGCTCTCGCGCCGACGCCGCCGCTGGCGGTCGCGACGCCGGGAGAAACGGACGTCGCGATCCTGCAGCACTCGTCGGGGACGACCGGCCTGAAGAAAGGCGTCGCGCTCAGCAACGCGGCGGTGATCAACCAGGTCGAGCACTACGCGCTGGCGATCGGGCTGACGCCGGACGATCGCATCGTCAGCTGGCTGCCGCTCTACCACGACATGGGCTTGATCGCCTGTTTCGTGCTGCCCCTCGTCACCGGCACGCGGCTGACGCTGATCTCGCCCTTTGACTGGGTGGCGCGCCCCGAGCTCCTGGTGCAGCAACTGCACGAGGAGCGCGGCACGCTGTGCTGGCTGCCCAACTTCGCCTACAACTTCCTGGCACAGCGCGTTGCCGACGACGTGCGCGACGCCTGCGATCTTTCGAGCGTGCGCGCCTTCATCAACTGCTCGGAGCCGATCCACGCCACGAGCCACGAAATGTTCCGCGCGAGATTCGAGGGTTGCGGCGTGCGCGGCGATGCGCTCGCGAGCTGCTACGCGATGGCCGAGAACACTTTCGCGGTCACCCAGAGTCCAATCGGCGCGCCGGCCAAGAGCGAAGAGATCGACTGGCTGGTGTTTACGAGCGAGCAGCGCGCGGTCGCGCCCGGAGCGCAAACGCAAGTGCGCAAGACGATGGTTTCGTCGGGCCGCGCGATCGCCGGCAACCGCATCCGGATCGTCGATGACGAGGGGCGCGAACTCGGCGAGCGGCGCATGGGCGAGATCTGCATCCAGAGCGACAGTCTCTTTTCGGGCTACTACCACCGGCCCGAGCTCACCGCGCTCTGCCTCAAGGACGGCTGGTACGCGACCGGCGACCTGGGTTACCTCGCTGCCGGCGAACTCTTCGTCACCGGCCGCAAGAAGGACCTGATCATCATCTCGGGCAAGAACGTCTATCCGCAGGACATCGAGGCGCTCGTCTCGGCGGTCGACGGAATCTACCCGGGCCGCGTCGTTGCCTTCGGCATCGACGACGAGGCTGCCGGGACCCAGATCGTCGTCGTCGTTGCCGAGCTGAAGGAGCCTGCCGTCGCGTCGCCGCTGCAGCTCAAACTGGCGATCGCCAAGACGGTCAGGGACAACCTCGAGTGCGTCGTGCACGAGGTCTGCCTCGTGCCGCACCAGTGGCTTGTCAAATCAACCGCCGGCAAGATCTCGCGATCGCGCAACCTCGAACGGTATCTGAACGAATTGAAAGGGGCGTGAGATGGCTTTCTGGAACAAGAAACCGGTCGCCGCAGCAGTGGAATTTTCTCGCCAGGAATGCGAAGACAAGCTGCGCGCCTTCGTCGTCGCGCATACCCGGCTGATCGGCGCCGACGAGCTAACCCCCGAGACCAGGCTTTTCTCGTCGGGAATCATCGACTCGGTCGCCTTCGTCGAACTCGAGCTCCTCGTCGAGAAGGCGTACAAGGTCGACCTGAGCGACTGCGATGTGACGATGGAGTCGTGGGACAGCATTGCCGACATCGTCGCGACGGTCGCCGCGCAGACGTCGCGCCGCTGAGTTCGCAGGCGATGAGCGCGTCGACGCCCGGCGAGGAGCAGGCGACGCTGGGCGCCGCCGAGCGCTGGTGCGGGCGGCGCAGCTACTCTCGGCGCCTGTCGGCAGCGCTGAAGAGCTGCGTCGAACTCGTGCTCCTCGTCGTCGCGGCGGTGTTCTCCGGCCTCGCGGCCGCACGCTGGCGGTTCGACGCGTTCACGACGCTCGTTGCCTTCACGCTGTTCCTGACGACCGCCACCCTGCTCTTTCTCGGCGTCTTGCGGCGCCTCTTTCCTTTTCGCGCCGGCAGCTACCCGGCCGGTTCGCTGACCTACTTCCTGTGGTCGCTGCACTCCTTCCTGTGCCTGACCAACCTCTTTTTTCTTTACCAGAACGCGCTCCTGCCGCCGCTCCTGCGCAAGTTCTTTGCACGCCTGCTCGGGGGACATCTGGGCCGCGGCATCCTGTCGATCGGCGGCGTTCTCGCCGACCCCTTTTTCGTGTCGGTCGCGGAAGGCGCCATGACCGGCGCCGGTACGCTGCTGATCCCGCACGACTGGAACGAGGAGCGCGTCGTCATCAAGCCGATCATCGTCGGGCGCGGCGTGGTGATCGGCGCGCGCGCCGTGCTGATGCCCGGCGTAACCGTCGGCGAAAACTCGACGGTGAACGCGATGTCCTTGGTCGCCGAGGACACGCAGATCCCGCCGAACGAGATCTGGGGCGGTGTGCCGGCGCGCAAGCTCGCCGACGCGCCGCCGGCCACGACCGGCGCCAAGTTCATGTCGTGGCGCGACATGGTCATCACGCCGCTCGTCCTCTATGCGATCCTCGCTGCCGCCGGCGCGGCGACGTGGCTGTGCGCCGGCGCGGGCTGGATCCCCGAGCCCTTCGTGGCGCTCGTCGTCTTCTACGCCTGGCTCGTTTTCTGGACGATCGTCGCCCTCTGGCTGCTGCGCAGCCTGTTCCCGATCAGGGAAGGCGTGCTCTCGTTCGCCACGAATCCCGGCGCCGTCTACGCCTGGGTCCTGCATTCGTTTCTCTGCGTATTCAACCTGTTCGCGCATTATCACAACGGCCTCCTGCCGCCGATGCTGCGCAAGCCCTTCCATTGGCTGATCGGCGCGCGCCAGGAAGGCAGCTACTTCAACATGCCGGGCATCCTGACCGAGCCCTTTCTCGCCAGCGTCGCCGACGCCGTTACCCTCGACCACGAGAGCCTCATTCTCGCGCACGCGGTCACCGTCGATTCGGTCGTCCTGAAGCGCGTGACGATACGCGAAGGCGCAACGATTGGCCCACGCTCGGTGCTGATGCCCGGCGTCGTCGTCGGCGCCGGCGCCGAAGTTGCACCCCTGTCGCTCGTCTCGATCGGTACGCGCATGCCGCCGGGCGAAGTCTGGGGCGGCGTCCCGGCGCGCAAGCAGGGGAACAAGACCCATGACGCGGACGAGGGCGCCTATCTACAGTGGGGCGACCTTGTCCTCACGCCCATGATCGAAGTCGCGATTTTCGGTAGCGCCGGCTGGACGGCCTGGCGCGCGATGGCGCTGTGGGACCTCAGCGTTTTCTCGACCTTCGTGATCTTCTACATCGCGATGGTCGCGCTAACCCTCATCTTTTCCGCCATCGTGCGCACCGTGTGGCCCTTCGAGGAGGGAAACTTCGGCCAGCGCGGCGCCCCGTGGGCCTTCTACCGCTGGAAGATGCACGCCTACATCTGCACGACGAACCTCTTTCTTCACGATCAGAACGGGGTGCTGCCGGCGCCGCTGCGCCGGCTGCTCTACCGCCTGATGGGCGCACGCCTCGGCAAAAGCGAGGAGGACATCACCGGGCTGCTCGCCGACCCGTACTTCATCACCGTCGGCGACAACGCGGTGCTCGGCTTCGACAGCCTGCTCCTGCCGCACAAGTTCAGCGGCTCGTCTATCCTCTTGCGGCGCATCGTGATCGGCAAGGGTGCGGTGATCGGCACGCGCGCGCTGCTGGAGGCCGGCGTGATCGTCGGCGAAGGCGCCCGCGTCGAGCCGTTCGCGATGGTGCCGATCGGCACCGTGATTGCGCCTTACGAAGTGTGGGCCGGCAATCCGGCGGTCAAGGTCGGCGAGCTGCGCAAACCTTGAAAGCCACGAAGGTGGCAGCCACCGCTGTTAGGCGGCGAACAGACCACCGCCTCGTCGGCCCCCATGCTGAAGCAATTGCATTGCGCCGCATCGCATTGCAGTGCTATCCTGTTTGGCATAATGCTTATGGCGTATGCGGACGGCGTATGCTCACGGCCCGATGGTTGGCACCGAACGCCTTCGGCGGAGAGCGACCCAATGCCACAAGCGGTTTTCTGGGAGAGAAAAACATGACCGTCCTTGCCGGCGCGCCGCCACGATTCTTCCCCATCGCATTGCTCGCCAGCGTGTGTTTGAGCGCGCCCGCCTTGGCCGCCGGCTTCGGCGACCCCGACGGTTTTTACGGCCATTTCGACACCACGCTCTCCTACGGCTACGCCGCGCGCGCGGAGCGCCGCCACCCGACGCTGATCGGCGCGAGCGGCGGCGTCGGCAGCGTCAATAGCGACGACGGCGACCTCAACTACGAAAGAGGCAAGGCAATTTCCTCGCTCGTTAAATCGACGCACGAACTCGACCTCAAGCGCGTCTTCTACCTCGACGAGGACAGCTGGGCGGCGACGATCATCGACCAGTACGACGCGCGCGGCGAGCTGTGGCGCGTCGCCGAAGGACACTCGATCAACCTCTATGACAAGCCGCTGCATTACCTGACCGTCGAGCCGCACTACGACCTCTACTCGGAACGCTACGCGGTGATGGGCCTGCGCAACGAAGAGCCGCGCGTCTATGAGCCAATCAGGCGCAGCGCCGCCGACTTCACGCCGGCCCGGCTGCGCGAACTCGGCACGCGCTGACTTCGCGCAGAGCGCGTCAAGCCGCCGGGGGCGGGCACGGAAGAGGCGGGCAGCAGGCAGGCAGCGCGCATTCGCGCTATCCTTGCAAGTCTCCCGCAACCCAGGCCCCGGAGCAAACCCATGGTTCCCCATCTGACGACCGCTCTGCACGATCCGCTGCTCGAGCTCGAAAAGAAATTTCTCGACGCGATACCTGACATCGAGGGCTGGCTGCGCGGCAAATGGCAGGAGCACACGCCGCCGTTCTACGGCTCGGTCGACCTGCGCAACGCCGGTTTCAAGCTGGCGCCGGTCGATATGAACCTCTTCCCCGGCGGCTTCAACAACCTCAACCGCGACTTCCTGCCGCTCTGCGTCCAGGCGGCGATGGTGGCGATCGAAAAGATCTGTCCGAGCGCCAAGCGCCTGTTGCTGATTCCCGAGAACCACACGCGCAACCTGTTCTACCTGCAGAACGTCGCCCAGCTCGTCGAGATTCTGCGCCTGACCGGGCTCGAAGTGCGCATCGGCTCGCTCTTGCCCGAAGTCGACACGCCGACCACGATCGAACTCGCGAACGGCGCGAGCCTCCTGCTCGAGCCGCTCGTGCGCACGCCGCACCGGCTGGGACTCGAAGGATTCGACCCATGCGCGGTGTTGCTCAACAACGACCTGACGGCGGGCATCCCCGACGTGCTCAAGGGCCTCGACGATCAGTTCGTTCTGCCGCCGCTGCACGCCGGCTGGGCGGTGCGGCGCAAGTCGAACCACTTTGTCGCCTACGACGAAGTCGCCGACGAGTTCGCCAAGCTCGTCGGCATCGACCCTTGGCGCATCAACCCCTATTTCGCGGTCTGCAGCAGCGTCAATTTCCACGAGCGCCAGGGCGAGGACTGCCTGGCCGCCAATGTCGACGGCGTGCTCGGCATGATCCGCGAAAAGTACCGGGAGTACGGCATCGACGAGACGCCCTACGTCGTCGTCAAGGCCGACGCCGGCACTTACGGCATGGGCGTGATGACCGTCAAGGACGCATCCGAGATCGTCGGCCTCAACCGCAAGCAGCGCAACAAGATGTCGGTGATCAAGGAGGGCATGAACGTCACCCAGGTAATCATTCAGGAAGGCGTGCACACGGTCGAGCGCGTCTCCGACGGCGTCGCCGAACCGGTCGTCTATATGATTGACCGCTACGTCGTCGGCGGCTTTTACCGCGTGCACTCGGGGCGCGGCCCCGACGAGAACCTCAACGCGCCGGGAATGCACTTCGAGCCGCTCGCCTTCGAGACGAGCTGCTGCCTGCCCGACAAATGCCAGAAGCCGGACGCGCCACCGAACCGCTTTTACGCCTACGGCGTCGTCGCCCGCCTTGCACAGCTCGCCGCTTCGCTTGAGCTCGAACGCACCGAAACGGCCACCGCGAGCGAGACGAGCTAGCGCCGGCAACCATCGGCTCGGCCGCTAAGCTGCCGGGCTGCGAGTGAGCGGACGCATGACCGGCTGCGCATCGTCGAGCAGCGGCATCGTCAGGCGATGGATGTTGATGACGGCGCCAAGGTCGGCGAGCAGCGAGTGCTGGCCCCAGAAGAGGCGCGTGAAAGCGACGAGCTCGGGCGGACTGACGACCTTGGCGATGCCGATCTGGTGTCGAAACAGCGCGCGGCCTTCCTCGCGCACGAACTCGGGCGTGAAGCGGAAAGGCGCGTCCTCGTACACCATCCTCTCGATGTAGCGATAGCAGGCGAGCAACGCGGCGTAATTGAAGTCGCCGCCTTCGGCCGAGACGCCCATCTTCTTCGTCGCCGCGGTGAACTCGGGAAGGTCGTTGGCAAGAACGGCGCGCGTTTGGCGTTTCCATTGATGGATGAAGTCGGGCGTCCATTCCTTGCAAAAACCGAAGTCGAGAAAACAGACGCGGTCTTCGCAGAACAAATAATTGCCCGGGTGCGGGTCGGCGTGGAAAAGACCGTGGCGCATCGCCGCGACGGCATAGAATTGGTAAATCGTCGCGCCGGCGGCGTCGATTTGCGCTGGCGTCGCCGAGACTTTGAACTCCGCGTAGCTTTGCCCCTCGACGTAGTCCATGGTCAGGACGGCATCGGAACAGTACTCGGGATGAAGCCTCGGGATGAGGATGCGCGGCTGGTCGGCAAAGATCTCGCGGAAGCGCTGCATGGCCTGCGCCTCCCTGCGGAAGTCGCACTCGCCGAGCAACAGCGCGCGCAGTTCTTCGAAATTGGCACGGATATTCTCGATTCCGGTGATCGCCGAAACGAGCGGCAACAAGAGCCACAGCGCAAAGAGGTCGGCGCGGACGATGCGCTCGATTCCCGGATAGCGCACCTTGACCGCGACGCGCGTGCCGTCCTTCAGACGCGCGAGATGGACCTGGCTGATGCTTGCGGCGGCGAGCGGGATCTCGTGCCAGTCGTCGAAGAGTTCGGACGGGTCCTTGCCGAGCGAACGGCGCACGACGGCGGCGATCTCGCGTGGCGCGAGCGGCGGCGAATTGTACTGCAGGTCCTGCAGCAAGCCGCGCACCGACGGCGACAGGCCGACGTCGACGTAGCTCAAGGTCTGGCCCACCTTGATCAGCGGCCCCTTGAGCGTGCCGACGGTGGTGCGCAGCGAGCGCAGCACAACGCGCAGAAGCTGCCTCTGCAAGACGCGATAGTCCCACGGCCGCGCGAAGAGTTCGCGCGCATAACGCGCGTAGGCCCACAGGCAGCGGCCGATCAGGGCGGAGAGGCTGAGCCAGCGCGCGAACGTGCTGGTGCGCATCGCGGCGAGCGGCGGCAGCGCCGAGAGCTCGTGCATGCGCACGTCGGCGGCTGACAGGAACCAGATCGGCGGCCCGCTCGTCGCCGCCTTTGCTTCGGCGCCGTAAAGGCGCTGCAGCACGGGGGCGAACTTTTCTTCGATCGCCTCGCGGCGCAACTTGAGGTTGCTCGTCACTTCGCCGCCGACGACCGAGAACGCGCGGTCGAGGACGAGGATGCCGAGCGGCCACGACCGGCGCGGCAAGCGCTCGACCTGCGCCTTGAGCGCGCGCAGCGCCGGTTCGAGAACGGGTAGCGCCAGCGGCAAGGGCGCTTTCTTGTGGCCGTCGGCGAGCGAAGCCATGTCGATCGTCACGAGCAGCGCCGGCCCGGCGCGGCCGTTGCCGAGCAGCACCGCCTGGTCGACGAAGGGCAGGCGCATGAAGTGCTGCTCGATCGGCGCGGGGACAACGCGGCGGCCGCTCGCGAGCCTGACGAAGTCCGCGCGGCGACCGATGAGCTGCAAGTAACCGCGCTCCCAGCGCGCCTCGTCGGCGGTGCAGTAGTAGCCGTCGACAAAGCGCGGCGAGGCCGAGTCCCGCCAGTACTGCGCGAAGACGCTCGGCCCCTTGACGCGCACTTCGTTGTCGGCGGCAAGCACCACTTCGTTCGGCCCGAGCGGCCTGCCGACCGTGCCGAAGCGGAAGGCTTGCGGCTGGTTCATCGCGATCGGCATCGCGTTTTCGCTCGTGCCGTACATCTCGAGCGGGACGAAGCCCAGGCCGGCAAAGAAATCTATCGTCCTTGCGGCCAACGGCGCGCCGCCCGAGACGAGGTAGGCAAGACGGCCGCCGCAGGCGCGCCGGATCGGCCGCAGCACGGTTGCGTCGAGCAGCGCGAAGAACGGCCAGGCGAAAAAGCGCAGCAGCCGGCCGGAGCGCCGCCAGCCGCGGTAGCGCCGCGCCATCCCGACGCTCGCCCAGAAAACGAGGCGCGCAGGCCAGGGCTTGCGTGCGAGCGCTTTCCTCAGGCGCGCTTCGCACTTTTCGAAGAAGCGGGGAACACCGATCAGGATCTGCGGCCGCACGAGCGCCAGGCTTTCGAGCAAGTCGCCCGTGTGCGGCAGGAAAGTGATGGCGCCACCGCGTTCGATTGCGCACAGGTTGGCAAGGCGCTGGAAGAGATTGGAAAGCGGCAGCCAGCACAACGTCTCGACGCCTTCGGGCAGGTCCCGGTAGGCGCGGCTGATCGCGCGCACGGCGTGCGTCAGCTGGCGGTGCGTATAGACGATTCCCTTCGCCGCGCTCGTCGTCCCCGAAGAAAACACAATGGTCGCCGGCCAGTCCGGGTTGGCGACGAGATCGACATCGGGACGACGCTCGGCAAGCAGCTGCGCCATCGGTGTCGCCCCCTCGGCACCGGTGCCCTCGCCGAAAACGACGACAAAGCGCGGGCTGCCCGCGAAGAGCGAGGGCCGCTCGCGCAACAACGCCGCGCTCTGCACGACCCAGGCGCAGATCTCGCTCTGTCCGGTGATCGTCGCAACGCGCTCGGCGGGGTCGTGCGGATCGATCGCGACGACGACGCCGCCGGCGAGCAGCACGGCCATCTGCATGAGCTCCCAGCGGGGATCGATGGCGGCCAGAAAACCGACGTGCTCGCCGACGCGAAGACCGCGCGAGCGCAAGGCGGCGGCCAGCGTCTGCGCTTGCGCCCAGGCTTCGCCGTAGCGCAGCGGCGGGCCGCCCTGCGAGCGCTCGTCGAAGTGCCAGAAGACCGGTCGTTCGGGCGACGCCTGCGCTCGCCGGCGCAGCCGTTCGGGCAGCGTTTGCAGCCCGAGTGCCGGCGTCGCCCGCGCCGCCCCCGCAAGCGAGAGTTCGCGCACGAAGTCGGCGAAATTGCGCGGCGCGTCGTAGCGGGCGAAGACGGCGGCAAGTTCCATCGCCCGCTCCTTGAAGCCCGGGTCGGCGAGAATGGCGATCGCGGCCGCGCAAACATTCGCCGCGTTGGCCTGGTCGGCGCGCACCGAGAGACCGGCACCGGCGCGCTCGATGCCGCCCATCGCCAAGTGCTGGTCGTTGTTCGACGGCAGGCCGAGAACCGGCGTGCCGACGGCGAGGGCCTGATACGCGGCGGTGCTGCCGCCGCTGCAAATGACGAGACTCGCGCGTCGCGCCGCTTCGATGCCGGGCATGAATTCCTGCACGTGCACCCCGGCAAGCGCCGGCAGCGTATAGCGCCCGGCCGTCGCGACGAGCAGCTCGACGTCCTTCGTCGCGAGTTGGGCGACGATGTCGGCGCAGTCCTCGACTTCGTTCGACGAACCGAGGCTGAAAAAAATCACCGGCCGCGCCGGTTCGATCTGCGGCAAGGACTGCACGCCCGGCGGCGACCACAGCAGCGGGCCGATGAAGCGGTGCGTCGCCGGCATGCCGTCGAGCGGAAAGAGCTCGGGAACATCGCAATAGAGCGTCCAGTCGCCGCTGCAATAGAAAGACTCGAAACTGGCGAAGGCGCGCAGGCCGCGCGCCCGGCGCGCGCGGTTGAAGGGCGCCAGGAAGCCCCGCTGGAACACCGGCTGCAGGAAACGATAAAACGTCCGGATCAACGGGTAGGGAAACACGCGTCGCGCCACCCGGGACGGCAGCAGGTTGTAAAGGGTCGAGCGCGTATAGTTCGGCAGCGGCGCGTGTCGGTCGCGGCGATACGGACTCCAGTAGGCGTTGTTGATGTTGATGAGCGGCACGCCGGCGGCCGGCGCGCTGATGCACAGGGTCAGCCGGTTGTCGGAAACGACGAGGTCGGGTTCGACCTCGCGGATGAGCTGATCTTCTTCGCCAAGATAGCTCGCGAGCTGCTCGTCGTCGTAAGCCGACTTGCCGCCGCTGACCGAATTCAGGAACGCCTCGTAGCCGATGCTTTCAATGGGCCAGTAGATGAATCCCGCGGCGTGCAGGTAATTCTCGTAGCGATAGGCGGCGGCAAAATGTACTTCGTACTCGCCCGGATCGAGCGCGGCGGCGAGCGCCAGCGGTCGCACGACGTGCGCAAGCGTCACCGCTTCGGAGAAGAACAGCACGCGCAGTCGCGCTTTGACGGTCGCCATGGCTCTTCGGTTAGCGGCGGCAAGGGTGAGGCGACACGCATCGACCTTCGCGCCGAGGTCGGCGAGCAGCGAATGCTGGCCCCAAAAGAGCCTCGCGTCGTAGCGATAAGCGAAGGCAAAATGCACTTCGTTTTCGGCCGCTGTCAGCGCCGCCGAAAAAGCAAGGGGCGAGCGTCACCGCCGCGGCGATAAAAAGGATTCGCGGGCGCCGGCGGGTCGCGACGGACAGCATTGCGCTCATTTCAATAATGCCTCGCTTGTTGAGTCAAGGCGAACCATGTCCTGCCTACAGCCCGGTTGCAGCGGCTGTCTTGGATTTGTTTTTTGAAATGAAACCCGGCGCGGCTGGCTACATCATACGACAGATGGCCGCGCGCGCCAGTCGTTCGAAAAACCGTCGACACCGCTCTGCCATTATGCCATTGGCTTATTGTGCAGCGGTGGTCAAATGGCGAAAGATTTTTGCCGCGCAAAGAGCGGAAGGGGGCAAAATCAGCGACGCTGCATCGGCCTGCGTCCCCGGCAAGCGTTCCACCGTTGCACGATGGCAGGGGCTTGGGTAGTATCGAGGCGACCACCGTCGTCGGCTTGGCATGGCGAGCGAGGCGCCCGATCCCGTGCCGGGGCCGGTTCGCAAGCACCGGCCAAGAGTTTTCAACCAGGCTCGAATCTATCGTCGAAAGTCTCCTCATGCGCTTCGCTTTCATCCTCGACCCGCTCGACTCGCTCAAGGCCTACAAGGATTCGAGCATCGCCATGATGCGCGCGGCGCAGGCGGCCGGTCACGCGGTCTGGGCGATTCAGCAGCCGGCGATCCACTGGTCTACCCTGCACGGCGTCTGCGCCGAGGCGGTGCAGCTCGAAATGCTCGACGACGACACGGAATGGGCGGTCGAGCTTGTCCGCCACGTCGCGCCGCTGCGCGATTTTGCCGGCGTCGTGATGCGCAAGGATCCGCCCTTCGACATGGAGTACGTAACGACAACCTGGCTGCTCGAGCGCGCCGAGGCCGAGGGCGCCCGCGTCTTCAATCGGCCGCGCGCGCTGCGCGATCATTCGGAAAAATTCTCGCTCACCGAGTTCGCGAAATTCGCCGCGCCGACGCTTGTCACGCGCGAGGCCTCGCTGATCAACAGCTTCGTCGATGCGCAACGCGACACCGTCTTGAAGCCGCTCGACGGCATGGGCGGCTCGGGCATCTTCCGGGTTCGCGACGGCGACCCGAACCGCAACGTGATCATCGAGACGCTGACGCAGTTCGGCGCGCGAACGATCATGGCGCAGCGCTATCTGCCGGAGATTGCCGACGGCGACAAGCGCATCCTGATCATCGGCGGCAAGGTCGTCCCGTATTGCCTCGCACGCCTGCCCAAAGCCGGCGAGACGCGTGGCAACCTCGCCGCCGGCGGCACCGGCGTCGCCCGCGAACTGACCGCGCGCGACCGCGAGATTGCCGAGACGCTGGCACCGACGCTCGCCGAGCGCGGCCTCCTCCCCGTCGGTCCCCACGTGATCGGGCAAGCCCCCACCGAGATCCACGTCACCAGCCCGACCTGCCTGGTCC
>CAZALA010000011.1:0-18607 GCA_964485725.1 uncultured Propionivibrio sp. | reverse complement strand
CCCAACGCAACCGCCCCGCCTGGACTGCTGCAAATCCCGGCCATTGCCGGTTTTGACGCCGCCGCGCTCTTCGTCAAGGCCCTCGAGACCGCATGCGCCGTTTCGGTCTGACGCTTTTCATCCTTTTCTGTCTGGGCTCCTGCAGCAAGCCGCCGCTGCATCGGGAGGAGGCTTACGTCTTCGGCACGCGCGTCGAAGTCCTCGTCGCGGCGCTGCCCGAGGCGCAGGCGCGGGCGGCCGTTGGCGCCGTGCTGCGCGAATTCGACCGCTTGCATCGCACCTATCACGCCTGGCGGGCGTCCGAGCTCTCCGAACTCAACGCCGCGATTGCAGAGGGCAAGCCGCTTGCGGTGACGCCGGAAATGGCCGCGCTGATCGTTCAGGCGCAGCGCCTCTCGGCGCTTGGCGACTCGCGCTTCGACCCGGGAATCGGCGCGCTCGTGCGCTTGTGGGGCTTTCAGTCGGACGACTTCGCGGCGCGGCTGCCCGAGCCCGCAGCGCTCGCCGCGTGGCGCGCGGCACGGCCGTCGATTGCCGACATCGAGATCGACGGCCTGCGCGTGATGAGCCACAAGCGCGAAGTCGCGCTCGATTTTGGCGGCTACCTCAAAGGCGTTGCACTTGACCGGGCGGCGGCGATTTTGCGCGCGCACGGCGCTGCCAACGCGCTCGTCAACATCGGCGGCAACGTCATGGCGCTCGGCAGCAGGAACGGCGCACGCTGGCGCGTCGGCATCCAGCACCCGCGCGCGCCGGGTCCGATCGCCACGGTCGAGCTTGCCGACGGCGAAGCGATCGGGACCTCGGGCGATTACCAGCGCTACTTTGAAACCGATGGCCCCGACGGCCGCCGCTATTGCCACGTCCTCGATCCGGAAACTGGCGAGCCCGTCATGCACACGCAATCGCTGACCATCCTCGTGCGCGCGCGCAGCGACGCCGGGACGCTCTCCGACGCGATGACGAAACCGCTCTTCATCGCCGGGGCAGCGTGGCCGCAACTCGCCCGCAAAATGGCGCTCGACGAAGTGCTGCGCGTGGACCGCGAAGGCAAGGTACAGGCGAGCGCGGCGCTCCACCGGCGGCTCGAGTTCGTCGGCGTCGATGCCAAAAGCGTTGAAATAGTCCCCTAAAGGGCGCTTCGGTGTCTGCCGAACGCCGTGGAATCCCTTAGAATACTGGCTGGTTTGGAAAGGAAGGGGTGATGATAGGTCTGCTCCTGATCACGCACGGCACGTTCGGCGAAAGCCTCGTCCAGAACATCTGTCATATCACGAACAGGCGCCCTCCGCTGCTCGCGCAAATGGCCGTGTCGTCGCAGGACGACCCGCTCGACATGCTGCCGGCGGCGCGCCGCCTGCTCGCCGAAGTCGACGAGGGCGACGGCGTCCTCGTGATGACCGACATCCTGGGCGCGACGCCGTCCAACCTTGCGCTCAAGCTGCTCGTCCCGGGGCGCGTCGAAGGCGTCGCCGGCGTCAGCCTGCCGATGGTCCTGCGAGCGCTCACCTATCGCAAGAACGGCATGGAAACGCTCGTCAAGAAGGCGATCAGCGGCGGTCGCGATGGCGTCATCAACATGCACCGGAAATAGCCTGGCTTACCCCTCTACCGACAGGATTTTATTAATGGCACGCGCACAGATCGAAATCTCCAACAACCTGGGCCTGCATGCCCGCGCTTCCGCGAAGCTGACCCAGCTGGCGGCGAGCTTCAGCTCGGACGTGTGGATGGAGAAAGGGCCGCGCCGCGTCAACGCGAAAAGCATCATGGGCGTGATGATGCTCGCCGCCGGAAAAGGATCGACGGTTGTCGTCGAGACCGTCGGACCCGATGAAGGGCCGGCGCTCGAATCGCTTCTGAAACTCATCGCCGACAAGTTCGGCGAAGGCGAATAGCCGGATCCCGCGGAACCCATGAGCTTTACGCTACACGGCCTGCCCGTCTCGGGCGGCATCGCGATCGGTCAGGCGCACCTGATCTCGCAGGCGACGCTGGAGGTCTCGCACCTCGTCATTGCGCCGCGTCTCGTCGAAAAAGAGGTCGCGCGCTTTGAGCTCGCGCTGGCGCAGGTGCGGCACGAGTTCGCGCTGATGAAGATGGGGATGGACAATTCGCCCACCGACATCGGCGCTTTCATCGACCTGCACCTGATGATCCTCGCCGACCCCGAGCTTTCTGAAGTGCCCAAGCAGATCATCCGCGAGCGCCGTTGCAACGCCGAATGGGCGATCGTGCAGCAGATGGAGCTGCTCGTCGCGCAGTTCGAAAAAATCGACGACATGTACCTGCGCGAGCGCAGCTACGACGTGCGTCAGGTCGTCGAACGCGTCGTCCGCCAGCTCGTCGGCCATCCCGACCAGGCGACCGGCCGCACCAGCAAGGGCGTCAAGGGCGAAAACCAGATCGTCGTCGCGCACGACCTTTCGCCCTCCGACGTGATGGCCTTGCGGGCGCAGAACTTCGCCTCCTTTGTCACCGACGTCGGCGGCGCCACCTCGCACACGGCGATCCTCGCGCGCAGCATGGGCATCCCCGCGGTGCTCGGCCTGCACAACGCGCGCCAGCTCATCCGCGACAAGGAAACGCTCGTCGTCGACGGCACGCGCGGCGTGCTCATCGTCAATCCCGACGCGCGCGTGCTCGAGGAATACCAGCTCAAGAAGAGCCAGCTCGAGATCGAGCGCTCGAAGTTAAAACTCCTGCGCACCGCGCGCGCGACGACGCTCGACAAGGTCAAGATCGACCTCCTCGCCAACATCGAAGGCCCGGAGGACGTCGCGACAACGCTCGAGAGCGGCGCCGAGGGCGTCGGCCTCTGGCGCACCGAGTTCATTTTCCTCGGTCGCGGCGACATGCCGAGCGAGGACGAACAGTTCGAGGCGTATCGCAAGATCGTCAAGGGAATGGACGGCCGGCCGGTGACGATCCGCACCTTCGACCTTGGCAACGACAAGAATCTGCACGCCGAAGAGAGCTTCGAGAACCGCACGCACGACAACCCGGCGCTCGGCCTGCGCTCGATCCGCCTGTCGCTTGCCGATCCCAACTCGTTTCACGCGCAGCTCAGGGCGATCCTGCGCGTCTCGCGGCTTGGCAAGGTGAAGATCCTGATCCCGATGATGTCGCACGCGCACCAGATCGACCAGACCCTCGCCGCGCTCGAACAGGCGAAATCGAGTCTGCGCGGCGAGAAGATCGCTTTCGACGAAAACATCGAGATCGGCGGCATGATCGAAGTGCCGGCAGCGGCGCTCGCCGTCGGGCTTTTCCTGCGCCGCTTGAGCTTCCTGTCGATCGGCACCAACGACCTCATTCAATACACGCTCGCGATCGACCGCAGCGACGAACAGGTCGCGCACCTTTACGACCCGCTGCACCCGGCGATCCTGATGCTGCTCGCCCACGTCATCCGCGAAAGTGAGAAAGCCAAGATCCCGGTCGCCGTCTGCGGCGAGATCGCCGGCGACCCGGCGCTGACGCGGCTCCTGCTCGGCATGGGACTGCGCCAGTTCTCGATGCATCCCTCGCAGATCCCCGAAGTCAAGCAGCGCATCAAGCAAAGCGACATCTCGGAACTTGAACCCATCGTCCGCCGCCTGCTGCGCCTCGAGGAATCGGCGAAGATCCGCGAGCAGATCGACCGGCTCAACACGTAGCGCCACGGCCAAGGCCAAACGTCCACCGCAAAGGCGCGAAGAGGCAAAGTTTACGCGAAGGAAATCCTGGTTTGCCCGTCGGCGCAGGTTTTCTTTGCGAGCCCTTTGCGCCTTCGCGGTGGGTTGTCTGCGCTTTTCGCCGGCGTGGCAGCTGGGGCCGGGCTGTCATTTGACTTTTGCGGGCGCCGGCGGTAAGGTCCGTCCCTAGCGCCGATTTGAACCATCAGCTTGCGGGCGCTTTATAAATGCGGCTAAAGCGGGTCAGCCCGGTCCGCTTGTAAACGACCGGGTTTTTGTTTTTCTGCGCCGCCTTTCATCGACCAATGCCAGCCCAAAATTCCGTCGGAATCGTCGCTCCCGAATGCGTGCGTTTTGACGCGCCCATGACGCTCAAGAGCGGCGCACGCCTGCCCGGTTTCGAACTCGTGTACGAAACCTACGGCAGGCTCAACGCCGCGGCTTCCAACGCCGTCCTCGTCTGTCATGCGCTCTCCGGCGGCCATCACGTCGCCGGCGTCTATGCCGGCGAAGAAAATGGCGTCGGCTGGTGGGACAACCTCGTCGGCCCGGGCAAGCCGCTCGACACCAACCGCTTCTTCGTCGTCGGCGTGAACAACCTGGGCGGCTGCTATGGAACGACCGGGCCGCTTTCGCTCAACCCCGAGACCGGCAAGCGCTACGGCGCCGATTTCCCGATGGTCACCGTCGAGGACTGGGTCGCGGCGCAGGCGCGTCTTGCCGACCACCTCGGCGTCGACACCTGGGCCGCGGTGATCGGCGGCAGCCTCGGCGGCATGCAGGCGCTCGAGTGGACGCTGCAGTTTCCCGAGCGCATCCGCCACGCCATCGTGATCGCCTCGGCGCCCAAGCTCTCGGCGCAGAATATCGCCTTCAACGAGGTCGCGCGGCAGGCGATCATCTCTGACCCGGATTTTCACGGCGGCCACTACGCCGAGCACGGCGTCGTGCCGACGGCGGGACTTCGCCTGGCGCGCATGGTCGGCCACATCACCTATCTTTCCGATAGCCAGATGGGCGAGAAATTCGGCCGCCAGCTGCGCCATGGCGAGCACCGTTTCAGCTACGACGTCGACTTCGAGATCGAATCGTATCTGCGTTACCAGGGCGACAAGTTCGCGCGCTTCTTCGACGCCAACACCTATCTGATCACGACCAAGGCGCTCGATTACTTCGACCCGGCCTACGCCTACGGTGGCGACCTCGCCGCGGCGCTCTCGCGCGCCACGGCGAACTTCCTCGTCGCCAGCTTCACGACCGACTGGCGCTTTGCGCCGGCGCGCTCGCGTGAAATCGTTTTCGCGCTGATGCACAACCGCCGCCACGTCGCTTACGCCGAAATCGACTGCGACGCCGGCCACGACTCCTTCCTGCTCGACGACGCGCATTACCATCGCGTGCTGCGCGCGTATCTGGAGAACATCGCCGTATGAACAGCGAAAGAATCCGTCCGCTCCCGGCAAGGCCGCTGACGATCAAGGAGCGCGAGCGCTTCGACTTTGCCGTCATCGCGCAGTGGATTCCGCCCGGCGAGCGCGTCCTCGACTTGGGTTGCGGCGACGGCCGCCTCTTGCGCTATTTGCACGAGACCAAGGGCGTCGCCGGCTACGGCGTCGAAATCGATCCGGAAAGCGTCTTGGGCTGCATCGCAAACGGCGTCGACGTCATCCAGATCGACATCGAAGGCGGGCTCTCGGGCTTCGAGGACGGCGCCTTCAACCACGTGATCATTTCGCAGGCGCTGCAGGCGATGCACGCGACCGAGCGCATCCTCGGCGAGATGCTGCGGGTGGCCGAGGAGGCGGTGGTGAGCTTCCCCAACTTCGCCTACCGCGAAAACCGCCGCGCCATCGCGCAGGGCCACATGCCGGTCTCGGAGGACCTGCCGTACGAATGGTACGAGACGCCGAACGTGCGCTTCTTCACGATCGCCGACTTCGAAGCGCTGTGCGCGAAGCTCGGCATCGAGATCCGCGAGCGGCGCGCTTTCGACGAGGCCGGCGAGCCCGTCACCGACGATCCGAACCTCAACGGCAGCCTCGCCTTTTACCGACTCGGCGCGCGCCGCGCCTGAGCCGGCCGCCGTGTTCGCCTCGCTCAAACGCAGCCGCCGCCTCGCCGCGGTCCTGCTCATGGGCTTCGCCTCGGGGCTGCCGCTGGCGCTGACCGGGCAGGCGCTGCAGGCCTGGCTGACGATCGACGGCGTCAGCATCGCGACGATCGGTTTCTTCGGCCTCGTCGGCGTCCCCTACACCTTCAAATTCCTCTGGGCGCCGCTGCTCGACCGCTTCGAGCCGCCCTGGCTCGGCCGCCGCCGCGGCTGGCTCGTGCTCTCACAACTCGCGCTCGCGGCGACGCTGTGGATGATGTCGACGCTCTCGCCGAGCCAGCAGCCGATGCTCTTCGCGCAGTGGGCGGTGCTGCTCGCCTTCCTCTCGGCCTCGCAGGACGTCGTCGTCGACGCCTACCGCGCCGACCTTCTGACCGACCCGCTCGAGCATGGCCCCGGCGCATCCCTGCACGTCTTCGGCTACCGCCTGGCGATGATCGTCTCTGGCGGCATCGCGCTGATCTGGGCCGACCAGTGGCAGTCGTGGCCGCGCGTCTATGCCGTCATGGCGGCGATCATGGCCGCCGCCGCGGCGGTCTCTTGCCTCTTCGTTCCGGCCGTCGAGAATCAGCTCAAGCCGCCCCCTTCGCGCGCCGGCAATGAGATCAAGGGTTTTCTCGCGATGCTCGCCGGCCTCTTCGCCGGCTACTACCTTGCGCACGGCGCCCTGATCGCGCTCGGACTCGACCCGCAAACGGGCAACCACTGGATCCAGCTCGTTTTCGTCATGGCCGAGATCGCCGCGGCGCTGCCACTCGCCTGGTGGTTCGCGCGGCTCGCGCGCTTCGAGACGCTCAACGCCTCGCTCGCGAGCTACTTCGCGCAGTCGGGCGCGGCGCAGTTCCTCGTCCTGATCGTCCTCTACAAGCTCGGCGACGCCTTCGCCGGCAGCCTGACCACCGCCTTCCTGCTGAAAGCGCTGGCTTTTACGCAGGGCGAAGTCGGCATCGCCAACAAGATCATCGGCATCTGGCTGACGATCTTCGGCGCGCTCGCCGGCGGCTTTCTGATGATGCGCCTGCGCCTCTACCGCGCGCTGCTCTTGTTCGGCGTCCTGCAGCTCGTCTCGAACGCCGGTTTCTACGTCATCGCCGTCCTCGGCAAGGGCGCCTGGGGCGCGATCACCCTGCCGCCTTTCGACTGGCTCGTCGTCTCGCTGCGCGAACCGGCTTCGCTCGACTTCCTGCTGCTCACGGTGGTGGCCGCCGAGAACGTCACCGGCGGCATGGGCACGGTTGCGCTCGTCGCGCTGCTGATGGCGCTTTGCAACCACCGCTTCACGGCGACGCACTACGCGCTGCTCTCGGCGCTCGCCGCGGTCGGCCGCATCTACGTCGGCCCGGTCGCCGGCGTGCTCACCGAAACGATCGGCTGGCCGGCGTTCTATCTCTTTTCGGTGCTCGTCGCGCTGCCCGGCGTGGCGATGGTCTGGATGATGCGCGGCCACTTGCGCGCGCTCGGTCAAGGAGAAGTCAAACATGGCGAAATCGACTGAGTCGACCGTCATCGACGCGCTGATTGCCGCGGCGCGCGAGCTTTCCGCCGCGGTCGGCAAGCTTGCCTTCGCGCCGCCGGTTTCGCACATCTACAACCCGCTCGACTACGCCTGGGCGCCGCACGAGGACTATCTGCGCCGTTATGGACAAGGCGCCAAGCGCATCGTTTTCATCGGCATGAACCCGGGGCCGTTCGGCATGGTCCAGTGCGGCGTTCCCTTCGGCGAGATCGCCGCGGTGCGCGACTGGATGGGGATCGCAGGCAAGGTCGCGGCGCCGCCGATCGTCAATCCGAAGCGACCGATCGAGGGCTACGCCTGCAAGCGCTCGGAAGTCAGCGGCCGCCGCCTGTGGGCGCTCTTTGCCGAGCGCTTCGGCAGCGCCGAGTCTTTTTTCGCCGAACATTTTGTCGCCAATTACTGCCCGCTCGCCTTTTTCGACCACGGCCGCAACCTGACGCCCGACAAGCTGCCCGCCGCCGAAGTGCTGCCGCTTTACGCCGCCTGTGACGAGCACCTGCGCTCGCTTGCCGCGGCGCTCGAACCGCAATGGGTGATCGGCATCGGCGGCTTTGCCGAAGCGCGGGCGGCTGCGGCGCTTGCCGGCACCGGCGTGCGCATCGGCCGCATCCTGCACCCGAGCCCGGCGAGTCCCGCCGCCAACCGTGGCTGGTCGCAAGCGGCGAGCGCGCAGCTCAAAGCCTTGGGCGTCTGGTCAGAGTAGGCACACAGCGTCGACGGGCGAGCGCCGCTGTGAACAACGGCCTTGCTTGTGGCCTCAGCCCGGGCGAACGAAGACGGCACGCTTGAGCGCGCGGCGATATGGCAAACGAAGCAAAACTGATAGCATCCGACGTTCGCGCAAAGACAAGAGTCGGAAGCCGGCAAGGCCATAGCCACTGTGGCCGTTCCGGCAGTGTGGCCCCAAGCATCGCGATCAGTGAGTCGTTCCATTATTTCAGGGTCAAGGGGATATTGATGTTTTGGGTAAGAAGCAAACAGTTGTTGGCAGCAGAAAATGCGTTGCATGTTTCGAGGTCGCTTGAAGCGACGCTTCGATCTGAGATCGGGGCACTCAAGGAAGCGCTGAAGTCGCAGCAGCAAGCTGCAAGCGCGAAAGAAACCGAATGCCAAACCATGAAAGCCGTCCTGGCGAAGCTCGCGATGTTCAGCGATACGCTGGTCGGTTCGCAAGCAAGCCTGGGTCAGATGGCGGGCCTCCTGCGCGAAGAAAAGAGCCGTGCTCTTGAAGCATCCGAGGTTTCAATTGCCAGCGGCAAGACAACGACCGAAATTGCGTCCGATCTTCATCGCCTGGCGACAAGTTCCGCACATACCGCGAAAGAAGTCGATGGCCTTGCCCGGCAGGCTGGAGAAATCAGCGCCATCGTCCAGTTAATCCGCGAAATCGCGGACCAGACCAACCTCCTGGCACTCAATGCCGCGATCGAAGCGGCACGTGCGGGGGAAGCCGGACGCGGGTTCGCGGTCGTTGCCGATGAAGTCAGAAAGCTCGCCGAACGAACAGCCAAAGCCACCAAGGATATTGGCCAACTCGTTATCGGCATCCGCGACAATTCGACGTCGGCAAAAGACGCCATGATGGCGCTATCAGATGCGGCAGCTGATTTCAGTGCGCGCGGAACGCAGGCGACCAAGGGCATGCAGACCCTGATGGCGCTCTCGCGCAAGATGGAAGATGTCATCGCCGGCAGCGCGTTGAAGAGCTTTGTCGAGGTCGCGAAGGTTGACCACCTCGTTTTCAAGTTCAAGATTTATCTGGGCCTCCTCGGGCTGGAGGATGTCCGACCGAGCCAGGTCGCCACGCACACCAGCTGTCGCCTTGGAAAATGGTATTACGAAGGCGAAGGCAAGGAAGGCTGCAGCAAGCTGCCTGGCTATCGTGAGATCGAAGCGCCTCACATTGAAGTCCATCGCCACGGCGTGCTCGCGCTGGAGGCGCAGCTTCAGGGGAAAACGGCAGAAATACTCACCCATGTCGACGCAATGGAGAAAGCGAGCGCCGCGGTCGTGAGCCACCTTCAGCAGATGTCAGACGCTGCCTCGAACGGCGCGGCTTAGCGCACCGGCGGGGATACGGAGGCCAGATAGCGGCTGGCGATGACGGCGATTGGGGCCCCTCCACCCTCAGCGACGGGTGCTCTTCACCTCGTCAGCGCGGAGGCGGCGGGAAATCCCCTGCTTTTTTCCTGGCAATCCCTTGCTTCCGGGACTTCTTCCTTGCCGCTTCGTGCAAGATCCAGTCGCGAAATTTCTGTATTTTTGGAAGTTGCGCATTGGCCTGCGAATAAACCATGAAGTGCGCCATGACCGACGGTTCGGGCAACTTCCTGAAGACGCGAACCAGTTGTTTCGTTTCGATCGCGCGCTCGGCAAAGATCGTGCTTTCAAGCGCAATTCCGAGCCCCTCGATGGCGGCCTGAATGGAAAGATAAGCGCGGTCGAACCTGAGGCCGCGTGCAATATTTGCGCCGTTGATGCCTTGCAGGCGAAGCCAGGCGGTCCAGTTCAGAGGGCTTCTTTCGGAGTGGATGAGCGGGAAGGTCTTGAGGATCTCTTCGGGCGATTTCCCTCGCAACTGCCGGACGAGCGCGGGACTCGCAAGCGGGATGATTTCCTCTTCGAGGAAGGGATGCACCACGAGCCCGGTCGTTTCACCCAAGGGCCGGCGGATCTCGACATCCACCGCGTTCTGCAGGATATCGAGCGGGTCCGGACGGGCCCGAATTCTTAAGTCGATATCCG
This sequence comes from uncultured Propionivibrio sp., assembly GCA_964485725.1. Lineage (GTDB taxonomy): Bacteria > Pseudomonadota > Gammaproteobacteria > Burkholderiales > Rhodocyclaceae > Propionivibrio. The sequence continues at coordinate 8,559 of CAZALA010000011.1, read as the reverse complement.
GATGGCGGGCCATGAAGTCTGCCAATCGAGGCACCAGCCACCCCGGCGCAAAGCTGGGCGGACATTGGATCGTGAGCACGTCGGTGAAGCCCGCATCGGCAACGTCCTGGGTCGCGGTCGAGATGCGGTCGAGCCCCACCGTGACGAGCTGCAGGTAGTTGTAGCCGGCGTCGGTCAGCTGCATCGTGCGGGTCGTGCGATGAAACAGCTTGACGCGCAGAAAATCCTCGATGGCGCGCACGTGATGGCTGACCGCCGAGGGCGAAATACAGAGTTCCTCGGCGGCACGCCCGACCGCCAGGTGGCGCGCCGTGGCCTCGAATGCCAGCAGGGCGCGCAGGGGTGGCAAATGGCGCGTCATCTCCGCCTCATTACTGCAAAAAACAGAATAATAAACGAAAACAAAAGTCAATTGTGCAGATTGCCGTAGCCAGTTAGGCTATTGCTGATCCTTAACGCCGGACAAATCATGCTCACTCGAAAAGAATTTGAAGAGGCAAAACAGACTGCTTTCAAGATGATCAGGGACGCGGGCGTGCAAATCCTCCCCGAGGAAATCGACAAGATCAACGTCGCCGATTTCGGGCTGAGCGATCTGCCGAATCAGGGCGTCGAGGTCTTCACCATGTTTGCCACCGAGCGGATCAGCGCCAAGGTGCTGGTCCTCTTTCCGAACCAGACCGAGCCCGAGCACTGGCATCCGCCGGTCGATACCGATCCGGGCAAGGAAGAAATCATCAGGGCGATCAAAGGCACGCTGAGGTTCTATATTCCGGGCGAAGCGACCATGAAGGAGGGCTTCATTCCCAAGGGCAAGGAAGCGCAATACACCTGCCGCAATGAAGTCGTCCTCAAACCCGGCGAACAGCTGATCCTGCCGCCGGGAACGCCGCACTGGTTCCAGGCCGGCCACGACGGCGCCGTCATGTACAGCTTCTCGACCTGTGTCAGGGATGTCCTCGACGGCTTCACCGATCCGGCTATCGTGCGCACCACGCAGATTGTCGAAAACTAGGCGTCATGTCTTGCCGCATCAACAGAAATGTCCGGCCGCTGAAAGGAACCGCAAGCAAGCCGGGGTCCGGGGCGCGGCCGTTTCAACCATTCAAACGAAAGGGAGCTTTGCAATGATCCATGTCATCGCCCACGTCAAGATGAAGCCGGGCTTGATTCCGAAGGCGCTCGAATGCTATCGCGTCCTGCTGCCGAAAGTCTTTGCCGCCGAGAAAGGCTGTCTCGAATACAGCCCGACCGTCGACTTCGACATTGGCGCCGTCAATCAGAACAAGGATCCCAACCTGATCGTCGTGCACGAGCGCTGGGCGGCGATCGAGGACTTCAAGGCGCATCTCAACATGCCGCACTCGGCCGAGTTTCGCGCGAGCATCAAGGACCATCTGGAAGAACGCATCACCGTCACGATTACGCAGGACGCCTTCGAAGCGGCCGGCAAGGCCTGAACAACCGCATCTCGATCAAGGAGCAGCCAGATGAAACAAAGCGTCATCCTCGCCTTCATGGCCAACACTCAAGACCGCTTTTGCAATTACCACAGCCCCAAGACCACTTATGAAAAATTGCAACTGGTCAGGCAGATCAAAGGTCTCGACGGCGTGGAGATGGTCTACCCGCACGACACGACGACCCCGGAAGAAACCGGCGGAATGATGAAGGAACTTGGCCTCAACTTCGCCGCCATCAACGCCAACATCAAGAAAGACCCGAAATTTCACGCCGGCAGCCTGTCACGGCCACGCCAGGAAATTCGCGAGGAAGCGGTCACCATCATCAAGCGCGCCAAGGACTTCGCCAAGGCGGTCGGCGCGCCGCACGTCACCACCTGCCCGCTGACCGACGGCTACGACATGCTCTTCCAGATCGACTACAAGACGGCCTGGCGGCACATGATCGAAACCGTCGCCGAAGCCGCCGACTACCTGCCGGAAATCCCGCTCTTCCTCGAACCCAAGTATTCCGAAACGCGGGTGCATTGCCAGCTCGACAGCACCTCGAAAGCGCTGCTCCTGCTCAAGGAAGTCGGCAACAGGCATACGGGGGTAACGCTCGACGTCGGGCATTCGCTGCAGAGCCAGGAGAACCCGGCGCAGATGCTGGTGACTACGCTGGAGTCCGGTTTCGACGTCTATATCCACACCAACGACAACGACGGCAAGGCCGACTGGGATCTCGTCGGCGGCAGCCGGCACTTCCTCAACTACGTCGAGCTGCTGTTCTGGGCCAAGGAATATGGCTACGACAAGTATTACACGGCCGATGCTTCGCCGCGGATCTTCAACGTCGTCGACTTCTTCGAGCGACACGCCGAAGTTAGCCTCGGCATCTGGAAGCTCGTCAACACGCTCGACCCCAAGAAATATCGCAAGCTGATGGCCGAGGAAAACTATAACGAATTGATGCGCCTGGTGAACAAGGAAATCTATCGGGTTTGAGACGCCTTATTCCCGGGGCGGAGGCGCTTCTTCCGGCCCCGCGAATCTGCCTTCGCGTCGGGTTCTGATCTTTTGCCGTTAACCGTAAATAGCCTGTGGAGGGGACATGAAAACAACGATGCAACTGACTCGTCTGGCTTTACTGCTCGCTGGAACCGCATTCGCCGCTGGTGCCTATGCCCAAACGATTCTGAAATTCAGCCATACCGACCAGCAAACCGGCGCACGCCAGGTTGCCAGTCTCGCGTTTGCCAAGAAGGTGGAGGACTACACGCAGGGTCGCTACAAGGTGAATGTGTTCTGTTGCGCGCAACTCGGCAACGATCCGAAAGGCGTCGAGCAGTTGGTAAGCGGCGGCATCGACTTTACCGCGACCGGAACGAGCACGTATTCGCCTTTCATTCCCGGCCTCAATCTCGCCCTGTTGCCCTTCCTGCTGCAAACGTATGACCAGGGCTGGAAATGGTACGACGAGTCGAAATGGCTCAAGGCAGAGTTTGAGAAAGGACCGGCAGCGGGCTTCAGATTCCTCGCGAACTGGGAATCGGGCTTCCGCAGCTTGACGACGAAGATGCCGATCAACGGGCCGGAAGACGCGAAGGGCAAGAAGCTGCGCGTTGCGCCGACCGAAATCATGCGCTGGGCGGTCGAGGCGATGGGCTTCGGCGCACAGATCATGCCCGTCAATGAAGTTTACATGGCGATTCAACAGGGCGTCGTGATCGGCCAGGACAATCCGATCGATTCGATCTACACGAACAAGTTCTTCGAGGTCGCGCCCTACATTACGCTGACGAACCACATGTACAGCCCGGTGCCGATCACGATTTCGGAGAAGACCTGGCAGAAGCTTTCGCCCGCCGATCAACAGGCGATCACCCGCGCCGCCCAGGAAGTCGTTCCCTTCATTCGCAATTCGATCAGGGACAACGACGAGCGCTTGTTGGCCGAAATGGTCAGCAAAGGCGCCAAGATCAACCGCACCCCGGATTTCGCGGCGTTCCGCAAGGCGATGGAGCCCGTCTATGCGAAAGCGCGTGAAAAATACGGTGCCAAGGAAGTTGAAACCGTATTGGCCGAAACGGCAGCGATCCGCAAGGCGGTCAAGTAACTCGAGGCGTATGCCTCCATGGCAGCTGCCTCTCGCTGAGGGGCAGCTCCTTCCGCATCCTTGGCTTCGAGCATGACCGCGGGCTGCCGTGAAGCAGGCATCACTTGTCATGGCGCCGCGATGCGAGGTTAATGACGCGACCGGCGTCCGGCCGCTCGCCACACGCCGGCGCTGATGCCGCTCGCGCCCGCTGGGGCGGGCCGGTGCGCGGGCGTGGCTGTGGCGAAGAGGAGGTCTGGCAGCGCAGCTTGCTGCCAATAAAAAGAACAGCTTGCAATATCGTCTTCAAGGCCGCAACGGGGATCTCTCATAGAAAGACGCGCGCCCGATGATAGTGAGCCAGGCGATAAAAGCAGCTTGCAGCAGTCATCTTCAAAAAAGGGGGGAATAGTGGATCTTGCTGAACAAAGCGTTGCCGACGCGCCTGTGCTGTTGCCGTGCGGACCGGTGCAGGCCCGGCCAGTGCACCTCTTGGGGCGGGTCATCGACTGGGCGCTCGTGGGGGCGGCCGGGGTGATGATCGTGCTCGTGTTTTTCAATGTTTGCGCGCACGCGGCCGGTCACGACCTGGCGCAGACCACCGAGGCCTGCGAGCTCCTGATGGTGTGGGTGTCTTTCCTCGGCGGCGCGTCGATCATTCGCCGCTCGGGGCACATGACGATCACCGAGTTCATCGACAAGCTGCAAGGCAGATCGCGGCGGGTCGCCGATTTCCTCGTACAGGTCTTCACCCTCGGGGTGCTGCTGATCCTGTTCTGGAACGGCCTCATCATCATCGAGAACAATTGGGGCAACGTGCTCACCGTGCTGCAGATCCCGATGGCCTGGCAATACATGCCGCTCACCATCGGCAGTGGTTTCGGCATGGTCTTCGTCGCATATGACCTTTACCAGATCCTTTGCGGCAAGTCCCGTGAGGAACGTTACGGGGCGGACGAATAATGCTGACCATCCAGATCTTCGGCGTTTTCTTCATCATCGTGCTGGCCGGCATCCCGCTTTACTTCGGGCTGATCGCCACCACGGCGGGCGTCGTCTATTTCAAGGGACTGCCCTACCAGCTCGATTCGCTGCTCCTCAACCTCATTGCCGGCGTCGAGCCCTTCATCCTGATCGCCGTGCCGCTCTTCATTTTCGCCGGCGAACTGCTCTCGCGCGGTGGCGTCGGCAAGCGCATCGTCAACTTCGCCAATGTCCTCTTCGGCTGGTTGCCCGGCGGCATGGGCGTCGTCACCATTGTTTCCTGCCTGATGTTCGGCGGCGTTTCGGGCTCGGCGATCGCCGACACCGCAGCAATCGGCTCGCTCGTCGCGCCGACGATGAAGCAGAAGGGCTATCACCCCGATTTCACCGCGGCGCTGCTCTCGGTCGCCGGCACGCTGGCGCTTCTGATGCCCTTGTCGATCCCCTTCCTCGTCTTCGCTTTCATCTCCGGGGCGTCGATGCGCATCCTCTCCATGTCGGGGGTGATCCCGGGCCTCATCTGCGCGGTCGCGCTGGCGATCGTCTGCATCCGCTACGGCAAGAAGACGGGTTGCGACAACGGTTCGGAAAGAGCCTCGTCAGCGGAGATCTGGGCGGTGACCAAGGACGCGGGTCCGGCGCTGCTGATGCCGGTGATCATCGTCGGCGGCATCTGGACCGGCGTGTTCACGCCGACCGAAGCCGCTGCGGTGGCGGTGATGTACGGCCTCGTCGTTTCGCTTTTCCTCTACAAGGACCTGAAGCCGCGCGACCTGCCGGCGATCGCGCTGCGCGCTTTCCAGACGAGCGCCTCGGTGCTGCTTGTGATCGGTGCGACCGGCGTCCTCTCGTGGCTGCTGACCGCCGAGATGGTCGCCACCGAAATGGCCGAGTGGATTCGCACGGTGGCGAGCCAGCCCTGGCAGTTCCTGCTCATGCTCAATATCGCACTGCTTCTGCTCGGCATTTTCATCGAGCCGCTGCCGGCGATGCTGCTCACCGCGCCGCTCTTCCTGCCGATGGCCGCGGCGATGCATATCGACCTCAACCTGATGGGCGTGATCATGGTCATGAACCTCTCGATCGCGCTGTACACGCCGCCCGTCGGCGGCACGCTCTTTGTCGCCGCCAAGCTGTGCAAGGCGAGCATCGGCGGCATGTCGGTGCACATCATTCCGCTCATGGTGATGAACGTCGCCGTCCTCTTCCTGACCACCTACGTGCCCCTGCTCTCCAAGGCCCTGCCCAGGTTCCTCTTCGGCATGGGCTAAGTCGGAAAAACGTCGTCGAAGCGATCCAGATCGTCTTCGGCGACGAGCAGGTCGGCGGCTGACAAGCTATCGTTGAGCTGCTCCATGTTCCGGCAGCCGATCAGCGCCATCGCCGGGACACGGTTGCACAGGATATAGGCGATGGCCACGTGGCCCGGCTGCAGGCCCTTTCTTGCGGCGTATGCGACGACCCGGCGCTTGCGCCTCAAGTTTTCGGGCGTGCAGAACCAGGCGCGCGCTTTCGCGTTGATCGCATTGGCGCCGCGCAACGGTCGTGAGAAGAAGCCCTTGGCCTGCGCGGAGTAAGCCATTACCGGGAAACGCTGCTCGAGATACCACTTGTACTGCTCGTCGTTCATGATCACTTTGGAAAGGTCCGCATGCGCCTGCGGCGTGGAAGCGGCAAGGCTCCACTGGATCTGGCTGATGGCAAAGACGGGCAGCCCGCAAGATCGCGCATAGGCGTTGGCCTGCGCAATGCGGTCGACCTGCCAGTTCGAGCATCCGATCGCGCGCACCTTGCCGCTCGCGACGATCGCGCCGAGACTTTCCATGATCTGCTCGACGGGACGGTGAAGCTCGTCGCGATGCAGAAAGTAGAGGTCGATGTGGTCGACGCCGAGCGCAGTCAGGCTTTCATTGAGGTCACTTTCGAGGCAGGCGCGCGACAGCCGGCCTTGCCCCATGTCCTGCAAAGGCGGATGGCCGCCTTTGGTCGAGATCAGCACCTGCCGATAGGCCTGCCGCGATTTGAGCCATTGCCCGAGAAGCTGTTCGCTGACGCCGTGTCCGCCGGGCATCCAGTCGGCGTAGAACCTCGCGGTATCGATGCAGTTGCCGCCGGCTTCGAGAAATCTGTCGTAAAGCCTGAACGCCATCTCTCTGGGGACGTCGGTTCCGTAATAGTCCGTGCCGAGGACGAGCTTCGAAATCCTCATGCCGCCGTCAGGCAGCGCCAGATCGAAATATCTCATGGGGTCGCGGTCAGCGGCTCAGGTCTCGAGCGTGATCTTCCAGCAGGCGATGTTCTTGCGGTTCCATGTATAGGTGAGATGCAGAGCATCGCCGTCGGCAATGATCGCCGGATACGAAAACTCGCCGGCGTCCGTTTCCAGGTCGAGCATCGTCGTCCAGTGCTCGCCGTTGTCGACGGAGGCTGCCAGCGAGATCGGGTAGCGCCGGCCCCAGTTGCCGGCGACCGGGTTGAGTGCAAGGACGAGACTGCCATCGTGACGGCGGGCGAGGTCGATGCCGCTGTTGTTGTTGGCAACGCCTGTTGCATACGCCGCGCACCAGCTGAGGCCAGCGTCGGACGAATCGCTCCGGTAGATGCGACCGCGCGTGCTGCGCATCAGCATGTGGATTTTGCCCGGCGCCGATTCCCACAGCGTCGGCTGGATGACGCCGTCCCACTTGAAGATGCGCTTGACGTCGGTTTCCCAGAGGGCGTTGTCGGCAAGCCCCGTCCACAACTTGTCGCCGGCGACCGAAGCGCCGGCGCGATGATCGATCGGAACGTCGAATTGGCTCCAGGTCCTGCCCTGATCCGCCGAAACATCGACGAAAGCGTCCCAGAATTCGTCGGTTTCGACCGAGCCCGGCGCAATCCAGTCGCCGTTGGCGGCGACGATGAGCTTGTTGCGCACCGGACCGCGCGGGCGCGTGTCGCCCGGGACGAGCGGCCGCGATGCCGACCAGCTGAGGCCAAGATCGAAGGACTGCGCGCAGCGCGTCGTCCAGTCATGGACGGTGGCGCCGACCTTGTAGAAGATCCAGACGCTGTCGGCGGCCACGTGCAGCACCGGATTCCAGTGCGCAAGTCCGTCCTCGGCAAAGCTGCGCCGCGGCATTTGCCAGATGCCGCCCGCCGTGCGGGCGAGCCAGATCGCGACATCGCCCGCGCCCTCGCGCTCGCCGGCAAAGAAAGCGGCCAGGAGCTCTCCGTCCGGGAGCTTCGCAATCGTCGAGGCGTGGCACTGGGCAAAGAGCGCATGCGCCTGCGGCAAGAGGAAACAGTGCTCGGTTTTGCCGATCTTCATCTTCCGATCGTCCTTGCCAAGCGCCATGCGGCCGCGCTCACGAATGCGCTCATGCGCCCGCGCCGCTGTCGGAACGGCGCAGCACGCCCTGACTGAAGAAGATCTCGTTGATCTCGTCGCAACAGTCGAAGAAACGCTGATGGCGACGCGCTTCAAGACCGCGCGCGCGGGGAAGTTCGACCTTAAGATCGCGCACGATCTTTCCCGGACGCGGCCCCATCACCAGCACCCGATCGGCAAGCAGCACGGCTTCATCGACGCTGTGCGTGATGAAGAGCACCGTCTTCCGCGTCGAGAGCCAGAGCTGCTCGAGGTCGAGGCGCATCTGCTCGCGCGTCAGCGCATCGAGCGCGCCGAAGGGCTCGTCCATCAAGAGCAGCGGCGGATTGTGCAAAAGCGCGCGAGCGATGGCGGCGCGCTGGCGCATGCCGCCGGAAAGCTCGTGCGGGTAGCTCCTGGCGAAATCCTGGAGGCTCACCTGCTGCAGCAACTCCATGGCGCGATCGCGATACTGCGAGACCGGCAGGCCGCGCATGTCGGCCTGAAAGAGGACGTTGTCGAGCGTATTGAGCCAGTCGAGCAGGACCGGGCTCTGAAAGACGATGCCGACGTCGGTCACCGGTCCGTTCACGGGTTTGCCCTCGACCGTGATGCTGCCCGAGGTCACCGGAATCAGGCCGGCGACGAGGCGCATCAGCGTTGACTTGCCGCAGCCCGAAGGCCCG
>CAZALA010000010.1:0-48487 GCA_964485725.1 uncultured Propionivibrio sp. | reverse complement strand
AGGAGCCCGATTTATCGGGCGATCGGGCCGTCGCTGTGCAAACGCCGCATCGCGCTGCGAAGCTGCGCTCCTACAAAAACCCCCGTCACTTGACGGCGATTTGAGCACCCGCCTGCAGGAGCCCGATTTATCGGGCGATCGGGCCGTCGCTGTGCAAACGCCGCATCGCTGTAGGAGCCCGATTTATCGGGCGATCGGGCCGCCGCTGTGCAAACGCCGCATCGCGCTGCGAAGCTGCGCTCCTACAAACCCCCGTCACTTGACGGGCGATTTGAGGACCATTGGGCGAGATAAGCGAAGGTCCCCCTCCGGACACGGGCCTTACGGGAGCGTCTGCAACAACTCCTGGAGATAGATCACCGGAACGGCGAAGCTGATGCCGGAGGGGTGCGTGAGCGCTGATTCCTTGCTGCCCTTGACGAAGACCATGTTGATGACGCCGATCACTTCGCCGCTCTGCGTCTCGAAGAGCGGGCCGCCGCTGTTGCCGGGGTAGGCGGTGCCGTCGAGCTGGTAGACCTCGAAGGCGCCGCTCTTCAGGCGCTTGATCGCTTTTTCGTTGAGCTGGTTGGCGGTGGCGCCGGGGATGGCGATCGGCGTGAGCGACGAAATCATGCCGCAGTGCCTCACCGGCGAGAGGCCGCTCGCGCCCCACGTCGGGAAGCCGGTAAAGGCGACCTCCTGCCCTTCGCGCACGGGGCTCGCGCCGCCAAGCTTGAGCGCCGGCAGCGGCGCGCCTTCGATGCGCAAGAGCGCGAGGTCGTGCGCGGGATCACTGGCGGCGCTCGTCGCCACGCGCGCCTGCAGGCCGCCGCTCGCGGTGCGCGTCTGCACGATCAGCACTTCGCCGATGTCGGCGTTGAGCGACCCGGGGATCACGTGCGCGTTGGTCGCGACGAGGCTGCCCTTGCCTACCGCGAAACCGGTGCCGCGCATCACGAAAGCCGGGCTGCGCGATTTCGCATAAGTGCCGACGACGACGACCGCGGGCTTCACGGCGTCGATGATTTCGGGCAGTGCGGCGCGGGCGCTCGCCGCTGCCGTCGCGAGCGCGGCGGCGAAGAGCGCAGTTGCAAAAACTTTCCACCTGCTTCTCGGCATCACGAACTCCTGGCGCGCCGGATCCGCGGCAACTCGGGTGAAGGCGGCGTCACCGAGGGATCGAAGGCGTGCTCATCGGTCTTGACGAGATTCATCACCTGCCCGACGTAACGGCGCGTCTCAGGATACGGCGGGATGCCGCGGTAACGGTTGACCGTCCCTTCGCCGGCATTGTAAGCGGCGGCGACGAGCGGGATGCGTCCTTCGAAATAGGCGAGCAGCCAGCGCAGGTAGGAGAGGCCGCCGCGAATGTTCTGTTCCGGGTCGAAAGGCTTCCGGACGTTAAAGCGCGCGCTCGTTTCCGGGATCAGCTGCATCAGGCCCTGCGCGTTCTTCGGCGAGACCGCGGTGGCTTCGAAATTCGATTCGACGCGGATGATCGCCAGCGCCAGACGCGTGCTCACGCCGTAGTCGGGCGCAAGCTTCTGCACGAGCGCGACGACCTGGCGCTGCGCCGGCGTCACCGGATTGACCGGCAACTCCTCTTCTTCACTGGCGATCGGAGCTGGCGGCTGCATGCACGCCGGCGCGCTCGCGCCCGCCTCGCCGACAAAACGCAGCATGCGCCGCGCCGCTGCGTGCCCCTGCTCGGCCGCGAGCTTGAAGAAGTAAGCCGCCATCTCGTCGTCGCGGGCGACGCCGCGCGCGTTGGCGTACATCCAGCCGAGCGCGTACTGCGCCTCGGCGTCGCCGGCGCGCGCGCCTTCGCAGTAAAGGACGGCGGCGCGCAGCGGGTCCTTGGCGACGCCCTCGCCGTGTTCCAGCGCGCGGGCCTCGCTGCGCAGGCGTTCAAGTTCTGGGCCCGCGGCAGCCGCGGCGGGCAGCGCCGCGGCGCTCAAAAGCGCCCAGAGGACGAGTCCGACGCCTTTCATGCGCAAGCTTTCTAGGCCGTCACTGCGGCGAAGCGCGAGATATACCATGGCATCGCGGCGCGCACGCCTTCTTCGATCCGGTGCGTCGGCGCATAAGCGAGCAGACGCCTCGCCTTGGCAATGTCGGCCTGCGAGTGGCGCACGTCGCCGGCGCGGAAAGCGCCGTAGTGCGGCTGCGCGGCAGCCAGTTCCGGCCGCGTCTCGGCGAGCACCGCGCGCAGGATTTCAAAGAGGCGGGAGAGCGAAGTGCGGTCGTCGAGCGCGACGTTGTAGACCTGGTTCGCGGCGTCGGGATTCTCGCTCGTCGCCGCGAGCAGATTGGCCTGGACGGCGTTGGCGACGTAGCAGAAGTCGCGGCTGGTTTCGCCGTCGCCGTTGATCAGCACGCTCTCGCCGAGGAGAAGCGAGCGCGTCCAGCGCGGGATCACCGCGGCGTAAGCGCCTTCGGGGTCCTGGCGCGGGCCGAAGACGTTGAAGTAGCGCAGCCCGATCGACGAAGTGCCGTAGCAGCGCGCGAAAACGTCGGCGTAAAGCTCATTGACGAGCTTGGTCACGGCGTAGGGCGACAGCGGGCGGCCGATCCTCTCCTCGACCTTGGGCAGGTTGGCTTCGTCGCCGTAGGTGGAGCTCGACGCGGCATAGACAAAGCGCCTGACCTTGGCGTCGCGCGCGGCGACGAGCATGTTGAGGAAGCCGTCGATGTTCGAGGCGTTGGTCGCGATCGGATCGGCGAGCGAGCGCGGCACCGAACCTAAGGCCGCCTGATGCAGGACGTAATCGACTTCGCGGCACGCCTGCCGGCACGCGGCGGGGTCGCGGATGTCGGCTTCGATGCAGTTGAAACGCCGCCACTGCGTCGGCTTCGCGAGCGCTTTCTTGACTTCGACGAGGTTGCGCTTGCGACCGGTCGAAAAATTGTCGAGGCCGACGACTTTCTGGTCGAGCGAGAGCAGCGTTTCGACGAGGTGCGAACCGATGAAACCGGCGCAGCCCGTCACCAGCCAGCGCGCCGGCTGCGCCCTTAGGCGCGCGCAGACGCCTTGGTAGGCCTCGCTCACAGGCGCCACACCGGGACGCCGCGCGCGGCGAGTTCGTTGGCGTCGAACATGCATTTGACGTCGGTGACGACTCCGTTCTTCTGCAGCTTGCCGAGGTAGTCGTCAAGCGGGCGGCGCTTGAACTCCTTGTGCGCGACCGCGGCGACGATCGCCGCCGCCGGCGGCAGGTCGTCCCAGGCGACGAGCTCGACGCCGTACTCGTGCCAGGCTTCTTCCGATTCGGCGACGGGTTCATGGACGATCACCCGCGCCTCGTAGGACTGCAGTTCGCGGATGACGTCGATGACGCGTGAGTTGCGCAGGTCCGGGCAATCCTCCTTGAAGGTGAGGCCGAGCACGATGATCGGTGCGCCCTTCACCTGCCAGCCGTTGCGCACGAGGTTCTTCACCGTCTGCTCGGCGATGAACTTGCCCATGTTGTCGTTGATGCGCCGGCCGGCGAGGATGACCTCGGGGTGATAGCCGAGCATCTCGGCCTTGTGCGTCAGATAGTAGGGATCGACGCCGATGCAGTGGCCGCCGACGAGGCCGGGGCGGAAAGGCAGGAAATTCCATTTGCTGCCGGCCGCCTGCAGGACTTCGAGCGTGTCGATGCCGATGCGGTCGAAAATGATCGCAAGCTCGTTCATCAGCGCGATATTGAGGTCGCGCTGCGTGTTCTCGATGACTTTCGCGGCTTCCGCGACCTTGATGCTCGAAGCCGGATAGACGCCGGCGGTGATGATGCTGCCGTAGACGTCCTTGACGCGCGCGAGCGTCTCGGGGCTGTCGCCGGAGACGACCTTGACGATCTTGGTGAGCGTGCGTTCCTTGTCGCCCGGGTTGATGCGCTCGGGCGAGTAGCCGACGAAGAAGTCGGTCTTCCACTTCATTCCCGACTGCTTCTCGATGATCGGGATGCAGATCTCCTCGGTCGCGCCGGGATAGACCGTCGACTCGAAGACGACCGTCGCGCCGCGCTTCAAATTCCTGCCGACCGACTCGGAAGCGCCGACGAGCGGCGTGAGATCGGGCTGATGTGCGATGTCGACGGGCGTTGGCACGGCGACGATGATGAAGTCCGCCGCGGCGAGCGCCGCCGGGTCGTTGCTCACTTCAAGGTGAACCGCCGCCTTGAAGTCCTCTGCCGAGACTTCGCCGGTCGGGTCGACGCCCTTGCGGTAGTTCGCAATCTTCTTCGCCGACAGATCGAAGCCGATCGTGCGCCCCTTCTTGCCAAACTCGACCGCCAAGGGCAGCCCCACATAGCCCAGTCCCACCACCGCAACAATCGTCATGCCAGATCCTCAAGCCCGATAAATGAAGCGAAGCCTGCCGGCCCCGCGCTAGTGTTCAAGCGCAAGCTCCTCACAGGCTCGCGCTAAGCTGCGTGACCTCGGCGTGCGCCGGGAACTTGTCGCCGAGCTTGGCGAGCTCGTCGAGCTCCTTTTTCGCCTCGGCCTTCTTGCCGGTCTTGACCAGCGCCTTGGCATAGTTCAAACGGATCGGCGCGTTCTGCGGCGCAAGCTCGACGGCTTTCTTCAGGAGCTCGACGCCGCGCGCCGCGTCGCCCTGTGCGACGAGAAGATTGCCGAGCGTGTCCATGACGGGCGGCTGGTCGGGCGCAAGCTTGTTGGCTTTTTCGGCGAACTCGAGCGCTTTCGGATCCTTCGCCTGCGCGAGCGCCCAGGCGAGATTGTTGAGCACGGCGGCGTTGTTCGGCTGCAGCTCGAGCAGGCGTCGATAGTGGTTGCCGGCCTTCGCGTAATCCTTGCGCGCGAGCGCTTCCTCGGCAAGGTAGTTGATGAATCGCGCGTCACTCGCGTGCTCCTTCATCCAGCTCGCGGCAAAAGCGTCGGCCTCGGCCGGCGTGCCGCTCGCGACGAGCGCGGCGTGCAGCTTGATCGCAAGGTCGCCCGAGCCCGTCTTCTGCACGCCGTTGCGGTAAGCGACAGCGGCGGCCTTCCAGGCCTTGGTCAGTGCGTGCGCATCGCCTTCGAGCACGTAGCCGACGGCTTCGTTCGGCCGCTGCTTCTGCACCTGGCGCGCCATCGCGATCGCCTCGGCGCTGCGGCCGGCGCCCAGGTCGAGCATCATGATGCCGCGCTGCGCCTCGACCGAATTGGCCTTGACCGCGAGCGCGCGGCGCAGGCTCTGCATCGCTGCTTCCGCATCCTTCGCGCCGATCTGGATTTCGGCCATGCGCAGGTAGGGCTGCGGCGAGTTCGGCAGCAGCGAGGCGAGCTTCGCGTAGGTCGCGAGCGCCTGGTTGTTCTGGCCGGCGACCTGCTGCACGCGACCGACCGCGTCGAGGATTTCCGGGCGATCGGGCAAGGCGCTCATCGCCTCCTGCGCCGCCGAGAGCGCCTTGTTGTTGTCCTTGGTGGCAAGGTAGAGGCTGATCAGCGCGAGGCGCGGCGCCGGCTCGGTCGGTGCGATCGAGACCGCCTTGCTGACAAGCGCTGCGACTTCGTCGGGCTTGGCGCCGGTTTTCGCCTGCAGTTCGGCAAGCGCGAGCAGCGCCTGGACGTTCTTCTCGTCCTTGGCGACGACGGCTTCGATGCGCTTTTTCGCTTCGTCCGGCTTCTTCGCCGCGAGGTCGAGGTTGGCAAGATTCACCGCCGCCGGCAGGAAAGCCGGGTTCTTGGCGAGTGCCTGCTCGAAGCTCTTGCGGGCGTTGGCCAATTCGCCCTTGGCCATCAGCGCCGAACCGCGCAGGTTATCGACGAGCGCATTCTGCGGCTGCTTCTTCTCGAGCCCGGCGATCGCTTTCAAGGCCTGGTCGTACTTGCGCGCTTTCAGGTAAGAGGCGATCAGCCCCATGTCGGCCTTGATGCCGGTGTCGGTCGCGGCGAGCTGTTCGAGTTCCTCCTGCGCCGGGCCGACGTTGCCCTTGGCCAGATGCGAGAGCGCCACCGAGGTGCGCTTGGCGGTGTTGCCGGGATCGAGCGCGGCGGCCTTGACGAAATGCGCCTCGGCCTTGTCGACGTCGCCGTTCTGCATGAAGACTTCGCCGGCGAGCGCGAGCATGTCCGAGTTCTTTTCGATCTTGCCGAGAACGGGCTGCAGGATGGCGAGGGCTTTTTCAGGATGCCCGCTCTTCAGATAGGTGGCGATCAGCACGCGCCGCGCGAGGCCGAGTTCCGGCGTTTTCGGCAGCACCTTCAAGAGATAGGTCTCGGCGGTCGAATACGCCTGCAGTTCGTAAGCGATGACGCCGGCGAGCTGCTGGCCGAGCGGATCGTCGGGGAGGAATTTCAGGTACTGCTGGATCGCTTCCTGCGCCGCCTTGAAGTCCTTCTGCCGGTAGAAAAGCTGCGCCTGCAGGAAGCTCGTCTGCGGCACCGCGGCGACGCTCTTCAAGGTTTCGATCTGCTTGCCGGCGGCCTCGAGCTGCCCCTGATCCATGGAAAGCGAGATCAGCGCGAAATGCGCGGGGAGGTAATCGGGCTTGACCTCGAGCGCCTTGCGATAAGCCGCGGTCGCGGCCGTCGCATCGCCCTGCGCGAGCTGGAGCAGGCCCTTGAGCTGCCAGGCCTCGAACAGCGCGGGCGATTTTTGCAGCGCGGCGTCGATCAGCGCGAGCGCGCCCGGCAGGTCGCGATTGCCGGCCTTGAGCTTGGCCATGCCGATCACCGCCGGCGCGTAATCGGGGACCGCGGCGAGCGCCGCCTCGAAAGCGGCTTTCGCCGGGTCGCTCTTGCCCTGGGCCAGGAAAGCGAGGCCGACGGTCGTTTGCAGGTCGGCGTTGCCCGCCGCCGAGGAGAGTTTCACCTTGGCGAACTCGTCGCTGACCTTCGCCGCCTGCCCGAGCATCAGCTGGCTTTTGGCAAATAGCGGCGTCACCTCGTCTTCCGGGTACTTCAATTCGCGTGCCTTGCCAAGTTCGACGGCGGCGGCGACCGGGTTGCCGCTCTCGAGCAGCGCCTTGCCGAGCAAAAAGCGCGCTTCGCCAAGATTGGGGTTGGCCTGCAGCGCGTTCTTGAGCTGGATGACCGCGGCTTTCTGGTCGTTCTTGGCAAGATAGCCCTTGGCCGAGGCGACCATGGTCTCGGGCGATTCGCCGCCGCATGCGGCAAGCACGAACGTAAAGAGGAGCGATGCCGTGAAGGCGCGGCGGGTCGATTTGCGGGGGGTCATTGGCGTTCCTGAAAAGTGGTGGCGGCGGCTCGGCTACTTGAGCCCGAAGCGATGCATGAGGTCGTAGAGCGTCGGCCGGCTGACGCCGAGGAGTTCGGCGGCCTTGACGACGTTACCGTCGGTGCGGCCGAGCGCGGCGACGATGACGCGCTGCTCGGCTTCCTCGCGCACCTTGCGCAGGTCGAGGACGGCAGGTTCGTCGCTCGGCGCAGCGAGGCCGATGTCCTCGCAGGTGATCTGGTTGCCGTCGGCCATGATCACCGCGCGCTTGATGCAGTTCTCGAGTTCGCGCACGTTGCCGGGCCAGCGATGCGCTTCGATCGCGCGCACCGCATCCTCGCGCAGCGTCATCGTGCCGCGGTTCTGTTCCTGCGCGAAGCGGCGCAGGAAGGCGTGCGCGAGGAGCGCCGCGTCGCCCTGGCGGTCGCGCAGCGGCGGCATGGTGACGGCGATCTCGGCGAGGCGGTAATAGAGGTCTTCGCGAAACCGCCCCTCCTTGATCGCCTCGGTAAGGTTCTGGTGCGTCGCGCAGACGATGCGCACGTCGATCGGAATTTCCTGGCGGCCGCCGATGCGCTCGATGACGCGCTCCTGCAGGAAGCGCAGGAGCTTGGCCTGCAGCGACATCGGCAGGTCGCCGATTTCGTCGAGCATGAGCGTGCCGCGATGCGCGGTTTCGATCTTGCCCGGCGTCGTCTTCGCCGCGCCCGTGAAAGCGCCCTTCTCGTAACCGAAGAGCTCGCTCTCGAGCAGGTTCTCGGGGATCGCCGCGCAGTTGATCGCGACAAAGCGCGCCGCCCGCCGCGACGAGGCCGCATGCACGGCGCGCGCGATCAGCTCCTTGCCGGTGCCGCTCTCGCCGAGGATCAGGATGGTCGCGTCGCTCGCCGCCACTTTCTCGACCGTCCGGCACACGCGCAGGATCGCCGGGTCCTTGGTGATCAGGCCGGCGAGGACGTCGGGCTGCTGCATGAGCTGCAGCCGGCTGTTCTCCTGCTGCAGCTCGTAGAGCCGGTGCGCGCGCTCGATGGTGAGGCCGAGGAGGTCGATCTCGAAGGGCTTGGCGAAGAAGTCGTAGGCGCCAAGGCCGATCGCGCGCAGCGCGTTGCTGCGATCGTTCTGCCCGGTGAGGACGATCACTTTCGTCTCGGGGGCGAAGGCGAGGATTTCCTCGAGCAGCCGGAAACCTTCGCTGACGCTGTCGGCCGCGGGCGGCAGGCCGAGATCCATGGTTACCACCGGCGGCCGGTAGCGGCGCATCTGCGTGAGCGCGCTCTCGCAGTCGTCGGCGGTCAGCGTCTCGTACTGGTCGAAGGCCCAGCGCATCTGCTTTTGCAGCGCCGGATCGTCCTCGACGATGAGCAAAGGAAAGAGCTTCTCGGGATTCATTCGGCCTCCTCGAGCGCGCTCATCGTCGCGCCCTCGCCACCGTCGCCAAGATTGCCAACATTGCCCCGGGCATCGAAGAGCGGCAGCAGCAGGCTCATCTGCGTGCCGACGCCAAGCGCGCTTTCCACCGAGACCTTGCCGCCGAGCTCGCGCACGTACTGGAAGCTCTCGTAGGCGCCAAGCCCCATCCCCGCGGGTTTGGTCGACTGGAAAGGCTTGAACAGCCGCTCGCGCACGAACTCGGGCGCCATGCCGACGCCGGTGTCGCGGATCGCGATCAGCGCCTGCTCGCCCTGGCGCGAGAGGGTGACGGTTACCTCGCCCGCCAGTTCGGTGGCATCGAGCGCGTTCTGCACGAGATGGCCGATGACGCGTTCGACGCGCGCTTCGTGGCCGCGCGCGACGATGTTCTCGGCCAGCTCGATGGCAAGCTCGCGGCCCTGCTCGATCTTGGTCGCGGCGATGCGCTTGATCACCTTGGCCAGATCGACGCCGCGCGGGTTGTCGATCGGCGTCGCGCCGTCGCGCAGCTGCATGAGCAGCTGGCGCATGCGTTCGATCGAATGCTCGACGGTCATCAGCATGTCCTGCTGGAACTCGGGATTGTCGCGATGGCGCTCGGCGTTCTTGAGCATCAGCGCAAGCTGCGCGACGATGTTCTTCAGGTCATGGACGACGAAGGCCGACATGCGGTTGAAGGCGTCGAACTTGCGCGATTCGAGCAGCGCTTCGGTGGCGCGCATCTGCCCGAGGAAGGCGCCGGCCTGCCGTCCCGCGGTTTTCAGGAGATCGTTGACTTCCCAATTGACGTCGATGCGCGTGCGCGCGGTGGCGAGGATCACGAAGCCGATCATTTCGTTGCCGGTCGCGAGCGGGACGATGAGCCAGGCGTTGGGCACGTCGCCCAGCCAGGCGGGCAGCTCGAGCCGGTCGTAGCGACGCGGCAGCGAGCGGTATTCCTCGAGGTTGATGACCCAGCCGCTCTCGTTGAAGAACTGGCAAAGCTTGCTGTTCGCGTCCTCGATCGCCGAGGAGACCGGCATGTTCCAGCAGGCGGCCTGGGCGTAGAAGCTCTCGGAGGAGTCCTTGAGCCAGAGCGCGCCGGCCGGGCTCTCGACCATGTCGGCAAGGCCCTTGACCGCGTGCTGGCCGAGCCCCGAGAAACCGTCCTGGAAGGAAAGCGTGTTGGTAAAGCGCAGCCATTCTTCGCGATAGTCGTAGCGATAGCTGAAGAAGTTCTTGCCGATGATGACGCGCGCCTTCGCGCGCAGCGTCCCCGAGAGGCTCAGCATGCCGAGCAGGAGCAGCGCCGCGAACAGCAGCGCGAGCTGGAAGGCGCGCCCCCAGTCGCCGCCGAAATAGCGCACGTAGTAGCCGGCGGCGGCGGTGAACACGAGATAGACGCCGACCGCGACGAGCGCAAAGGACTGCAGCGCGGCGCGCTGCGAGAGCACGAGCCGGCTCTTCCAGTCGCGGCTGCGCACCGTCGAGACGGCGACGAGCGGCACCACGAGCGCATGCACGAAGCCGCGAATGCTGTAGGCATCGACGTCGATCTGGTTGAAGAGCAGCGCGTCCGAGTAGAGATAAAGGTCGAAGAGCACGGCGCCGCCAAAGCCGATGCACAAGGGCTTGATGCTCCAGCGCCAGTCCGGCGAAACATTGCGCAGCAACTGCTCGATGAAAACCAGCGAGAGCACCGTCATGCCGAGCGTCGCGAAAAGGACGAGGCGCTGCGGCTGCACTGCCGGCGCGATGCCGAGCGTCACCATCGCCTGTGCCACGACGCCGATGGCAACGAGCGCGGCGGCCATCGCACCGAGCCAGCGCAGGCGCGTCGGCCAGCGCCCGTCGAGCGGCAGCTCGGGCTTCAAGAGCACGAGGAAGAAGAAGAACCAGCCGCCAAAGCGCAGGAGGTCGGCGAACAGGCCGCCGACGAGGAAGACCCTCTGTCCCGTCAGCGCGAAGGCGAGGCCGACGAGCGCCCACGCTGTGCAAAGGATGACGGCGACGAGCAGGGCCCGACTGCGCAGACCGGTGCGCCAGGCCGAGATCAGATAGACGGCGAATACTCCATAGACGAGGCTTGAGAGCCCGTAGCTCCAGGCCGAAATCAATTGTCTGCTCGCATCCAACGACCACCCTCCTCAGTTCAACCGTACTGCGCCCGCGCGGGGGTAATGCCTCTACTGCGCGCCCTTGCCCGTCAGCACGACGCCGACCGTCTCGAAGAGAATCACGAGGTCGAGGAACAAGGTATGGTTCTTCACGTAATACAGGTCGTATTGCAATTTTCGAATCGCATCGTCGACCGAAGCGCCGTAGTGGAAGCTCACCTGCGCCCATCCCGTGACGCCGGGCTTGACGCTGTGCCGCACTGCGTAGAACGGAATGTCGCGCGTCAGCTGGTCGACAAAGAAGGGGCGCTCGGGGCGCGGGCCGACGAGGCTCATGTCGCCTGCGAGCACGCAGAAGAGCTGCGGCAACTCGTCGATGCGCAGCTTGCGGATGATGCGCCCGACCCGCGTCGTGCGATCGTCGCCTGCGGTCGCCCAGCGCGGCTTGCCGTCGCTCTCGGCGTTGGTGCGCATGCTGCGCAGCTTGAGGATCTTGAACAGGCGGCCGTTCAGGCCGACGCGCTCCTGGCGGTAGAAGATCGGCAAGCCGTCTTCGAGAAAAATCAGCAGCGCCGTGAGCGCGATCACCGGCAGCGTGAGCATGAGCAGGAAGCCCGAGATCAGGATATCGGCGAGGCGTTTGACCACCGTGCGCAGCCAGCCCTGGTTGAAGCCTTCGCCGAAAATCAGCCAGCCGACGCGCAGGGAATCGAGCCGGATCTGGCCCAGGGCACGCTCGAAATAATTGGGCAGATCGACGACGTCGACGCCCGAAAGCTTGCAGTCGAGCAGCTCGCGCAGCGGCAGCGCGCCGCCGCGTCTTTCCTGGACCGCGATGATGATCTCATCGACCTTCAGGGCAAAGGCGGTATCCGAAAGCGATTTCGTTCGAGGCAGGATCAGCTTTTCGACCGGATTGATATCGGTGTCGGAGGCGCTCGGATAATAACCGACGATCTCGATATCCGGGTCGGAGAGCTTCAGGATCTTGCCGACCGATTTTGCCGCCGAGCCGGCGCCGAAAATCATCACGCGGCGAATCATCATGCCGCTGCTGCCGGCCTGCACGGTGTGGATGCGATGCGCGAGGATACCGCAAACCGCTGCGAGGCCAGAGAGCAGCAGGAACTCCTGCGAGTCGTTGGAGATCGCGAGCAGCGAAAAAAGCCCGTAGGCGAGCGGGATCGAGAAGCAGAACGACACGACGGCGCGGATGCGCGACTGAACGAGCGTGAGTTCCTGCGCGCCCTGATAGAGCCCGAGCCAGGCGTTGCAGACGACCATCGTCAGCGCGAAGACCACGGCATAGAGGATCACGACTTCGATGCGGCCCCGCTCCCACAAGCCCCAGATGAAGGCGGCCACGACCAGACAGGCGACTGGAAAAAAGAAATCCAGCACCACCTTTGAAATTGTCTGCCGGTGGATCCAATGGCCGAATACCTTGATCACGACACTCCTTTTGCAATTCTTATTCGCCTGCCGGGTGCTGCTCGTGAAGAACGGTGTTTACGACTGTGTCTTTCTCTCCTGTTCGAAGGCAACAAGGGGCGCTCGCGCGAGAGCATGCAAAAGAGGCATGATCGATACGCTCGGGGCTCGCTGGAAGTATGACTTAGGTCATATAGTACTAAAATCGTTCATTCTTGGGCAGGACTTCTCGAAAAGCCGGGCCAATTGGATGTTTCGAGTGCAGGCAGCGTAACGCATCGCCGCCCCCGCCCCGTGTGCCCCACGACACATAGGGTGCAATAAGCGCAGCGCATTGCACCGGTCCTGCATAGCGCAGCGCATTGCACCGTCCGCCGCGGGTGCACCCGCGGCGCAATGTGCCCCGAAGGAAATCCCCTTGGGGGACCCTTCGGTTATTGCGCCCTATAACCCGGGTGATGCTCGGCGCCCGCCGAGCCACTTGATCGTCTCTTCCTCGACCTGCGCGCGCTGCGCGGCGGACGAAAAGGTATGGTCGGCGCCGACAAGGTCAACGCGGGTCACGGCTGGCGCGCTCAATAAGCCATGCCACTCGGGGTCCGCGGCCGTGTATTCGATGAACTCCTTGGCCGTGTAATCCTCTCCGCTGAGGAGCAAGAGCACCTTGCCCGGAAACTGCCGCAAGCCATCGGCCATGCGATCCTGGAACGAGCGCACCGGGCTCTTCGTCGCGCTACCGCGCGCCACCAGCGCGTTGCGCACAAACCCGCAAAGCGAATTCGCGAGTTGCATCCTGCCGCTGAAAAGCTTGCGCCAGAATTCGGCCTGCAAGAGCCGCTGGCCGTAATAGTGCTTGAGATGCGTCTGCGCCAGGCTCGCGGCCGAGCGCACCCAGGGGTTGAGAAGGACGAGGCCGGCAACGCGCGCGCCGCCTCTTTCCTGCACGTAGAGCAGCGCCGCTGAAGCCGCGTCGCACAGGCCCCACAGGACGACGTGCTTAAGCCCCGGGCAAGCGAGAAAGAAAGCGTCGATCGCCGCAGCGACGTCGGCCGAGACGTCGTCGAAGCTTTGCATGGCGCCGCTGCTGTCGCCCATTCCGCGATAGTCGAAGCGCATCGTCGGATAGCCTTGCGCGGCGAGTCGGCGCGAGAGCAGCAGAAACTGGCGATGACTGCCGGTGCGATATTGCGGGCCGCCGACGATGATCAGCACGCCGCAGCTCTCGGCACGCTCAACCTCCGGCCGTGGCCTGGCGACGACGCCGACGAGCGTCTCGCCCGCGGCGGGAAAGACGAGCGCTTCTTCAACGTATGGACTAGTCATGCCGGCAACGCTTCGGACATCGCGAGCGCGGTCGCCTCAACGAGCGCCGGGCACTCGGCGATCTCGGCCGTCTGCCAGAAGGACGGCCCGCCAACCGCGCTCGCCCGCACCGCATGGCCCGCTGCCGTCCACTGCGCGATCCTGGTCGTCGCGACCGGCGACAGCGAAGCTTCCGCGCCTTCCCTGCCGCTCACTTCCAGCCATTCGACGCGCTCGACCTGCGAGGCCGGCGCAAGCTCGGCGGCCGCGAGCCCATCAGCCAATGCCGGAGAAAGCGCATAGCCCGCGATCTCGACCGGCTCGCCGCGCGCAAGTTGCGCACGCAGCTCTTCCATCATCCCCGCGCCGCCACGGCCCATCATTTCACCGGCGACCTTGAGGCGCAGGAACTGGTTCAGGAACTGTTTGCCGGAAACGACGGGCTGCCAGAAGAGCAGCTTCACGGGCCGCCCGACGAGCGGCGCCGCGGCGTTCGCGATCAGGCAGCCGGTGCGCAGGCCCCAGAGCCAGAGCTCGGTTTGCGGCTGCGCGTGACCCGCCACCTCGAGCCAGGCGCAAGCAGCGACGACGTCGTCGATCCAGCTCACCCACGAGGCATCGCAAAAGTCGCCCGAGCTTTCGCCGCATCCGTGCAAGTCAATCTGCAGGACCGCGTAGCCCGCCTGCGCGAGCGCCCTCGCCTGCAGCGCCACCGCACGACGCGATTTGTTCATCTCCTCGGCGAAGGGATGGACATAGACGACCGCGCCGCGCCGGGGGCGAGCGGCATCGGGCGCATGGAGAAGGCAGAATCTCTTGCCCGCGGCGACCGGCAGATAGAAGGCTTCGAGCGTCATCAAGCTGGCCGCTCAGCCGGCGAGCTTGCCCTGCACGAAATCGACGAGCGTTCCCACCGTCGCAAACACGCTGCCGTCGATTTCATCATCATCGACGGCGAAACCGAAGCGTTCCTCGAGCGTCGTCAGTAAAGCGACAACCGCCATCGAATCGAGCTCCGGGATCGCACCCAGCAGCGGCGTCTCCAGCGTGAAGCCTTTCGACCGACCCTTGAGGCTCAGCACTTCGTCGAGAATCGACAACACCTCGCTCTTGGCATCCATGTTTTTTCCTTTTTCTGCGCGGCTAGCGTACGAGGGCCAGATTATACGATCAGATCCCCCGACCCCGAACGAAGAGCGATATCTCGGCGACCGACGGCGCAATGCCCTTCGGCTGGGCCCGCATTCGAAGAAAGAATATAGGGTGCAATAGCGTATTGCACCGATCCGTGCATTGCGAAGCGTATTGCACCGATCCGTGCACGGGCGAAGCCTCTCGCACCGTTTACCGCATTGCACCGCGACCGCCCGGAGTCTTCCCCTCAATCACCCCCGATGTCGAAGTCCTCGTCGCCGCCCGCCCAATTGGCCGGATAAATCCCCTGCGCCACGAAACGGTGAAAGGTCGAATGCGGCCAATCGGCAACGCGTTGCACGAGGCCGTGTTTCAAGGGATTGATGTGGACGTAATCGAGGTGGGCGCGGTAATCACGCTCGTCTTCGATGAGGTGTTCCCAATAACGGCGTTGCCAGATTTCGCGCTCACCGCGGCGGGCGCGCGCCGCGGGCACCGCTCCGGCACGCGCAATGGCCTTCGAGAAGCCGGCCTTGATCAGGCGCCAGCGCGTCGCAAAATCGGTCTCCTGCCTCGGCAGTTCGAGCACGCAATGCAGGTGTTCGGGCAAGACGACCCAGCCGTGAATGGCGAAGGGATGCGTTTCGCGGACAGCCTTGACGACCTGGCGCAAGTCGTCAATGTGGCGGACGAGCAGATCGTTGCCCGTGCGATCGAAAAGGTTCACCGTGAAAAAAGACGTCCGTCCCGGTTGCCAAATGCGGCGATAGTTGGGCATGGCCGGCTCCGATCATGCAAGATGGGTATTGTCGCGTAACGTGCAATGCCGGCGCAATGCCCTTCGGTCGGGCCCACGCTCGGAGACGGGATATAGGGTGCAATAGCGCAGGTATTGCACCGGTCCGCGGCCCTCGATGTGATCAAGATGCTCATGGACCCTGACGGCGCAATGCCCTTCGGTTATTGCGCCCCATCTTCCTTTAGTAAGACCCGCCGGCGGCTGAAGAGCACGCTCGCCGTGATATATTTCTCCCTGATCGAAGAAGCCATTCACCCGCTTGGCCGGCGCGGCCGGAAACCCGTGAGGCACTAAGAATGACTGAATCATTTCTGCTCGCCGACCTGATCGCAGTCTCGGCGGCACGGTCGGCGCAGGCCGTGGCGCTAACCTACGGCAAGCAATCGGCAAGCTACGGGCAGCTGCAAGAATCGATCGAAGGCTTTGTCGCGGGCATGCTCGGCCTTGGCCTCAAGCGCGGCGAGCGCATCGCGATCTACCTCGAAAAGCGCTTTGAAACGGTGATCGCGAGCTTTGGCGCGCCGGCGGCCGGCTGCGTTTTCGTCCCGCTCAATCCGCTGCTCAAGCCCGACCAGGTCGCCTATATCGTGCGCGACTGCAACGTGCGCGCGCTCGTCACTTCGAGCGATCGCATGCCGCTGCTCTCGCCCGTGCTCCGCGACTGCCCTGACCTGCGCCATGTCGTCCTCACCAACGCCGAAACGCTCGCCGGCAATGCCGAAGACCTTAACCAGCTGCGCTGGGAAGAACTCCTCGCGGCGCCCGCCCGGCCGGGCCACCGCGTCATCGACACCGACATGGCGGCGATCCTCTACACCTCGGGCAGCACCGGCAAGCCCAAGGGCGTCGTGCTCTCGCACCGCAACATGGTCGCCGGCGCCAAGAGCGTCGCAAGCTATCTTGAAAACAACGCCGACGACACGCTGCTCGCCGCGCTGCCGCTTTCCTTCGACGCGGGCTTCAGCCAGCTCACCACCGCCTTCCACGTCGGTGCGCGCGTCGTGCTGCTCAACTACCTTTTGCCGCGTGACGTCTTAAAAGCGCTCGAACGCGAACGCGTCACCGGCCTCACTGCGGTGCCGCCGCTCTACATCCAGCTCACGCAGCAAGACTGGCCGCAAGCGATCGCCGACAATCTGCGCTACTTCGCCAACACCGGCGGGCGCATGCCGCTCGAGACGCTCTCCGCCCTGCGCGCCCGCGCGCCAAAGAGCAAACCCTATCTGATGTACGGCCTCACCGAGGCCTTCCGCTCGACCTACCTGCCACCCGCGGAAGTCGATCGACGCCCCGACTCGATCGGCAAGGCGATCCCCAACGCCGAGATCCTGGTCCTGCGCGAAGACGGCACGCCGTGCGCGGCGAACGAGCCGGGCGAACTCGTGCATCGCGGCGCCCTCGTCGGCATGGGCTACTGGAACGACGTCGAGAAAACCGCCGAGCGCTACAAGCCGCTGCCCGTGGGCGTCGGCGGCCGCGAAGCCGGCCTCGTCCTGCCCGAGCTCGCGGTCTTCTCCGGCGACACGGTGCGCCGCGACGAAGACGGCTTCCTCTACTTCATCGGCCGTCGCGACGAAATGATCAAGACCTCGGGCTACCGGGTGAGCCCCACCGAGGTCGAGGAAATCCTTTACGGCACCAAGCTCGTCGCCGAGTGCGTCGCCTTCGGCGTCGATCACGACACGCTCGGGCAGACGATCGAAGTCATCGCGACGCCGGCGCCCGACACGCAGCTTGACGAAGCGACGCTGCTTGCCGAATGCCGCAGGCTGATGCCCGCGTACATGGTCCCAGCGCATATCGACCTGCGCGAGCGCGGCGTCCCACTGCCGCGCAACCCCAACGGAAAGATCGACCGTAAGCGCCTCTCGACCGAGTGGCTGGCAGCACAGGGCGCGACCAAATGAACACGCCAGCGCCCGAGCGGCCACCGATCCGCCACGCAGCGATGACGCAATTCCCGGTCAAGGACGGCGAGCTCATCGTCGGCGGCATGCCGCTCTCGCGCCTGGCTGCGCGCGTCGGGCAAACGCCGTTTTACGCGTATGACCGCGAGCTTCTCGCCGCGCGCGTCGCCGAGCTGCGCGCGGCGCTGCCGGCATCGATCAAGCTCCATTACGCGATGAAGGCGAACCCGATGCCGGCGCTCGTCGCCTGCATGGCGCGCCTCGTCGATGGCATCGACGTCGCCTCGGGCGGCGAACTCAAGGTCGCGCTCGACGCCGGCGCCGATCCGCGGCAAGTGAGCTTTGCCGGCCCGGGGAAGCGCCGCGAGGAGTTGCGGCAGGCGGTGGCCGCCGGCATCCTGATCAACGCCGAATCCTTCCGCGAAGTCGCCGAGCT
This sequence comes from uncultured Propionivibrio sp., assembly GCA_964485725.1. Lineage (GTDB taxonomy): Bacteria > Pseudomonadota > Gammaproteobacteria > Burkholderiales > Rhodocyclaceae > Propionivibrio. Next base: position 30,822 of record CAZALA010000010.1, on the reverse strand, counting down.
CGTGGCGATCCGCGACGAGACGGGCTACACGCCGCGCATTGCGATTCGCGTCAACCCCGACTTCGAATTGAAGAGCGCCGGCATGAAAATGAGCGGCGGCCCCAAGCAGTTCGGCGTCGACGCCGAAGAAGTCCCCGACCTCCTCGCCGAGATGGCAAAGCACGGCCTTGCCTGCGAAGGCTTCCACCTCTTTGCCGGCGCGCAGAACCTGAAGGCCGAGGCGATCGTCGAAGCGCAGCGCCAAAGCTACGAGCTCGCGCTGCGCCTGGCCAAGGACGCCCCTGCGCCGCTGCGCTTCCTGAATCTCGGCGGCGGTTTCGGCATCCCCTACTTCCCGGGCGAGCAGCGCCTCGACCTCGCGCCGATCGCGGCCAACTTGAGAGAGATTGCCGACCGCGCGAAAGACGAGCTGCCGCAAGCCGAACTCGTCATCGAACTCGGTCGCTATCTTGTCGGCGAAGCCGGCATCTACGTCACCCGCATCATCGACCGCAAGCTCTCGCGCGGCCATGTCTTCCTCGTCACCGACGGCGGCCTGCACCATCACCTCTCGGCCTCGGGCAACTTCGGCCAGGTGATCCGCAAGAACTACCCGGTGTGCATCGGCAACAAGATGGACCTCGATGCCCGTGAAACCGTATCCGTCGTCGGCCCGCTATGCACGCCGCTCGACCTCCTTGCCGATCGCAGCGAGCTCGCCGAATCCGAGCCCGGGGACCTTGTCGTCATTTACCAATCCGGCGCCTACGGATTCACCGCAAGCCCGCAGGCCTTCCTCGGTCATCCGGCGTGCGTCGAGGTACTTGTGTGAAGTAAACGGCAAACGGTGCAATACGCTGCGCAATGCACGGATCGGTGCAATACGCATTCGCTATTGCACCCTATATTCTTTCTTCGAAGAACGGGTTATAGGGCGCAATAACCGAAGGGCATTGCGCCATGCCGCCTCAATCGTTCTCGTTTTTCGTTTTGAGCTGGTTTGCCTTCTCGGTCACTCGCGCGATGGCTGAGCGATAGACAAGACCCTCTGCTCGCTTGTCGACGGCCAGCACCAAGACGATAAGCACGGCATCCTCGACCGCGTAGACCAAGCGGACTCCCTGCTTGAGAAGCTTGATTTTGTAGCAGCCCGCGAGCTCACCGTGCAAAGCCCCGCCTGGAACGTGTGGGTTGTCCAGACGCTTCGCCAAGAGCTTGCGCAAGGTGTTTTTGACGGACCCGTCCAGTTCGTGCCATTCCCTCAGTACGTCCGGTACGAAGAGCAGGCGATATTTGTGCTTGCCCGCTGCGCGCGGCCGCTCAGATTTCGTCAAGGTCGACCTCGATTGCCTTGTCCTTCTCAGCCAATCGAGACACCGCCGTGCGATAGAGCTCTTGGTCAGCCAACTCTTCCATCATCGCTTCGAACAAAGCTGGCTCAATCATGTAGAACGCCGGCCGGTTGTGATTGAGAACTGCGACCGGATTCTTCTTGGCGTCACGCATCACCGCTGCCGGATTCTTCTTGAATTCGGACATGCTGACAGTCATATCGGCGAGAATAGTTTGCATAAATAGCTCCTAAAACGGCTCTAAATATAGAGCCGTTAGGCACAGCAGTCAACATCGAGTTCCGGCTGTGATAGCGCCGTACCGTCAATACGACATTAACGGTATTTACCGTTTAGCACGGCAACCGCCGTGGTATGGAAATGCTTTTTTGCATTATGCTGCATAGGGCCAGCTTTCTTCGGGTTTCACGATCAACCAAATAACAAAGTGACCGACCTGCTCAAACCCACCCGGGGCGATACGCGAAACGCATTGCGCCCATCCCTCTACGCTGACGGCGCAATGCGCTGCACTTATTGCACCCCATGACACTCAAGCTCACGCGCTTCGATCCGGAACGCTGCGGCTTTCCCAAGCCGCGCGTCCCACTGTTGCCGACCCGGCCATCGACGCCGCGCCGTTCTGCCGAAGGTGCCGCGCGCCCGGCTTATGGCACCGCGAGGCCCGAGCAAGCGGCCGGCAGTTTCACGCATTTCACGCGTGGTCGCTACGCGCTGGCGGAAGCGTATCGGCTCGCTGGTGTGGGCGCGAATGGCGCGCTCCTGACGCCCGCCTACCATTGCGTGACGATGATCGACCCGGCGATCCATCTGGGCGCCGAGGTGCTGCTCTACCCGCTCAACGCCGACCTCTCGCCCGACCTCGCCCGCCTCGCCGCGCTCGTCGAGCCTTCGGCAACACCGGTCAAGGCCTTGCTCGCCACGCATTATTTCGGCTTTGCGCAAGACTTCGCTGCGCTCAAATCCTGGTGCGATGAACGCGGCATCGCCCTCATCGAGGACTGCTCGCACGTCCTCTACACCGAGCGCTTCCAGGCCCCGGGAACCGGCCTCTACGGCAGCTTCGTGACCTCGAGCCCGTACAAATTCTTTGCCTGCGAAGACGGCGGCCTGCTGCATTGCCGTAACCCCCATCCCGCCGCGATGCAAACGCAGCCCGCAAAGCTCATCGACGAACTGCGCGGCATCAAGCACAGCATTGAGAAGCGCTGGGCCAGCGATGCAATGGCTGGCACGACCCCGCTGACGAGTGCTGAGTCCTTTGCGCGCGCCGACGAAGGCGTCGCCTCGTATGCAAATCCTTCGTCGATGTTCCACGCGGAAGAGTGTACAACTTCGTCGCTCAAGAGCTCGCGCCTCATCGTCCGCCTCTCGTCGGTCGGAGCGAACATCGACCGCAGAAGGCATCACTACGATCGCTGGGCCAGCGCCGTCGCCGACCTGCCCCATTGCCGCGCCTTATACCCTGCGCTACCTGAGGCCTGCGTCCCCTACATGTTCCCGCTCTACATCGACCTCCCCGACCCGCACTTCTACGCATTGAAGCATCTCGGCGTCCCGATCTGGCGCTGGGACCAGATGGCGGTTTCAGATTGCGCGTTCGCCGCCAATTACCGGCTCCACCTCCTGCACCTGCCGTGCCACCAATCGCTCTCCGATAGCGAGATGGCGTGGATGGTCGCCGCCTTGCGCAAAACGCTGTGCGAGCGCCCAAAGGCATAAGTCATAGTGCGCAACAAGCACGCGCATGCGCCCGCCGGCATCCAAGCAACGAACGGTGCAATACGCTTTGCTATGGCACCCTATGCGGCGTCTGCTGCTCCTGGGCGCCCTGCGCGCCGCCTTTACGCAAACTTCGCTCTCTTCGGGAACAAATTGGCGTTTCGGTGTTCAGTGGTTGGTGAAAATGTGGGTAAGACTTAGGTCATAGAGTCGTCGGCACGCCGAGGCGCGTGGAGACCTCGCGTAAAGGGCCGGGTATGGAGGCTGTCACGTAAATTTTTCCGAACTGTTCTGATCGCGTCGGGGGAAGACAAGAATGAAGCCCCAGGAGGTAAGCCGCTTAAATCGGCTGGTCACCCGCTTCGGCGAATACCGAGCGTGGAGCGAGCTGGCGCATAAGCAGACGGGCAAGAGCTGGCCCACGCAGCTTCGCGAAATCCGCGCCCTGCGACACAGCGGCGGCCAATGCGGAATCTCGGATTACTACTGGTACAAGCTGTACGACGACAGCTACCAGCAAGGTCGTGGCGCATCGGATTTCGTCGGCTGGCGCTTGCAATCGCAGTTCAGCTTCGCGCTAAACCCGCGCCACGCAGTGCTCCCGGCCTGGGACAAATCGGCGTTCATGCAGCTTGCGACCTCGGCCGGCCTGCCCGTCGCGCCTGTTCGCGCCTGCTTCCACCCGGCCAAGCGTATATCCGAGCATTTGGGACTGCATTTGAAGACCAAGGCCGAGGTCGCCGCTTATCTGCGGGACCCGGCAATTTACCCGCTTTTCGGGAAGCCGTCGTTTTCGCAACAGGGCTACGGGTCGCTCCATCTTTCGAGCTACGACCCGGCCTCAGACAGCATCGGCCTTTTGGACGGCAAGACGATTTCGATGGACAGTTTTCTGCAGCGTCTCGACGAAGCGGTGGATCGACGTTACCACCGACCCGAATGCGGATTCCTGTTTCAGGACTCGTTCACCCCGGCACCGCAAATCCAGTCGCTCACGAACTGGTCGGCCATCTGTAGCGTGAGGGTTATCTGCCTGAATAAACCCGCGGGCGTGAAGCCGATCCGGGCGATCTGGAAAATCGCGGTGCCGCCCAATCACGTCGACAATTTCAGCCTCGGCAAGTACGGAAATCTGCTCGCTGATGTGGACCTTGAAACCGGAGAAGTCAGCCGAACTATTGGCGGCCTCTGGCCGGGTACGCAAGTGTTCTCCAAGCATCCATTCACCGGCCAGTCTCTCGCAGACTTCAAGCTTCCAGGCTGGAATGAAATCGTCGATGCGTGCCACCGCGCCGGGGCGGTTTTTCCGCTCATGAAAATCCATCACTGGGACTTTGCCTTGACCGATAAAGGCCCGTTCATTCTGGAGCTCAACGATCTGGGCGGGACTGAAATAGCTCAGGTGCATGGACGTGGCCTGCTCACCGAGGAGACGAGGGACTTTCTCAAAAGTTATGGCAACGCCGAAGCGTGCCCGTGGATCAACGGCCTGTGATGAGTACGACCGCATGTTTCCGATGGATTTAAGACCTTAATTTCCCGGAGGAGCTTGTGAAATCTATCCTGAAAGAGCTTTCGGCGACGCGTCTGGAAGGCGGCAAGTCCGCCTTCAGGCAGGTATACGAGCTTTTGCGCCTCCGCCTGCGCAGACAGCCCGTCGGCATCAGCGAATACTTCGAATACGGCATCTGGCACCCTTCGGTGACGCCCGACATGCTCGATGAATTCGTCGGATGGCGGCAAAGCAGCGCGCTGGATCGCGAACTCAACGAGGCGTATTCGCGGGCGCTCGCCAATGACAAGCTGCTCAACTACCTTGTCTTGCACGCCCACGGCTACCCCATACCCGCGCCGCTCGCGTCCTACAGCGCTGACGGGCGCCAGATCGCCAGTGAGAAGATTCTTCGAACGCATGACGACGTGCGCGCTTTCTTGAGCGATGACGTTTATCCCTTCTATGTGAAGCCAATCTCCGCGGGCTACGGTCGCGGCGTGCTGGGCGTCGCCGGCAGGGATGACGAGGGCTTTCACCTCTTCGACGGCCGCGTCATCCAGCTGGACGAGTTCATGGCGCCTTTCGACTTCGCTCCGTATCAAGGCATGCTCTTCCAGGAGCCACTCACCGCCCATCCGGAGATCTCGGAGCTCACGGGATCAACGGCGATCAGTTGCGTCCGCTTCATCTGCTTCGTGACGCCAAGCGGTCCGACGATTCACACCGCCTTCTGGAAGGTCACCGCCGGCCGCAACATGCTCGACAATTTTTCCCACGGCGATTACGGCAATTGCCTCGCCGCGATCGACATCGAGACGGGAACTGTCGTCCGGGCGATTTCTCGCATGGGACCGGGAGGGCAGATCGATAGACACCCGACAACGAAGAGGCGCTTAGTCGGGATCGGCCTGCCTGACTGGCAGCGCGCGATTGACTTGGTCTGCTCTGCGAGCAGGCATTTTCCTGGCCTGCGCTTGCAAAACTGGGATGTGGCGCTGTGCCCGCAAGGCCCGGTCCTGCTCGAACTCAACACCGAGTCAGAACTCGCCGTGCCGCAGGCTATTTCCGGACACGGCCTGATGGACCGACGCCTGCGAACGATCCTCGCAGCGATCACAAAAGGCAAGGAAGCGTACGCAATAGCGATGGCCCGGCGCAACGCGGCGCACTAGCTGGCGATCGTCGCGGCGATCTGATTCGGGGAGAGCCAGGCATGCTTGCAAGAACAAAGAGCCCCTACGCGCTGTTGCGCGATGCCCTCGCGTGGCGTCTTCGTCGCGCGCTGGGCGACGAACTCCCTGACCGCATGATGATTGCAGCGGCCAGGCGCTGGCGACCCTTTCTGCGCAAGCCCGTCTTTGTCGGCATCGGCGGAAGCGTCGGCAAAACCACGACCAAGGAGCTCTTGGTCGGCATCCTTTCACTTGACGGCCGCGGAACAGCCAATCCAGCCTCGCTCAACGCGCTTGCGGAGGTGGCAAAAACGCTCCTGCGCGCGCGGCCTCGGCACAGCTTCTGCGTGGCCGAACTCAGCGAAGACAAACCGGGCCTCATGGATGCGCCGCTTGCGCTGCTCAAACCGCATATCGGCATCGTGACCGTTGCCGGTAACGATCACTCGAGCGTTGATTACCCGCGCGAAGCCATCGCACGCGAGATGGGTAAACTCATCGCTTCATTGCCACCGAACGGGACCGCGGTCCTCAACGCTGATGACGATCGGGTCTTGGCCATGGCAGAGAACGGCGCTTGCCGCGTCATCACCTACGGCACTACGGCACACGCCGCCTTGCGTGCCGAACATGTTTCCGCCAATTGGCCCGATCGTTTGCGAATGACCGTCACCTATGAAGCAGAGCGGGTAGCCGTGCGCACGCAGCTGTGCGGAGCGCACTGGGCATCATGTGTGCTGGCCGCCATCGGCGGCGGCCTCGCCGCCGGCCTGACTCTGACCGAATGCGCCGAAGGGATCGCTGACGTCACCCCTTTCGACGGGCGGATGCAAGAGGTGACAACGGTGGACGGCGTAAGCTTCGTGCGCGACGATTTCAAAGCGCCCCTGTGGACCGTGGATTCCTGCCTTGCATTCTTGCAGTCCGCGCGGGCTGTAAGAAAGTTTTTTGTCGTTGGCGAGCTTTCCGACGTTGGCCATGCGAAAGGCAGGGCCTACGCCAAGATCGCACGTAAGGCTCAGCAGGTTGCTGATGTGGTTGTCTGCGTCGGTCCCTGGGCATCGAGCGCCATACGAGCTCGCGCACCGGAAAAGAAAGACTCGCTGCTCGCATTCAGTCATGTCCGGGAAGCGGCTGAGTACATCAAAGCCACGGCGCGTCAGGGCGACCTGGTGCTGCTCAAAGGGACCAACCGCAAAGACCACCTGCTACGCATCATTCTGGCGCAACAGGATGATGTCGCTTGCTGGCGCGACGATTGCGATCGGGTCTCTTTCTGCAACGAGTGCCCGCACCGACTGAAACCGTCGGGGATGCCTGTGCCGGCTTCGACTTTAACGACCGTCGCCGCGGCGAGTCCGCAACCGCCGCTCGCCGTGCCTGTAATTAACCCTGATGAACAAGTCATCGTCGGTCTGGGCAACCCTGGTTCCGCTTATGCCAACACGCCACACAACGTTGGCTATGAGGTGGTCGACCGGCTTGCAGATTCGTGGGGGCTCACGTGGGATACCGGCCCTGAGGCACTCATTGCTCGCGGTTGCATCAAGGGCACACCCGTCTCGCTGATCAAGATCCAAATGGCGATGAATCACACCGGGATCGGACTGAAAAAGCTTTCCGAAACCATGGCCTTCACGCCCGAGCAATGCGTGCTCGTTTTTGACGATCTGGAGCTGCCGCTCGGCGTCGCAAAGGCACGCATGAAGGGCGGCGCCGGAGGGCATCGGGGCGTCGGCTCGGTTCTCGAAGCGTTTCAAAGCGACAACTTCCGGCGAATCAAAATCGGGGTGGGGAAGGAAGGGGAAGAAATGGATCGCACAAAGTACGTCCTGACGCCTCTTGACGAAGCCGATCGCGCTAGCGTGGAGCTCGCCATTTCAGCTGCCCAGACACGATGCACCAAGATGATCCAAGACGCGGCCATAGCCGCACAGCGTCCGCCACCGGTGCCGCAATGAACACCATGCAAACAAAAACTCCTCCCGCTTTGCTGCCCGTATGGAGCGCGCTTGCTCTGGTACCTGGCTCCGATCGGCCGACGCGGTCATCCAGTTACGGCGCTGCAAGGGTCAGACTGTCCGCCTGCCATAGTGCTCGAGGTCGTTAGACGAGACACGATGCGTTACTATTATTGCCGTGTTGGTCATCTCCCTGCCTCCGTTTCATAAAACAAACAAATAACTTCGTGACCGAGCCAACTAGCCTGCAACTTGAGGAAGCTCCGATTCATTCGCCACCCCAGCGAGAGCGAGGGACCGCCTCGTTGATTCTCCCGGATGCCGGCTCTCGCCTGAATGCCGGCCAAGCCACACGAGAGACGCCGTGATGGGCTGGGAAATACACAACGCCAAAGAGACATTCCCGAAAGTCGCCGACGACTGGGACCGCCTGAACGCCAAGTTATACGGCAGCCACCCCTTCTACGACAGTCGCTTCATCGGCCCACTGCTAACCCACTTCGCCGATGGCAAAGAGTTGCTCTGCGTCCACCGCTCGCGGAGCGAGACTGACGGCGCTTTGATCCTGCGGCCGGGAAGCATGGGTCGCTGGGTGTCGTTCCGCCCTTCGCAAACACAAGCGACTGCCATCCTCCTTGACGACGCCCGCCTGGTCGAATCGCTGTTCAAAATGCTGCCCGGGTTTCCGTGGACGATCGAACTGCACGCGGTCGATCCACGCTATTCGCCGGATATGTCGCACCTGGTACTGCCGCAAACCGCACATCCGCAGGCGCACACTGTCGGTATCGACGCCCAGGTTTCTTTTGCTGCTTACTGGGAACATCGCTCGAAAAACCTGCGAGCCAACGTCCGCCGCTACCTTAATCGGGCGCGGAATGAATCGAAGGAGCCGGTGCTAACGAAGATTACTGATCCTTCGGCGATGGACGAAGGACTGGCTCGCTATGGGCAGCTCGAAAGCGAGGGATGGAAGAGCCAAGAAGGAACAGCCATCTCGAGAGCGAACTTGCAGGGCAAGTTCTACAAGGAGCTTCTAGAGGCTTTCGCGTCATCGGGGCAAGCGGCGGTTTACGAGTTATATCTGGCTGGCGAGTTGGCGGCTTCGCGCCTGGTCATCTCGAACGATCAAATGATCGTGATCCTGAAGACGACCTACGACGAAAAGCTTGCACGTTATTCACCCGGATGGATTCTGCTGCATCTGTTGATCGAAGATCACATGAGGAACTCGCCATCAAAGATCATCGAGTTCTACACGAACGCGTCGCCTGAACAAAAAGAGTGGTCCACCTTCGATTGCACGATTCAGAACTTTCAGATATTCAGGAATGAATACGTCGCGGCCGCCTTCCAGGGCCTGAAAGCGGTTCGGCGTATTTTGCGCACGCCGGGGCATCGACGGCCCACGTCGGACAAGAACGCATCGGCATCAGCCTGTAAGAGCTGCGAGAGCGTCGACAAGCTGTGCGACGGGCAATACGATCTCAGCCAATTCGGTGCACGCGACAATATCGAAGCTTCGATAGAGTGGTTCGATTTGCTGCACAGACACGTGTATGCCGAGGATTGCGGCGTGCGTTACTACTTCGCCGTCGGCGAGGAGGGGATCAGCACCATCCTGCCGCTCAGGCTCAAGACAACGGGACGCGTGCGTACGGTCGAATCACTTTCCAACTACTACACCTCCCTCTACACACCATTACTCAGCCACGGAGCCGATACCAGCGATCTGCGGCATCTCCTCGCAGGCGCCACGCGCGACCAACTCGGCGCGCACGTCATGCGTTTCGCACCGATGGACACGGCGGCGCCGGCCTTCAAGGCGCTGGTGAATGGACTACGAGGTATCGGATGGATCCCCTTCACCTTCTTCTGTTTCGGCAACTGGTATCTTGAGGGTACAGCGAACTGGGAGAGTTATCTCAAGACAAGAAGCGCGAACCAGCGCAGTTCCATCAAGAGGCGAAGCAGAGAGTTTATTGCTGCAGGTGGCACACTCGAAGTCGAGACGACATCCGACCAGATCGAACATACCATCGATGCTTTTCAGGAAGTCTATTCCGCCAGTTGGAAAAAACCGGAACCTTATCCCTTTTTCATTCCAGCACTCATTCGGCTGCTCGCTTCTAACGGCATGCTGCGGCTAGGGATCGCCAAGTTAAATGGCAAGCCGATTGCCGCGCAACTGTGGATCGTCGGCGAGGGCAAGGCAAGCATCTACAAGGTCGCTTATCACGAAGAATTTTCCTCGCTATCGCCGGGAACCGTGCTGACCAGCCACCTCATCCGATACGTGATCGAGAATGATCATGTCAAGGAAATTGATTTTCTGATCGGCGACGACAACTACAAGCGAATATGGATGAGTCATCGCCGTGAGCGTTGGGGCATCATCGCTTACAACCCGCGCACGCTGGTCGGGCTTGCGTTATTCGCAAAAGAAATGACGTGGCGATTCGCAAAGGCGTGCGGAGGAAAGGTCCTCCTGAAGGTTTTCAAGCCAAAGATCCCAGCTGGCAGCGTGCTGAAGTCACCGACAAATCGCAATAGTCTTGCAGTCGCCCCAAAAGCAGATACAGACATGCCATGACGTGGTCCATTCATCCAATATCACAATTTCCGAGTCACGCCGACGAATGGGACACCCTCGTTCGGTCCCGACCAGGGACACCGTTCCTGGAAACAGCTTTCCTCCAACCAATCGTCGAGACTTTCGGGACAGGCAAGGAACAGTTATGCCTGCTCCATTCAAAGGGTCATCTACGCGCCGCAGCCATCATGGTACGACGCCCAAACGGTGTCTGGCAGACGTTTCAGCCTTCGCAACTACCCGTTGGCGCATGGGCGTCGGACGCTTCAGTCAATCTCTGCTCAGCCGTTGATGGCCTTCTGCGTGCGCTCCCTGGCGTAACGCTCGCGGTCGGAATCTCGCAGTTGGACTCGCTGTTTCATGTTCGGCCCGCGGACACTGACAGGGTGCGGACACAAGACTATATCCAGACGGCTTGGGTGCCCATCGATGAAAATTTCGCGACATACTGGGAAGCGCGGGGTAAAAACCTCAGGCAAAACACGCGCAAACAGCGAAATAAGCTCCAGGTAGAAGGTCTGACAACGAGGCTCGAGTGCGTCACGAAGGCTGAAGACGTTTCGGCTGCGATCGACAACTATGGAATCCTCGAAAGCGCCGGCTGGAAAGCCACCGAAGGCACGGCCATCCAACGCGATAACGCTCAGGGGCGCTTCTATAAGAAGATGTTCGAGAACTATTGCGCGGCCGGACGAGGCCGCATCTATCGCTATCGGTTCGGCGACAAGATCGTGGCAATGGACCTCTGCATCGAAGATGCGTCCGCCATCGTTATCCTCAAGACGGCATACGACGAATCCTACAAATCGCTTTCGCCATCCACGCTCATGCGGCAAGAGCAATTCGAGAGCTTATTTGAAGAACGCAGGTACAAACACATTGAGTTCTACGGGAAGGTAATGGAATGGCACACGCGTTGGACGGATGAGAGCCGTTGCATTTACCACCTGACATCCTACCGCTGGAAGTGGCTGAAGCAGTTGCACTCTGTAATATCTGGGCCTGCCTCGAAAACGCATGCGGCACTCACAGTCCCAACGACTAATGATTGAAAAATGACGGATCACGGCCGCCGCAACGGCAATGAAGGCACCCCCGAGAATAGACAGGACACCGCCCGGTCTTGGATCTTGTTTGCCTACGTTCTTTTCGTGGTCTACGGAAGCCTCGTACCTCTCGACTTCCACGCCCTGCCGCGGGCCACGGCTTGGGATGCTTTCCAGCACATCAGGATGTACCAACTCGGCATCGCGTCACGCGCCGACTGGATCTCCAACGGTGTTTTGTATGTTCCCGTTGGCTTTCTCACAGCGCATTTCCTAATTCAGAAACACTCGCGCACTCGGCAAGTTCTGCTAATGATGCTTGCCGGTGTGTTTTCGGTGGCGCTTGCCTTCGGGGTCGAGTTTGCGCAAGTGTTCTTCCCGCCCCGCACGGTTTCGCTCAATGATCTGCTCGCCGAGAGCATCGGTAGCGTGGTCGGCATTTTCCTGGCTGCGAAATATTCGGGCTGGTTCGGGCGCCTAGTACAAGCCGGCTTCGTAGGCACGACCAAGTTCGCCACTTATCTGCTCGAAGCCTATCTCGTTGGCTACATCGCCTTCAGCCTCTTCCCTTACGACCTCCTGCTCTCCGCGGCCGAACTCTCGCAAAAATTGCACGGCGACAATTGGGGCTGGTTGCTGGCGTCCGGCGATGGCAAAGGCGTCGTACTGCGAGCCCTTAAGCTGTTTTCGGAAACGTTTCTGACGTTGCCCTTCGGCCTTTTTCTCGGATCTCGCTCGGCGACTCGTTCGCCACCTTACACACGAGCCATCGTTGTGGGCGCGCTACTCGGCGGATCTCTTGAGGTGGCGCAGTTCTTCACCGCCTCCGGTGTCAGTGAAGGCTTGTCGGTCTTGACTCGTATCGCTGGCGTGTCCCTCGGCCTCGCGCTTTGGCGATATCGTTCCGGTTGGTCGCCGGAAAGACTCGCGCTGCTTCTTCGGCGCTTTTCGCTTCCGCTTGGCGCAATATATTTGCTGATGCTGCTGCAAGTGAATGGATGGTTTTCGCACAAGTGGACCGGCTTTGACCATGCGATGTCCCGCCTGGGCGACCTGCACTTCATCCCGTTCTATTACCACTACTTCACGACCGAAGCGAAAGCGCTCTTTAGTCTCGCAAGTGTCGCATTGATGTACGCGCCAATTGGGCTCTTTTGCTGGTCGAACCGCAATTCGCCGAGAGGTGCTCTCTTATTGGCTTTAGCGACGGCGGCAGTCGTCGAGACTGGCAAACTGTTCCTTAAGGGCTTACACCCGGACCCGAGTAATCTGATCGTCGGCGCTCTGGCGGCATTGGGAGCAGTTCATTTGGCGCGAAGGCTTAGCGAAGCGGTCTCTCTGCCGGAGACTATGGCAGGCGGATCCACTCAAAATTTGCAGACTTTTTCATCGACCGATCCTGGACCTTCCGCAAGAAAAGGCGCAACCGCTGGCGCCGAAAAGAAGGTCGCAGCCCACGTCTTGCTGATCTGCTCGCTCGCGTTCGCCGGGTATTGGGCAGCAACGTTCCCGACGCAACCTGTTCTGCTCTTGGTCTTCCTAGCTGCCTGCGCGGCAATCATTTGGCACCGCCCGATGATGTTTCTTGTGATCATCCCGGCGGCTTTGCCTGTACTCGATCTCGCGCCGTGGAGCGGACGTTTCTACCTCGACGAGTTCGATCTCCTGTTGCTTGTCGGCCTTTCCATCGGCTACGCACGCGTACGCGGTGTCCAGAAAACGTCGCGGCACACCGACCTTCTCTTCGCTGCGGCAGGCAGTCTTGTGGCAATCAGTTTCGTTATCGGCGCGCTGCGCGGATTGCTCCCCTGGCAAACCATCGATGTCAATGCTTTCACGAACTACTACAGCGCTTTCAATGCATTGCGAATCGGCAAAGGCGCTCTTTGGGCGTTCCTCAGCTTCGGCCTATTGCGGCGTATGGCGGCGGCCGACATGCGCGTCGGTCATGCGCTAGCGGTAGGCATGAGCACGGGCCTTGCGCTCACGGTTGCCTTAGTTCTCTGGGAGCGCCTGACCTTTGCCAGCCTAATCGGCTTCGACAGCAACTACCGCGTCACGGGCCTATTCTCGGCAATGCATATAGGCGGGGCTTACGTCGAATGCTATCTGGCTGTCGCTGCACCCTTTCTAATGCTGCTCACCCTCGAATCAAAGGATTGGCTGCGTCGCCTGCTCGGTTCTATTGTTTTGGTCGCAACAACTTACGCCCTAATGGTCACTTTTTCGCGCAACGGATATCTCGCTTACTGCGTCGCGCTCGGAATATTTCTCTTCTTCGCGCTCTTCAAGTCGTCCCAGGGACGGCGGCGACTTGCCTTCCTTGCCGCCTTGGGAGCGGCCATGGTAGCGGTGGCGCTCCCGATTTTCACCGGCCGCTTTGCGCAAGATCGTATGGCGACGATTAGGAACGATTATGCGGCCCGATACGCTCACTGGGGAGACTCACTGAACATGCGCACGCGCGATTGGCCGACCTTTCTATTCGGAATGGGGTTAGGCCGCTACCCCGAGAGTCACTATTTCTTGAACCGAGACAAAGGCCACAGCGGCGCATACCAGTTGAAGAAAGAAGGCGAAACCGCCTTTCTTAGGCTCACTGCCGGAGAGCCCATATACGTCGAACAGATCGTCCCTGTCCAGCCGCATGAGAACTATCGTCTGAAACTGAAAGTCCGCTCCAACCAGCCCGGAGCAAAGCTCCTTATCTCTCTGTGCGAAAAGTCGATGCTAGCCTCTTTCCAATGCATCGTGAAGACGGCCCGTACCGGCGCAAAAACATCAGCCTGGGTCGATCAGGAATTCTTTGTGGCGACGGGTTCGGTCGGCGAGGGGCCATGGTTCGCGAGAAAAAACGTCAAACTCGCGCTGCATATCGCGCGGGGAGGAAGTCAGATCGACATCACAAATGTACGCCTTGAAACGACCGTTGGCGAAAACCTGCTACTCAACGGAAACTTCTCGAATGCTTTAGATCACTGGTTCTTCTCGGAGGAAGCACATTTGCCGTGGCATACCCACAGCATGCCCGTGACACTGCTATTCGACCAAGGTTGGCTCGGCCTGGTCGCCCTGTGCGTCGCTTCGCTCGTCGCCATCAGGCGAGCGAGTGTCCGTGCTTGGCAAGGAGACGCGGACGCCGCGGCCGCAATGGCTGCCTTGTGCTCGTTTCTTGTGGTTGGCATGTTCGACACGCTAATCGACGCACCGCGGTTCCTGTTCCTCGCACTCTTACTGGGGCGTTATTGTGGTATCCCCGGGGGGGTGGAAGAGAGTTCAGCAGCACAAAGAGCGGTTGGCCATTAATTAGTAAGAATCTAAAAATTGAGGACTAATGTTGCCATGTCATCAGTCTCCGTCGTCATTCCTGCCTATAATTGCTCCCCCTATATCAGCGAAACCGTGGAAAGCGTTCTTAATCAAGAGGACGCCGCTAACGATCTCGAAATCATAATCGTCAACGATGGGTCTACTGACGAAACCGGTAGTATCGCGCGTAGCTTTGGCGGCCGAGTCCGCGTGATAGACCAGTCCAACGCAGGTGTCTGCTCCGCCCGAAACCGTGGAATCAGAGAAGCTCAAGGCGACTTCATCGCCCTCGTCGACCATGACGACGTGTGGCTCCCCAATAAACTGGCGAACCAACTTCGTGCTTTTGAGAGTAACCCCAAAGTTGATGTGGTTTTTTCGGATTTCTTTTGGTGGCTTCCTGATGAAAAGGACGGCACTTTCAAGCCGCAGTCACACTTTTATGAATTGGCCCAACAAAACGGCATTGACGAAGATTTTACAGGGTGGATATACCACCAGATGTTGCTCGACAGTTGGGTACTCACTAGTACCGCCCTTGCCCGCACACGTGTCGTCATCAAGTCAGGTGGCTTCGACGAATCGCTTCCGTTTAGCGAGGATTGGGACTTTTGGCTGCGAATCTCGCGAGAATCTCAATTTCTCAAGTTGGCTGGAAAAACCACGCTCTACAGGCAGCACCCCAGTCAAGGATCAAGAGTAATCAGACCGATTGACTATCGCACGCAACTTCTGGAAGGCGCCGCCAAGAAATGGGGACTGTGCAGTCAAGATGGCCGCTGTGTAGCGCCCGCGCAATTTCGAAGACAACTGGCAAAGTACAGCACAAGTTTTGGCTTGGGTCATCTCAAGAACACAGCAGGAGCAAATCGTCGTGTTGCGGCCAAAGCGTTCTTGAAGGCGTGGTCAATAGACCATCGCTACTGGCGTTCCTTGGCGTATCTCGCGCTTGCAGCGATCGGATGGACACCCAAATGGTAGATCAATGCGCAAGAATCTGATGCTGTTATGCTTCGGAATGAGATGAGACTGGTCCGAGCAGACATGACCTAGGAGTTGTCGCCTAGGAGTTGTCGTCGTGAAAATGGAAGGTATCTACAATGCATAATATTTCGCCACAGTACTTACGCCGCGGCAGAATGCTCGTTTATCCAGCCGTAGGGCTTTTTTTAATAGTGATGGGTGACACGGCAATAGCCGGCAAACCTGACGACATAACCGAGTCTGAAATGCAACTTTTGCCACGCTATTGCGCCGACACTATGGGCTTCAAATATGGCGACGCCTATTCCAACACCTCGCCCAGAGCCGCGCACTGGGTCGCGTTGATGGGCAAAGATTTTTGGGCGATGCACCACTATTGCTGGGCGCAAATCAACATGGGCCGGTCGATGAGAGCCGGCGTATCGGCGCAGACGCGGAAAGGACTTTGGGAAAGCGCTCGGGGTGACTATATGTACGTCATCAAACAGGCAGCCCAGAACTTCGTAATGCTACCTGAACTTTATACGCGCCTGGGCGAAGTGGAACTCTTGCTGGCCAAGCCGGATAGAGCAAACCTCGCGTTTGCAAAGGCTAGAATTCTGAAGCCGGACTACTGGCCGGCGTATTCCAAGTGGGCAGATTTCCTGATCAAGATTGGCAAGCGCGCCGAAGCACTGAAAATCGTTTCTTTGGGGCTTGAACAGTCCCCCGACGCAAAGGTCCTCTTGGAACAATATCGCATTCTCGGCGGCAAACCGACGGACCTTCCGAAGCCCATTCCGAAACCCCAAACCACTACCGATAAGGATGCGCAACAAATCGTCGCAGACAAGGCCGAAAGCCCCAATGGCGAAGGTGATGCGAAGCAATGATTCGAAACTGGCAAAAAGCGCACAAAGAAACCTCGCCGTCCTCGGCCCCATCATCTTGACGACCATCCGCCGCTCGCTCGCGTATTCGATCGCCGACAGCTATCTGGCTTTGCCACTTCAGCTGGTCGGCACGATGATTATTTCCAGGCTGCTGACGCCAGCCGAGACCGGTGTGTTTGCGGTCGCGGCCGTCTTTGCGGCCTTTGCCAGCACTTTCCGAGATTTTGGCGTCGCCGAATACTTGATTCAGGAAAAGGAACTCGACGAGGAGAAAATCCGCGCGGCACTTTCGGTCAACATCGCAATTTCCTGGACGATGGGTTTGCTACTCTTCTGCTCGGCACCGTTCGTCGCCGACTTTTACTACTCGCCGGGTATCGCGCAAGTCATGCGCGTGCAGGCCTTCAACTTCGTGCTGATACCTTTCGGCGCCGTAACGATGGCCAACTTCCGACGCAAGCTCGATTTCCGACCGATATTCATTGCGAGCCTCCTCGCAAATCTGACGACATTCGCGGTTGCAACGGTATGTGCATTGGAGGGCCTTGGCTACATGAGCCTCGCATGGTCGTCGCTGGCGGGTGTTGTCGTCACGGTGGGCACTTCGCTTTGGTTTCGACCTAAAGATTTCCCCAAATGGCCGGGCATTAAAGGCATAGCCAGAGTGATACATTTTGGCAAGTTTGCCAGTGGCATTTACATGTTCGGACAACTAGGGAAAGGCGCCCCGGAGATGATTATTGGACGCGCCCAAGACATGGTTGGCGTAGCGCTCTTCAGCCGGGGGAGCGGACTTGTGGAGATTTTCTCCAGAACGGTGATGCGGGCGATCATGCCGGTGTGCCTTCCCTATTTCGCGAAGAACAACCGCGAACAGGGCAGCGTAAACGATGGGTACCTTTTGAGCATTTCATACATTACCGCCATCGGCTGGCCCTTTCTGACGTTCACCGGAATCGTGTCCTATGCCGCCATCCGAATCGTTTACGGAACGCAGTGGATGGCGGCGGTGCCTTTGGCACAAGTGCTTTGCGCTGCTGGTGCCATCGAACTGATCCATTGTTTCGCCAAAGAAGCCTTGATCGCCGGCGGCGATGTCAAGCGCAGCAATCTTCTCCAAATGGGCATTCAGGCGTTTCGAATTGTTGGACTCCTTGCCGTCGTTCCTTTCGGTCTTGCCGGCGCGTGTTGGGGGCTCTTCGTGGCTGCGGCGTGTGGCGCCGGGTATTCTCAGTGGCATTTGGCCCGCGCCATTGGACTGCGAACTCGCGATGTGGCGAAAAGATGTTTGCCGAGCCTTTACGTAACGGCGCTATCGACGGGCCCTGTGGCAATCTGGTCAGCTTTCGAAAACATCTCGGAAACCAATTATTTGTGGTTTGCCTTTGGAGGAGGAACTTTCGCCGTAGTGATATGGGCCCTCGCACTGCGAAACGTTCGTCACCCACTTTGGGACGAACTTTTGTCACTGGCGCGACTGGCATTTGCGAAATACCGCCAGCCTTCGTAAGCCTCACAACCATGAAAAAACCATCGTGGATTTCCCCTTGAATACTGGCATCGCGCCTTCTGACCTCTTCATTGAGCAAGCTCAGGAGGCACTATCCTGTCACTATGGTGGCGCGAATATCCGGATTGATGGCCCGATCAGCGTTCGCGATAATTCGAGGATTTTCCACGCAACGATCAATTCAGCGCCACCTATCGAAGCGGCCATCAAACACTGCCTGGTTCCCCATACTGGGACGCCTGACGTCTTGGCCGCCACAGAACAGTTCGTCGCCTTGCAACGTGTCAATGATGCCTTGGCGGGCACAGACAAGCGCTATCGCAGCCCAAGCCCCCTCTTCCTGGATACGACACAAGCATTTTTCGCGATGTCATGGGTCGCGGGGGCATCGTTAACACGAAAGATGCATCGCGCAACCGTCTTTATCGATGGACCTAGTTGGTTTGAAGACGTTGGCGCATGGATGGGCCATTTTCATAGCGCTGGGCTTGCCGAACGGCGACCCGCCCCTCTGGAAGAACGACTTGCAGTGATAGACCGCTTATGCACGACAGCGATGACCGACCCGGCATTTGGTAGCGCGCAGGTTCTGTTGAAGCGGGCGGCAACATCAATGAAAGACGTACAGGTCGAAGTCGCCTGGCTACATGGAGATTGCAAGACCGACAACTTCATTCTGGATAATGGGAAGGTCTACGGGATCGATATCAGCTTGATCTACGAGAATCCCGTCGAGTACGACTTGGCACAGTTTCTGAACAACCTCTCTCTGCGGCTATACAGTCCTCAGTCTATTTATCTGCGAGCGATGATGACAACGTTAGAACGAGCATTCTGGCGTGGGTACCGAAGTACCGGGCCATCCGTTTCGCACACCTATTTGAATTGGCTGAGGCTCACCTTTGCACTGCCATTTTGGCACGCGACGATTCGCCAACAGCAGTCCACGCTGCGCAAATGGGTAATGAACCGAATGTTTGCAAAGCTTGCAAAAGAGCTAAGCGTGGAGATCACCTGATGCGCATTATGGATTTCAATCCCCAGCAATGCCGCTCGTACCGAATGCGCTATACACTTTGCATGCGGCGCCACATCTGGCCATGAGCCATACCTGTTACCGTATCGTCGGGACCATTAAGCCCTCCTTGCCTGACCCGAGCGGAGCCGGGTTGGTCATGAGCGCGACGCTGGCGCCACCAACGGAAGCTGTGGCCCGCGCCGATCCGGCAGATCGACTAAACGACTATCTGGACGCACTTCGCTTCTATCTGTCCTTGCCAGACACCGTCATCGACCGCGTCTTGTTCATCGACAACTCGAATAGCGACATCACGCCGCTGGCCGAGTTAGCGCGACGTTTTCCTCACGGGAAAGTGGTCGAATTGATTAGTTTTGAAGGCAATACGCACCCCCATCAGTTCGGAAAGGCCTACGGCGAATTTAAGTTGATGGATTACGGCTTGGCGAATACCACCTTGTTCGCACCGGAAGACCTCGTTTGGAAAACCACGGGCCGCCTCAAATTTCTCAACCTCCCGCAAATGGTTGCGCGCTGCCGCACTCTGCATTTCGACGTCCTTTGTGACCTGCACAACGTGCCTTGGGTTGGGTCGGGAAAATGGCGGAACTATCAGAACATGGACTTGCGCGTCTTCGCCTTTCGGATGAGGGCCTACGACGCCATCCTCCGCGATCTTTGGCGGTCACACGAAACCGGCTTTGACGCCGAGTTCTTCTATCACTGGATGCGACGCGGCCACGGGAATGTGCGGGTGACCCCGCGCTTTCCCTTGCAGGCGCAGTTACAGGGAATCAGCGGGCGGCACGAGAGAGATTATGCGTCAGGCTCACAGCGAGCAAAGGATTTGATACGCGGCGCACTTCGCAGCGTCATCCCCTGGCTGTGGCTGTAACATATTTCCGGTTTCGGAAAACGAAATTCCAGCGGTCGACCTTACACAACTGATAGCCTGAGTCCCTCAGCCGTTCAATCGCCCGGTTGGTCGTCCAAAAGGGTACAGGTTGGTCGAACTCGATGCACAACCAGCGAATGGGAATTTCCCTTGTGATTATTTCATTGATCACGCGGTATTCGGCGCCTTCGATATCCATCTTTAGAAGATCAATTGAAGTGTGACCGTTTTTGTTCATAAGAGTGGACAAGCGCTTTACTTCGAGCGAAATTGAGTCCCTATCGTCTGTGCCCTGCAGATTCAACGCAGAAAAGGAGCCAATCCAGCCGCGAGTCTTGGGTGCGTAGAATTGCAGGTTCGTCTCGGCATCCCAAAGACCAACTGGCTCGAAATAAAACTTCGAAGGCAGTAAGCCATCTCGGAACTGGGTGTTGACGAAGTCAACTGCTGCTGGCGTTGGATCGAAACCAAAAACAGAGCAGCCGCAACGCTCGATAAGCGCTTTATCAAAGGTAATATCGAGCCCTATCCCAGCAGAGTAAATAATTGAATCCGGCGTAAGATCACACACTGGCGCGTACCAGCCACCATAGTCGCTGCCGAGTCGTTCGAGGCAGTTCGTGGCGATACCAAAGCGGCGAAATGCGTACCAAGGGTAAATTGCCATTCCGTATCGGTATAAGCGGTTCAACAGCCAAATTTTGGTAAACCGTGACGAGAAGAAATCCAAGCTGCCTCCGGCGGTTGCAAAGTCAATTCACATTTGGCCAAATACTCCGCGCTATCATATCTGCCGAACGGGTCTGTGTGAAATTATTCATGGCCTGATCGAAAATTTGTCGTCCTGATTCGAACAATGAATATGTGCTCGGTCGCGCTACTGCCAGACGTCTCCTGTGCCAATGTCGGCAGACACAGACTCCTTTGAAATTTCACTTACGCAAGCTCGCCTACTGAACCCCCATGAACGATCAATTGTCCGGCCAACTCAACTTGCGTAGCTTTTTTGACGCCGAGCAATTCCAATCTCTGATTGGCGGCATAGTCTTTAAGGGCGCTCACACCGCGCGCGATCCAAGCGCTGTGTGCGCGCTGATAGGCTCGCCACGTCTTGATAGCTGCGAGGTTTCACAAACCTCGCCGGCGTTTTGCCCGGCTACCGAGTTCCTGCAACTTTGGCGGCAGGATGGCACCAATGCCCTCGCCAAGGTCCATGGTTCCTATGCAGTGGCTATTGCCGACGGAAAGAATAAATCAGTTCTTCTCGCCGTAGACCGATTTTCGATTCAGACTTTGTGCTACTGCATTGAGGGTGAACAACTCTCTTTCTCGGATCGTGCGGACTATGTGGCCGGGCGAAGTGACGAACTCGATCCGCAGGCTATTTTCGACTATCTGTTCTTTCACATGATCCCGGCTCCACGTACCATTTTCCGAAACGTACGTCGGCTGCCTGCGGCCTGTGGTCTGCTTATTGACGAGAAGGGCGTGCACGAGATTCGCCAATGGTCGCAGCGCTTCGACGAAGATCACCACGAGCCGTTTGCGGTAGCGCGGGATTCGTTTCGCAAGCTAATTCGCGATGGCGTGGCTGACGAAGCCTCGGGCCACACACGCGTCGGCGCCTTCCTTTCAGGCGGCACGGACAGTTCGACTGTGGCGGGAATGCTTGGTCAAGTTATGGGCAGCCCGGCGCCTGCATATTCGATCGGTTTTGAAGCCGACGGTTACGACGAAATGAAGTATGCGCGCATCGCGGCACGGCATTTCGGCTGTGAGCATCACGAGTACTACGTAACGCCCGCTGATCTCGTAACGAGCATTCCGGCGGTCGCTCAATTCCATGACCAGCCTTTTGGTAACTCCTCTGCCCTACCCGCGTACTACTGCGCGAAAGTGGCCAAGGCCGATGGCTGCTCTAAGTTGCTCGCCGGTGATGGGGGTGACGAACTGTTCGGTGGCAATTCGCGCTATGCGGAGCAACGCATATTTGAGTACTACCATGCCATCCCACTCGCCCTCAGACAGATGATCGAGCCGATGTGCGGCGACGGAAGTCCGCTACGGCGGATTCCTGGCTTGAGGCAAGCGACCGGTTATGTTCGCCATTCGAGGATTCCAATGCCCGAGCGGCTGCAAAGCTTTAACCTCATCATGCAACTGAATCCGAGTGTTGTGCTAACTGCCGGCTTCCTCGCCCAAGTGGACTTGGGGGAACCCAAGCGTCACATGCAAAGTACTTGGGATGCATGCGAAGCGGACAGCCTGATCAATCGTATGCTTGCCTACGACTGGCGCTACACGCTCGCCGATAGCGACCTGCCCAAGGTACGCGGTGCAGCCTCCATGGCAGGCATTGAAGTCGGTTATCCTTTGTTGTCCGATCGACTGACCGATTTCTCGATGTCATTGCCTCCGGAATGGAAGCTGCGGCGTTTCAAGCTGCGCTGGTTTTTCAAGGAGGCGCTTCGTGGCTTCCTGCCCGACGAAATCTTGACGAAAAAGAAGCAGGGCTTCGGCCTTCCCTTTGGCGTATGGACGATTCGCACTCCAGAGTTGTTGCGTCTTGCTGAAGAATCACTGCATAGCCTTGCCGACCGGGGCATCGTAAACAAGGAGTTTGTCGGGAAGCTTTTCTCAGTACACTTGCTTGAACATCCCGGCTACTACGGCGAGATGGTCTGGATACTGATGATGCTAGAGCAGTGGATGAGAGGACACAAAGGTGTCCACTTGCCGGCCTAGTGGGCCGTGAAAAAGCCAGTCAGGACCTATCGGCCGGAAAAAGCTCCGGGGTTGAGCCCAAACTTCAGGACCTATGATTACGCCGCCTCCCTTGGGCATACTGAGTCTGTTGCAACCTCAAAGGTCGTATTGTGCCGATTTGCGAACAATCGCCCCGCCCAACGCAGCGACAAATCCCCCCATGGCGTGAATCGCGGCAGTTGGAACAAATCGTCCCCTGAGCGCCCTGCCCCCGCAGCTGTGCTAACAGCACCACGAAATCCGAGACGCCGGACTAGCGAGACGTGGCTGTAATCGTAATCCTTGGCGGGCTTTCCATTCGGGTAGGCAAACAAATCAACGGGCGCGTCGATAATGGACTCCAATCGCGCCCGCCCTTCAACGATTTCACGTTCAGCCTCGGGTAGCGTGATCGCTGTCAATATCGGATGGTTTACCGTATGCGCCCCGATCTCCATGCCGGAACGATGCAGAGCACATATCTGCTCTGAACGCATCATGAGATCCGTGGGCAAATGCGGTACGCCACACAAACGCTGCAGCCTGGCGCACGCAGTATCGCGTTCCACGAGGTTTAGATACTTGATGCGCCGCAACAGCGCATCAATCGCCCTCCTCCTCTCCGCCGGATGAGCCAATGGGTATTTTCCAAGGCCAAAGTCGTCGAGATCAATTTCCAGATAAGGACAGCCGCGTACGCACTCGATAACCGAATCGTTCCACATGCGGCCGCCGTCAAGAAATCCCGTCGAGACAAAGAAGCATGCCGTCAGACCGCACCGCTGCAATATGGGTAAGGCAACCTCGGCGTTATCTGCATAACCATCATCGAAAGTAATCGCTAGTGCAGACGAAGGCAGAGTACCTTCCTCCAGGCGGCATATCGCTTCGCGCAGCGGCATCACCCGAAAAGCGCTTGCGACAAATCGCATTAGGTGTTCGAAACGCTTGGCGTCCGGCTCGTTCAAAAAAATACCGTCAGCTTGCGCATGGACGCGATGAAAAATCAGGATGGACAAACTTGGTGAGGAAAAACTACTGCACAGCCCCACACCGAGTCGCATCGCCTTGGCGATAACCGGTTCCACGAAACGGCCAGCCACCATGGTGTTTAGGCTGACGGCAAAGGCTTGCGCAGCGTCACCAAAATCCAGCCGCGTAAAAAACGCAAAGACTCGAAGCGACGGATCAGTTTCTCGAAACACGTTCCAAGGAAGAACAGAACGCCATTAAACATAAGATAGTTCGGATATTGGCTCAAATACGAGAACGATTCGACCTTCAAGCCCGCTTGAGTAGCAAGGCGATGAACATCCCTAGATGAGTTCGTTTTGAATACCGTGGGGAAGGTATCTTCCTCTGCCCTGCCTTCAACATGCTTCACGACTCGTGCATGGAGGTGGTTAGGAACGATTCGCGCCACCAACGTACCGTAATCCCATAAATTCGCCGTCAAGAAGACCACCGCCCCTCCCGGTTTCAAAACCCGCGAAAATTCTTTATAAACCGATTCTGGATCAGTCAAATGCTCGAACACACTGCGCGACATGATTAAGTCAACACTTGATTCAGGAAGAGGCAGTTTCTTGAGGTCTGAATTATAGGTTTCGATTCCCGCAGGCACATCTTTGAAATCCACCAGGTCTACACCGATAAGCCGCTCAGCTTTTCCAACATATTTCTTCAAGATGGGAGCAGTGCGACCGCAACCGGCATCCAGAAGGCACGCTCCAGTGCCTAACAAACCATCTACACGCTGTTCGAATAGCCGATAGGGGTGGGCAACATTCTGGTAGTACTTATGCAGTAATTTCTCTGCCAATGCAGTCATACCGTTTTCCTCCGGGAGCGGAATTTGCTTACGTTGCTCAAGACACCGAATTCAAGCGCGCGTTCCTATGCTCGCGGAGTGTCGCGTCCACCACGATAACGAAACTTACTATGTAGTAAGGCAAGTCGAAATAAGCAAGCGATAGAAACGCTCCTCCAACGGCAAATCCTGCCAAGCTAACCTGCACCGCGCGCATCAACAATGGTACCCAGCCTCCAAACTGGGGATCACTGCCTGTCTGCCCCGCTAGTGACGCGGCTTTTCGCCAAGCGAGAACGCCTATGAGCAGGTATAGGAATAAACCTGGGAAACCGTGCTCGCCCAATACTTGGAAATAGATGCTATGGGCGACAAATATGGCGCCTCCTTCGTAGTCTCCAACTCGCTCGGGGGCATACAGGGCAAAAACGATTGGATTGTCAGATACAAACCCCCCCCCCATGAATGGCCGATCTATCGCTAGGGCCCACATCGTCTTCCATGCGTATATCCGAGACATTGCCGACGAGTCCTTCTCGAAATTCTGCATCGTCTCCATACGGCCGGTCCATGAATCTGGCATAAAAAGAATCGCGGCAACCAAGAGGCCTCCCAAGAGAAACGTCATTTGGAACGGACGTTTGCTCTTAAGAGCAAGTACGGCCGCCATTGCGACGAGTGCAACCAAGGCACCCCGGGACTGACTACCAAGAACTGAAAAACAAGTGACGGCAATGCAAAAGGCGAGGAAGATGCGTACGAATCGCCTCGTTGAGGTCTGCTGCAGAAAATACATGAACGGGACAATCATTACGAGCGCCAAGCCAAGCTCATTGTTGCCTTCAATCATGCTTCCGTTCGGTCCCCATACGCGCCCGCCACCGCCGCCGATCAGGGTCCAGATCCCGCCCTTCACTCCAAAGAAGCCGATTGATGCCGTGATAACCCATACCAGTTGCACGATCTGTTCGCGACCTCGAATCAACATGAGGGTAATCAGCAGCATCAACTGAATCTTGGCTACGAAAATCCAGCGATCCAAGACGATGTGTGGTGAGTTCAACGCGAAAAAACAGGTAACGGTCATCCAGAACAGAAAGAGCAGCTGCGTGACCGTGATGCTGTTCAGGGGAAACGGGCGGCGATCCTTGGAAAACAGAAAACTCGTCAACGTCGCGAGCGCAACGATATAGGCAAACGGGAAAGTGCGAGCGAAGCCAAATGCAGCCCGATGGGGGTTCATCATCGATAACCAAGCCCACACGTAAGCGCCCAAGCGAGGCGTACGCAGGATGAATGGAATGGTCGCCACGACGACGACAGTGATGAGCAGGTCACGCATGGGCTGGTCTCTTCCTCATCATACGGCGTGGCTCACGATATAGCGGAACTTGCCTGACTTCTCCGCAGGAATACTGTCCACGATCTCGACTTGTACGTCGACACTTTCCCCGAGGCGTCGCTTCAGGCCGGCAATGATCTGTTCGATCATGCTCGACTCGAACGCGTCGTCGACGCATAGCAAGACCGTCGTTTTCTCGCGTGAATGCTGAACGACCTTGAAAGATTTCACGCCGGCCAGATCGCGCAGGATGTAGATCAGCGCCAAGCCGTGCATTACCGTGCCATCGGCAGCGATGATGAAGTCGGTGCTGCGCCCCTGGATTTCCTTGAGCAGCGGAAGTCCTCGCCCGCACGAGCATTTCTCCGATGACAAGGTGCCGATGTCACCCGTGCGATAGCGAATGAATGGGAACTCCGACGTCGCCAGATTTGTGACTACGATCTCGCCTGACACGCCCGCTGGTTGCACATTACCTTCTTCATCGACGATCTCGACGATGATGTCTTCCGCGGTGAGATGCATGCCGCCCGCGGGACATTCGTGAGCAATGAAACCAGCATCACGACTGCCGTAGCCGTTAGCCACTGGGCAAGCGAAGGCTTCCGATATCGCCGCACGCTGGTGATCGTAAAGCCGCTCCGACGTCACGAATACGACCTCGACGCCCGATTTGTCGAGGGCAATGCTCTTCTTCTTTGCGTGTTCGGCGATCAGGCTGATTGCCGACGGATAGCCGAAGAGCATTTTCGGGCGGCAGGATCGAATGCGCTCGACGAAGCTGTCCAAACGCGACTCCGACATTTCGAAGGCGGGCAGCAATTCGGTTCGCATCACCTTGTCGCGCACGATGCGCAGCTTGTCCTGAGTTCCGAGCTCGATCGGCGAGCCCCAGACGACGATCTCCGGGTCGCCGATATCGACGTTCCACCAACGCGTCGCCCGCCATTTGGCGGCGACATCATGGCTTACCCGCTCCTTGCCGATGAAGAAGATCAGCGGTTCGCCGGACGATCCGCCGGTATTGAAACGTGCGAGTCCTTGCGCAACATCCGACTTCATGCGCTCGCCTTCGGCCCTTATCGTCGCTTTCGTAAGAAAGGGCAACTTCCCAAGATCGGCAAGCGACTGGATTGCTTGGGGGTCAAAGCCCACCTTGGCGAAATAATCGCGATAGTAGGGAACGTGTTCTCCGGCATTGGCGAGCAAGTTCCGCATCCGTTCGAGACGCAGGGCTTCAAGTTGCTCCGCCGACCACCATTGCGACACATCCATTGCTTCGCGAATGTTCACCGTGGCGTGATTCTTCAGCTTCTCCTGCAGGGGAAAGAGGAGACTGGCGACCACTTTCGTATAGAGGCCCATGGCGATGTCCTCAGATCGGTGAACCGGCAGCGCCGGTTGCCTGGCCGTATGCACCGGAGAGCAGCGGCCACACCTCTGCCCATGTGTATTTCTTCACTTCCCGCAAGCCATTATCGATCAGTCGTTCGGCGAGGCCCGGGTCGTTCATCAAACGAAGAATCGCTTCGGCCATCGCTTGCGGTGATTTAGGAGGAACCAGCAAGGCGGTGTGCTCGTCGGTGACGATGAAGGGCACACCACCGACATCGGTGCTGACGAGCGGCACGCCACTCGCGAGCGCTTCCAGTACCGAATTGGGCATGTTGTCCACGAGGCTCGGATTGATCGCGATATCGGCCTCGCGATAGGCCTGCGACATAGCGTCCCGATCGAGGCGTCCCGCGAATGTGACGGCAGCGCCAAGGCCCAGGCTTTGCACCAGATCTTTCAGCGACTCTGCCAATGGCCCCGATCCGGCGACGCTGAGCGTCGCATCGGGATGCTCTTGGCGCACGATGGCAAAGGCGCGAATGGCCGTTTCGTTGTCGTAAATCGGTTCAAGATTGCGCGCGATCAGTAGTCGCCGTCGGGCGCTACGGTGGGGCGACGGGTTACTGAAGAGGTCAAGGTCAACGATGTTCGGAACGATCGTCGCGGCCATGCCGAAGCGTTCGAAGACCGCTTTCAGGAAGCCCGAAGGGACGATGAGCGCTGAGGCCTGACGCATCGTCAGGCCGACCGCTCTTGGCGATCGTGACAGGAAAGCCTCGGCTTCGCCGCCGCGGTAATTGACGACGACCGGAACGTGGCGGAGCCTCGCCATCCAGATTGCAGGCGCTGCCAATAAATGCCAGGACCACCCTGAATTGGCCATGACATGGAGAATCCTGCAACGCCCGACGTTTCGCCACAGGAGCAGAAGGTAAGGGACGAGACGAAACAGCGCCCTGATGAAGCGTGCGCGCGATATCCAGCGCGGCCGATATTCGGCATTGGTCTGGAAGAGCAGAACCGGCAGCCCCTTCCCGCGCAGGAGCGTTGCCAGTTGCCGCGTCTGATTTGCCATTCCCCCGAATGGCGGAGGCAGTGGGCCGACCAGCCCGACTGGCAGTGCGCCGACGCCCACCCGAGCGCGCTCCGATATCAAGCGCCCATAGATGTCGACGTAACGACTGACCGACTCTGTCCAGGTGCGTTCGGTTTCGACGAAGCGCCGTCCTGCCGCGCGAATCTTTGGCCAGTTATCGCGCCTGGTCAGCAACTCGGTGATTGTTTCGGCGAGCGAGATCGCGCTCCCTGCGTGGAACAACATCCCTGTCTCGCCGTGGCGGATCAGCTCTTTATGGCCTCCAACATCGGAGGCCACGAGCAAGCGTCCCTGCGCCATCGATTCGAGCGGCTTGAGCGGTGTGACGAGGTTGGTGAGGCGCATCGAATGGCGCGGATAGGCGAGCACGTCGATCAGGTCGTAGTAGCGCTGTACCTCATCGTGCGGCACGCGACCAGTGAAGATCACTTTGTCTTCGATGCCAAGACGCCGTGCCTGTTCTTTGAGCGCCGCTTCCTGCGGGCCACCGCCGACGAGGAGGACGCGCACGTCGGGCAACTGGGAGAGGATCAGTGGCAAGGCTTCAAGCAGGAGATCAAGTCCTTCGTAGGCATAGAAAGAGCCGATGAATCCGACCACCGTCGCGCCTGAGAGGTTGAGTTGCGCTTTCAGCGCCTCGTCGGGAACGCCGCCGACGTTGAACGATTCGACGTCGACAGCATTCGGGATGACGGTGATTTTTTCGCGTGCAATGCCGCGCGCGGCGATGTCCGAGCGCAAGCCTTCGCAGATCGTGAATACGTGGTCGACCTGGCGGATCGCTCGCGTCTCGAGGGCGCGCGTCGCGCGGTAGCGCAGGCTTCCCTCGCTCGTCGTACCGTGGTCAACGGCGGCGTCTTCCCAGAAGGCGCGGATCTCATAGACGACCGGAATGCCGAGCCGACGCGCGACCTTGATCGCGGGGATGGCGTTGAGGACGGGAGAGTGCGCGTGGATGATGTCCGGTTTGACTTCGCGCGCCACCGCTTCGAGCCGCGTTTCCGTTTGCTTCATCAACGCGAGTTCGCCGGCGATCGGCAGCCTGGCGAGTGCACCAGTGGCGAGCGGTGTGCGATAGAAGCGCAGCCCATCGACGTCGTCAAACTTGACCGCCGTATCGCCTTGCTTCGGCGAGGTGAGATGGAAGGTCTCCCATCCGAGTTTGCGCTGCTCGCGCAGGATCGAGAGCGTGCGGAAGGTGTAGCCGCTGTGCAGCGGGATCGAGTGGTCGAGGACGTGAAGGATGCGCAGGGTCATGACAATACCGCCGCAGGGGCACGGCTGCGGTGCAATGCGCTTCGCTTATTGCACCCTATGTTGATGCCGTCGGTAAGGTTTTTGCGGCTGACGTTATTCACGACCTGTGTCGGCGCACGGCTCACCGCCGCAGGGGCCCGGCTGCGGTGCAATGCGCTGCGCTTATTGCACCCTATATCGATGGCGCCAGTGACGGTTTTACGGCCGAAGATGGCGCCGGTGAGGTTTTTGCGCACGGCGCTCATGCGGCTACCCGGGAATCGTCCACGACATTGCGCAGGAAGGCTTCGAACATCAGCAGTGTCCACAGCGGCGCGCTGTAGTCGCGCGTTCCAGATTGATGCGCTTCGACGAGGTGCTGCAGGTAATCGCGATTGAACCAGCCGGTGGCGGCGAGGCGGGGTCCGAGGACGGCCTCGCGCACGCGGGCCTTGAGCGGGCCGCGGAACCAGCGTGCGAGCGGCACGGCAAAGCCCATCTTGGGCCGATAGAGGATGTCGGGCGAGAGCATCGGCTCCATCGCCTTTTTGAGCACGTACTTGCCTTCCTGCCCGCGCACCTTGAGCGACGATGGCAAGGTGGCGAGCCAGTCGACGATTTCGTGATCCATCAAGGGTTCCCGCACTTCGAGCGCGTGCGCCATGCTGGCACGATCGACCTTGGTGTTGATGTCGCCGACAAGATAAGTCTTGAGGTCGAGATACTGGATCAGCGCGAGCGGGTCGTCGGTGCCCGATTTCGCGGCATGGTGGCGGAAGATATCCTGCGCGCTGTAGCCGTCGATTTCACTCTTGAAGTTGCGGCTGAACAGTTGTTCGCGCATGGGGTCGCGGAAGATTGAAACCGAATGGAAATAGGCTTCGACCGAGTCGCGCGCCATGCCTTCGAAGGTCGTCTTGGCGCGGAAGACGCGCGGCGCCCAGTCGGCTTTTGGGTAGGTGCGGCCGAGAAAGCCGAACAGTGGTTTGCGGATCGCCATCGGCACGGCCGAGCGCATGCGCTCTTCCATCAGATGCAGGCGATAGCGCCGATAGCCGCCGAAGGTCTCGTCGCCGCCGTCGCCGGAGAGCGCGACGGTGACGTGCTTGCGCGCCAGTTGGCAGACGCGGTAAGTGGGGATCGCCGAGCTGTCGGCGTAAGGCTCGTCGTAGAGGCGAGCGAGCATGTCGATGAGGTCGAAGTCATCGCTCTCGACGGTCTCAAGGTGGTGATTGGTGCGGTAGCGCGTGGCCACAATCTTGGCGAATTCGGCTTCGTTGAACGCCGGGTCGTTGAAGGCGATCGAGCAGGTGTTGACGGGCTCGTCCGAGAGCCCGGCCATCAGCGCGA